>CAXBGJ010000005.1:0-48771 GCA_963975045.1 uncultured Marinomonas sp. | reverse complement strand
TAACATCAAGATAGCTCAACGCAATGGGGCAATGATGATGAGGCTCAACCACATCATCGGTGTGATAAACCCAATACGTGCCTTCTGGCAAAGGGTCATCTTGATACGCTATTAACTGTTCGGCCTTTAGCATGACGCGCTGATAGCCTTTTTCTCGCTCATCAAACAAAGGAAATTGATCGTATGGTACTTCAACTAATACGCCATTACAGGCTTTTTCCGGTGCTTCAATAACCGCCACCGAGCTCATACCATAATCGACCGACATCACCGCCCAATGCCGTTCAAAACCCTGCAATTTAACCGGCCAAACGTTTCCAGTCTCACCCGTCATTGCACGGCTTTCGCCATTGATTAAGCTTCCATAGCCTAAAATAAAGTGTCGATCTAATGAGCTCATGTCAGCCTCCAGACAAAACCAAATACATATCATAATAGAGAAGCACGCATGATAACGTGTGCCTCTAGACAGTACTAGCTTATGTCTGCATTGATCGACAAAGACACATAAAAGAAAGAAAAAATGCCCTGAAACATCAGCGCATTTTTGAGGTATTTATCCTTATGAGCGTAAATCGCCGTTATGACACTGGTTTTTTTTGTGGCCCTTTGAGCAAAAGTACCAACGGCAATGCCGCCACGGTTACCCACATGACTAAGCGAAAGTCTTGCAGATACGCCAATGTCGCCGCTTGGCCGCTCACTACTTGGTTTAGGGCCGACAAGCCCGCCGCCGTAGTTGTATTGTAAATACCCTGCTCTTGTGCAATCTGTAATCCGATATTAAACGGATTAATATAATCGGCAAAAGCCGCATGGTTTATTTGCGTACGCTGAGCCAAATAGGTCGTCACCACAGAGATGCCAATGCTGCTACCAATGTTTCGCAACAAGCTAAACATAGCCGTGCCTTCGTTGCGGTATTTCGGGTCTAACGTCGCAAAGCTAATGGTCGACAACGGCACAAAGATAAAGCCCAATCCAATACCCTGCACTATGCCTGTCCAGATAATGTTCCATGAGGTCACTTCGGTTGTGAATAAGGTCATTTCCCACATAGAGTAGGTGATGAGTAATAAGCCTAGTGTGATAAAAAAGCGCGCGTCTACTTTGTTCGATAAACGCCCGACAATGATCATCGCCCCCATTGTACCAAAGCCTCTAGGAGCAAGAACGGCACCGATATCAACAACGGGATATCCCATCAAAGAACTCATAAAAGGCGGCAACAATGTCATTGATGCCAGCAAAACAATGCCCACGATGAAAATAAACACCATGCCGACACTGAAGTTTCGATCACGAAACATTTTAGGCTCAATAAACGGATGACCATGCGTAAAAATATGCACTAAAAACATATAACTACAGACAACGGTCAACAAGCCTTCAATGGTAATTTCTAAACTACTAAACCAATTCTGCGACTCGCCTCGATCAAGCATCATTTGCAAGCTACCGATGGCAACGCCTAACAGCACAAAACCATACAAATCAAAGCTGCGTTTTTTATCTAGCTTGGTTTCTTCCAAGAAGCCAGCAAGACCAAGCCAAGCGATAATGCCAAAAGGCACGTTGATGTAAAACACCCAACGCCAGCTGTAATACTCGGTTAGCAAGCCACCAAGATACGGCCCTAAAATCGGCCCAACCATCACCCCGACGCCCCACATGGCCATTGCGGAGCCGTGTTTTTCTTTGGGGTAGGTATCGAGTAACACCGATTGCGACAAAGGCACTAAGCTTGCGCCAAAGACACCTTGCAACAAGCGAAACACAACAATTTGATCTAACGACTGAGCCGCACCACATAAAATAGAGGATAAAGTGAAGCCTACAATAGACCACATAAACAAGCGCTTACGCCCAACCTTTGCAGCAATAATACCGGTAAGCGGCATGCAAATCGCAGCCGCGACGATATAAGATGTCAGCACCCAAGAGATCTGATCTTGTGTGGTTCCCATCGCGCCCTTCATATGAGGAAGTGCCACATTAGCGATGGTGGTGTCTAACGCTTGCATGATGGTCGCAAGCATCACCGAGACAGTGATCATGATGCGATTTGTGCCCGCGTCTTTCGTTTGTGAGCCTTGAGTAAGCGTCATGACTATCGCCTCACAACGCCAAGCCGAATAAACGGCGTTGATGCTCCGTATCTATGGTGACAGTAGAGCTAAAACCGGCACGTAAAATCGGTGTGCTTTGGCCAGCATTGACTAGGATTTTGACGGATAAACGCTGCGCAATTTTGACCCAATTTCCTGTCGCATTTTCTGCTGGAATCACAGAAAACTTAGACCCTGTCGCCGGGCTAATACTCTCAACGCGGCCGCTCAACGTGACGCCGGGGTAGGCATCCACTTCGATTTCCACTGTTTGTCCTGGTTGAACATAGGTTAAATCTTTTTCGGTAAAGTTCGCTTCAATCCATTGTTTGTCATCAGACACCAACACCATAGTGATAGAGCCTGCAGTAACGTACTCGCCATTATTAGGGACTTTCGCCACTACGCCAGAGGCTGGTGCTCTAACGTCAATGTGACCAAGATTAATACGCGCTTGATCTAATGCCGCTTGAGCGGATTGATAACTAGGATGATCTTCAAATGGCGCACTCGGATCTCCACCTAAAGCTTCTTTTAAACGAAACAAATCTTTCTTCAATGTAGCAACGTTTAACTCACTCACTTCTGCCGCTTGTCGGGATTGATCAAATTGAGCGTCTGAAATGAATTTTTGCTTCAATAAATTTGCCTGACGTTTTTCTTCCCGTTGATTAAAAGCGTATTGATTCTCTGCTTGTCTAATTTCTGCTTTTTTCTCTTCGTAAGCGGCTTTTTGCTCAAGAATATCCAATCGTGACTGTTGTAACTGCGCTTTGGCTTTGGCTTCCGCCACTTTAAAAGACGTTGCATCAATACTAAACAACAATTGGCCTTGGTTTATTCTTTCATTCTCTTTGACCGATATTGATTTAATCGCACCCGATACTTCGGCATTAATCGTTGTTATATCTGACTGAATATAAGCATTGTCCGTTTCAACATAGCGACCGCCTTTCATATAAACAAAAACAGATACCAACACCACGACTAAGGGTAATACCACCAATAAAACACGGCGCGTTTTGCGCTTCTCTACATGTTTTTCTATTGAAGGATTCGTGTCTTGTTCACTCATAACAGATGTTTCTCCAGATAAATTCTACAGTGGCGAATCAGTTGATAAATTAGTATGCATCAGCGTTAAAGCTTCCATAGCCGCCTCGACTTGTTCTTCCGTTAAACCTTGTAGTGCTTTCTTACGCACTCGCTCTATCTCAATATCGATTTCTTTCAAACTTGGGGCGGCCTCTGGCGTTAAATACAACCCATAGGCACGGCGGTCTTTCGGATCAGGCCGACGTTCAACCAAGTTATCCAGAGCGAGTTGATCGATAAGGCGGGCTAGCGTAATGGGCTGAATTTCGAGCATTTCAGCCAGTGCCACTTGACGAATGCCTTCGCAACGAGAGACATAAACCAGCGCTCTTGCTTGCATCGGCGTCATGGGTAACTTACTTTTTAAATACTCTCTACGCATAAGACGCTTAATGTCTGTCAGTAGAAAACCAATATTATTTACTTGCATTCACGTCACCAAAATTAATACGGGATGATTATTATATACATTGCTTACTATACACAATGCATTGCCATAAAGGTGTCAAATGCTTCCTTATTCAACCAGTAATCAACGTGCATTTTTCCTTAATTGACGTCAGGATATTGCTTATCTGACTTTAAATACCACACACAGAATTCTAGAATAACTATCGTTCGACAATGAAAGGACAAACTGATGAGCAAGCCAATTTTATTGATCACTGGTGGAGGAAGGGGCATTGGCGCGGCCACCGCAAAACTGGCCGCTCGGCAAGGTTATAGAGTCGTGATTAATTATAGAAAGGACGCCACGTCGGCAGAACAAGTCATCGCGCATATTCTCGCTTCGGGTGGCTTAGCTCATTGCATACAAGCCGACATAAGCGATGCGGAGCAAGTGACTAAGCTGTTTGATCGAATTCATCAAACATGGGGCGCCATCAGTGCACTCGTGAATAACGCGGGCGTGTTAGAAACTCAAATGACGTTTGTAGAAACCGATTTAAACCGTTGGAAACGCATTTTTGAAACCAATGTCTTCGGGACGATGCTGTGCAGCCAAGCAGCCTTTAAGCACATGGCAATCAGCCAAAATGGTTCAGGCGGGAGCATTGTTAATGTCTCTTCTCTTGCTTCTGTGTACGGCTCTCCAAATGAGTATGTGGATTATGCCGCGAGCAAAGGGGCGGTAGATTCTTTCTCTAAAGGCTTTGCACTAGAAGTCGCTGGCGATGGGATTCGCGTGAATGTCGTTCGGCCGGGATTGATTTATACCGATATGCACACCGACGGAGGCGAGACTGGACGAGTAGATCGCATCGCCCCCAATCTGCCGTTGCAACGGGGTGGGCTACCAGAAGAAGTCGCTGAAGCAATTCTTTGGCTACTCAGTGACAAAGCCAGCTACACCACGGGCGGCTTTATTGATGTGGGCGGCGGTCGTTAACCCCGCAGTGACTTATATTATTTAGCGACAACACATTGAAAAGAGTTCCCTTTAAGAAAGTCGCCTTTTTTGTACTTAGCGTAAGATGGATAAGGGCACAAAGGACGTGTCATGCCAGCCATTCGAGCAGTAATTTCTGGGTTCTCAGAACGAGTGGCCGCCATCACTTCCTGAGGGGCTTTTTTTCGCTCTACCCATGACACCAATGGCTGAAGCATATCGAATTGATCCGCCGATGGCCCACCCTGACCATGGGGCATACCGGGTATACGATACAAGCGCACAAATTCAGGGGCTCGACCTTCTAAGGCAAAGTCCAAAAAATTGTACCAGCGAACCGTGTCTTTTACCGAGAAAACAGGGTCGCTGTTGCCGTGGAAAATGATCATTTTTCCGCCCTGCTGCTTGAACTCTGTCAGGGTTGGTTTTACGGCATCAGGCGGCGTCATGATCGCCATCGCCGATTCGTTGAATGGATTATTCGTCGCATAGATTTTTGCCGCGTCTTTATCGAAATCAAACGCCAATAAATACTTCTCAAGTGAATACACATCACCCGCAACATTCGTATAAGGCGTGGTGAATAGGTGTGCTAAAGAAGCGGCGCCCATCACGACGCTAATGGGTTTATTGCTCCAAGCGGATATCATGCTTTCAACTTTCCACATACGCCAGTTATCAGAACGAATACCCGTGTCATATATCCAATCTGTGTACAAAGCCTGATTTTTCGAGTTGTGTGGCCCTTTGTGCATGCGAATCAAAGCGGCGACTTTATTGAGTGATAAACAGTCTCGATCAAAATTACTGGTGCAAACCAAGGCTTTTGGCTGGAAGGCAATTTGACAAGCTTCTGCGGCAAAAATCATATCGTCATGGATGCCATCGAGGGCGTCACATTGATCAAGAATGCTTTTCGCGAATACATCTAAGTCTCGTTTGGTTAACGCTTGGCTAATATCGTCGCTGACCCGATGTAACGCCTGAATATCCCAGGCATGCTGTAACGCAGCCTTGGGCAGATTAAAACCGGGATAGCCCACCAATAGACCATCAAACATATCAGGGAAACGCGACGCGACAACCATGCCCATGCGCCCACCATTGGATTGGCCAATGCCGTAAGAGTATTTGATCGGAGCTTGGTAGTAGCTTTCAACCAAAGAACGAGCAACAGGATTTAATTTTTGAACGGCGCCGTAACCGTAATCACGACGTGCTTCTGGGTCATGACCAAACAGGGCGCCACCAGCAAGACCGGCTTCTGGATTGGCTCTTGCGTCGTGTCCACCGTTGCTTGAAACAACAGCAAAGCCTTGGTTAATCGCATATTGAGAACCGATAAGCCCTGTCATCGCGCCCAATGCAGGCTTCACTTCGCCGTCGTTTCCACCATTAAATTGATAAGCGAAACGCCCTTGCCAATAATTTGGCAAACGCAGCTCAAATTGGATCGAATAAAACTTACCGTCCACACCCATTCGTTGCGCCATAACGCCCGAAACCAAGCAATACGGACTCCTAACGTTCTTGTCAGGGGCTTTCATCGCCGTTTTAATGTTTACGCTTTTAGGTGCTTTTATTGATAATGCTTGGCAGCTAACAGCATCTGCATGGGCAATATTACTGCCTAAAAAAAAGAGTGGCATAGCCAGTGTAAACAGGGTTAAAAGCGTTTTCATTCACATCATCCTTTTTGATTGTGGACGTCAGATCAAAGACACCTACCAAATAATAACGGTCATAGTAGAAAGCGTTATTGTTTAATAATGAGATTTAACGAGCAGACATTCAAAATAGCGAATAATGGACAAAATAGGAAGTTAACAAGGCAGGGACGTGAATTGAAATAAAAAACGGGCTTAAGAAGCCCGCTTTTTTTGACATAGCTTAATGTGCTGCAAACACCAGTAAGTTCGGCGACACTTCATTAAAGTCTAACGCCATCGTCACGCTAAGCGCAGTGACAGTAATGATAGAAAAGAAAAACACTTGTCGTGCCCAACCATTCACATCAATACCCGGACGATAACCTCGTAACGCCATAGCAAGCCACCAAAGACTGGTTGCCAAAGCAACGACCATAAAGCCAATTCCAACATAACCCGTCAGCGGTAAAAGCGCTGCTACTATCGCAAAAAGGGCAATGTGAAAAATGATATGTCGTTTAGCTTTCGCGATACCTTGAGAAACAGGCAATACAGGAATGCCCGCCGCTTCATAGTCTTTGTAGCGAAAAATAGCGATAGCGTAAGAATGTGGCATTTGCCAAATACAAAACATAGTCAGCAAAATGGCGGCACCAGCATCGAACTGACCCGCTGCGGCACAATAGCCTACAACAGGAGGTACGGCACCAGATAAGCTACCAACAAAGGTTCCATAAACGGACTTACGCTTAAAGTGAAGTGTGTACAAACCAACATAAACCACATAACCGAACACCGCAAAAGCAACGGCAACCCAGTTTGTGAAAAAGGCGAGTAATGCAAAACCAATAATGCCTAATACAACACCGTGGAAGAAAGCCGCTTTGCCTGACATTTCCCCATTAACGGTCACACGATTACGTGTACGCTGCATTTTTGCATCAATGTCTCTATCGACATAGTTATTAATGACACAGCCAGAAGCCACCACCAACGACAATCCAATCACCGTCGCTAGCATGAGAATCCAGTCAATCTCGCCACGAGAGGCTAGAAAAAAGCCCCCCGCAACAGAGATGAGGTTGCCCATAATGATGCCTGGTTTTGTTACCTGAAGATAACGCTTAAACATCGTTATAGGCTCCCATCGGACGCGCATGATTTACCATGAGAGAAGTCCGCATAATCATCAAACAAGTCTACTTACATCATCATTGCGTTGGAAGCGTAGATAATCCATACGGATAACGCGACAACCATCACAATAATTACAGCTGCAAATATAAAAGAATAAGTATCCAATTTACCTTGCTCAGACATGTTTAAATGAAGGAAATACTTCAAATGAACAAAAATCTGAACAACGGCTAACAACACGATTGTGATGTAAGTTGGACCCTTATCAAACGCTTCCGTCATAACCATCCAGAATGGAATAGCTGTCAAAATAACAGACAATACAAAACCGGTTAGGTAGGACTTAACGCTACCGTGTGAATTTGCTTCAGAAGAATGATCGCTCATTAGATCGCCCCCATCAGATAAACAACGGTGAAAACACAGATCCAGACAACATCAAGGAAATGCCAGAACAAGCTTAAACAACTTAAGCGAGTAAGGGTACGACTTCCAAAACCAGACACGGTCAGCTCAATCATCAAGATAGCCATCCAGATCAAGCCAGCGGTTACGTGTAAGCCGTGAGTACCCACAAGGGTAAAGAAGGCTGACAAAAACGCACTTTCTTGAGGACCATTACCATTAACGATTAGGTGATGAAATTCATAGACTTCCATTGCGATGAATACAGCACCCAATAAAAACGTAACAGCCAACCAAGAAAGGGTGCCTTTTTTGTTTTTACTGTGCGCGCAAATCATGGAAAAACCATAAGTAATACTTGAAACAAGTAATACTGCGGTTTCAACCAAGACGAAATCTAACTCGAAAATATCTTTACCAGATACACCACCTGCTGTGTTCATAAAGAGCACAGCGTAGGTAGCGAAAACGGATGCGAATAACAAACAGTCCGTCATTAGGTATAACCAGAACCCAAACACGTTATGCGGTGCTGGATCGTGGTCATGATGCTCGTCGTGAGCATCGTGTGTATTCATATGTGTCGTGCTCATGATTACCCCTTAGCCACGCTATCTAGATGTGCATTCTCGATAAGAGCAACTTCATCTGGTTGAACATAGTAATCAACGTCTTTGGTGTAAGCACGAAGAACAAGGCATACGAAAGCACCCAATAGACCCAGTGCAGCTAACCACCAAATGTGCCAGATTAATGCAAAGCCCATTAGCGTGATACAGCCAGAGATCAACATGCCCGAAGCCGTGTTCTTAGGCATATGAATCGCTTCATAGTGATCATGACGAACGTAAGCTTCACCTTTTTCTTTCATATCGGTAAACGCATCGATATCAGAAATCGTTGGAATATTCGCAAAGTTATAGTACTGCGGCGGAGAAGCCGTAGACCATTCAAGCGTATGACCATTCCATGGATCACCAGTCGTGTCCATGTTCTGATGACGATCTCGGAAGCTGACGTACAATTGTAGCAACTGGCAAATAATACCGGCCATGATGATGAACGCACCCACCAAAGCAATGTACAACCAGATGTTCCAATCAGGATTGTCTGTGTGGTTTAGACGGCGAGTCATACCCAAGAAGCCTAGTACATACAAAGGCATAAAGGCCATGAAGAAACCAATCAACCAACACCAGAAAGCCGCTTTACCTAACTTAACATTAAGATGGAAGCCCATTACTTTCGGGAACCAGAAAGCAAAACCAGCAAGATAGCCAAATACCGCACCACCAATAATGGTGTTGTGGAAGTGAGCAATCAAGAACAAGCTGTTATGCAATACATAGTCAGCGCCTGGTACCGCCAGCAAAACGCCAGTCATACCACCGATCGTGAACGTCACCATAAAGCCAAGTGTCCAAAGCACCGGTACAGTCACACGAAGGCGACCACGGTACATAGTGAACAACCAGTTAAACAGTTTCACACCTGTCGGCACCGCAATGATCATCGTCATAACGCCGAAGAAGGCGTTGACATTCGCACTGGAGCCCATGGTAAAGAAATGATGCAACCATACAATGAAACCAAGTATAGAAATCGCACCACTCGCCCAAATCATGGATTTGTGACCGAATAGACGCTTACCCGTAAAGGTAGATATGATTTCAGAGAATATACCAAATGCTGGAAGTACAAGGATGTACACCTCAGGGTGACCCCATGCCCAGAACAAGTTGATATACATCATTGAGTTACCGCCGCCATCATTCGTGAAGAAGTGGAAGTCTAAGTAACGGTCAAGTGTCAACATTGCCAATACAGCAGTCAAAATTGGGAATGATGCAGCGATCAAAATATTGGCCCAAGTACAGGTCCAAGTGAAGATCGGCATATCCATCAATTTCATGCCAGGGGCGCGCATTTTAAATACTGTTACCAAGAAGTTAACAGCGGTTAGCGTCGTCCCTATCCCGGATATCTGCAGCGCCCATATATAATAATCAACCCCGACGTCCGGACTGAACTCCAAACCAGCCAGTGGTGGATAAGCCACCCAGCCTGTTTTAGCAAATTCGCCGACGAAAAGAGAAACGTTGATTAGAATCGCACCACCAGCCGTTAACCAGAAGCTAAGGTTGTTTAGAAACGGGTAGGCAACATCACGAGCACCGATCTGTAGTGGAACAATAATGTTCATCAGACCAATCATAAATGGCATCGCCATAAAGATGATCATAATGACACCATGCGCCGTAAAGACTTGGTCATAGTGATGAGGAGGCAGGTAGCCTGGATCGCCATTTGTCGCGATTGCAAGCTGCAGTCGCATCATAATGGCATCAGAAAAACCACGTAATAGCATGATAAGTGCTAGTACAATATACATAACGCCAAGACGCTTATGGTCAATTGACGTTAGCCAATTGTTCCAAAGAATACCAAGCAAGTTGTACTTAATAAGGAAGAAAGCAAGCGCCAATCCACCCAGAACAATCGCACTAAATGTCACAATAAGAATTGGTTCATGAAGTGGAATCGCGTCTAAAGATAATTTACCTAGAATAGACATTATTTGTCATCCTCCATGTCCATCTCGTGAGAGGAATGCTCAGATGTCTCATGATTCATTTCACCATGATTCATTTCTTCGCCATGTTCCATATCACCATGATTCATATTGTCGTGAATCATTTGAGAGTCGAACGTCGTGCCTTTTAAAAGCTCAACTTTGCCGTGATCTTTCATGAACTTCATTACATTGTCCATGAAAACGCCTGACTTAATTGAGTTGTAGTACTGAACTGGAGTTTGCTCATGCACAGGGGCATGCAAATCATATTCAGCAAGGGCATCATAGGAAGCTTGATCCAATATGCCATTATTAATCGACCCAGCAATTGACCCTGCTTTCACTCCTTCAACCCAAGCATCAAAATCCGCTTCAGTTTTCGTAGCGATAGCGTTGAACTTCATATTGGAAAAACCAGGACCACTGTAGTTTGCAGAGATGCCTTTAAAAGTACCAGGCTCATTTGCAATCAAGTGAAGCTTAGTCACCATGCCTGCCATTGAGTATATTTGACTACCCAACTGAGGAATGAAGAACGAGTTCATTGTGCCTTCTGAAGAGATCTTAAATGCGACAGGAACATCAACTGGGAAGACCAGCTCATTCACAGACGCGATACCAAGATCTGGATAAATAAACAACCACTTCCAGTTCATCGAAACGACCTGAACATTGATGTGATCTTTATCCGATTTCAAAGGCTTGTAAGGATCCAATGAATGGGTAGATTTCCATGTGATCACGCCAAGAATAATGACGATAACGATTGGAATAGCCCAAACAATAGTTTCAATTTTTGTGGAGTGCGACCATTTTGGTTCGTAGATTTCGTCACGACCTTCACGATATTTCCAAGCGAAATAAAGTGTCATGAAGATGACAGGAATCACAACAAGAAGCATCAACAAAGTAGCAACTATAATAAGTTGCTTTTCTTCAATACCAACTTGCCCTTTAGGATCGAGCACACCACCCTGACAACCGGCGAGCAAGCCCACCATTACCGCCAAAGCGACTTTACTTAGGATACGAGTTAACAAGAGAATCATCCTCTAACCCCGAGGTTCACAAAACTGCCACTTGACCATCAAGCAACAGAACGAAAATCCGGCAATGCCGGGTATTTCAGTAAAGATCACCACACTGAAAACAGCACAAAGACCATTACCTAGTTAAGAGTATTAACGCAGCAATAGTTTTTTTGGATCACCTAAATCTGAAAAAGGGAGCTCTACATCTCTTCGTGTATCGTGCCTCAACACGATGGGAATACCCATAAGGGGCACCAACACGAGTTAAAAAGAAGGCCATTTTTTGGCGAGCAGGGTTGATATTTATCATAAGGGACAAATAACTAACCAATAACAGGGTGATTAACGCGAGACCAGAAAGTAGCCCCGCATTAAGAATAGGTTCGACAGATGAAGAGAATAATGTAGTAAATACAAAGAAGCACAAAAACAAGCAAGATACGGTAATAAACGGGCGCATAGAGGCCGCCAAAACGCTGGATAACGAATGTACAGAAAAATGCAGAATGTCTTGAAAAATGTTCAATTTCTTCATCCAATCCATAAAAACTAAAATGAAAATGCTGTTTTTACTCGCTTCATACGATTTTAAGTGTGCGAAATATAGCAAAATTTAAACAGTCACACAAAGTCTAGTTTAGTCTTTGTTCCTGTTTGCTTCACGGTCTTTTCATAAAAATTCACATTCTGTCTTGCGTAAATTCTGACAGCTGAATGTTAAAACACAGAGGTTAGCACTCTTTCAGTACAAAATCCTTACAATTTGTAAGTCTTACACATTGCCTAATGCCTCGGTAAACCACGTTTCTAGCGCGATAATTATTTTTCGCATTTTTTCTTCCGATGGCCCGCTAAACCCCAATACAAAGCCAAATCGACCATCGTCATGCTGTTTTTGAGCAAAATGCTCAGACAAGGTAGAAAGTAGAATATCGTTCTTGGTGATGTCTTGAGCAATCCACTGATCTAAAACAATCTCCGCGCCAATCAAAGAAACAAATTCGGGTTTAATTTCAATCAAGACATGCATACCGCCACGTGGTTTTTTCCAATCAAACCACCTCGCTAAATGCGCCTCTAATAAAACCAGCAGCGCATCACGTTTGAGTCGATAATGCCGACGCATACGATTTAAATGGCGGTCGAAATGCCCTTGCAGCATAAAATCCGCCACCGCTGGCTGAATAGGCAAAGACGCGGATGACCCCAACTTACGTTGGCTTTGCTGTAAGACCGGCACATGCACCACAGGAGCAACAATAAATCCCAATCTTAAGCCGCGAAACAACACTTTTGAGAAGCTACCCACAAAGAAAACCCGATCTTTGGCTTGATCATGAACACTCACTGTTTGCATAAATGGCACATTGCTCCGACCCTGATACACAAACTCGTTATCGTAATCGTCTTCGATCAACCACCAGCGCGCATTCGTCATTTGCATCGCTTGAATCCACCGCTGACGACGAGCAGAACTGATGCTCACGCCAAGTGGGTATTGTCGATTTGGCGTCATTACCGCCACATTCGAAGCCGTGTCACTCGCGGGCAGGCACGGACCTTCTTCGTCAATAAGCAACGCACCCGTTTGTTCATGCGAACGAATCGCCTCACGAATGGGCGGATAAGTGGGCTCTTCCGTCCACCACTTCATGGTTTGAGCATCTAAGCGGCCATCGGAATGCGTCTCTGAACGAGCCAATAACATGATTGCATGTTGCAGGAGCAGCAATGAATCACGAGCGCCCGCCGTCACAATCACTTGCTCTGCCACACACTCAAGGCCACGAACGCGATACAAATAGTCGACAATGGCTTCTTTTAAATCTGGGTATCCGGTCACATAGCCACCTTGCAACACGGTTAAGTCTGGATTTAACCAACTTCGTCGCATGCTTGCTGCCCACTCCTTGGTTGGAAACACGGACACATCAACACCCGAATCAAATGCCAACGTTTCTGCGTGCTTCTGAGTAGATGGAACAGAAGAGTTCGGCATTTTCTTCAAGCGATTACTCACCATAGGTAACGCCGCAACGAACACACCGCGCTTTTCTTCACTGGTTAAAATGCCTTCTGCAATTAACTGATCATAAGCCCGTGATGTGGTACTTCGTGACACGCCTAACGATCCAGCCAAAAAACGAGAAGAGGGCAGTTTGTCACCCACGGATAATTCTCCCGATACCACGCCCTGCTGAATTTGCCTCATCAGTTGTTGGTAATAGGGGGCTCCGTTTTCATCCAATGAAAAACGTAAACTGGCAATCGCATGCTTCATAACTGGCCTGTTTTTTTATATGCATTCTGGCTATTTTTAAAGAAGCCAGATTTGGCTACTGTTGTTTATAGCGTTATCTCTTGCCATCCACAATACTTCAATCATTAAAAGGATATACGACCGGTGATCAACATCCGCAAAGCAGAATTAGAAGATCTAAGCCCTGCTGTCTCGATATTTGAGCAATACAGGCATTTTTATCAATGTGAAAATAATACCGCGTTGGCAACGGACTTTATTCAAGCGCGAATAGAACAACAAGAGTCTGTTATTTTCATTGCTGAAGACAGCATGCAAGGCAATACCGTGATTGGTTTTGTTCAACTTTATCCGCTTTTTTCGTCAACAGGTCTGAAAAAACTCTGGTTGTTAAATGACCTTTTTGTCGATGCCAATTATCGCAAACAAGGTATTGCAGAAAAGCTCATAGAAGCCGCCAAAGCACTGGCAAAACAAACCAGCGCGCGAGGTTTAATACTCGAAACCTCTGCAAGCAATCTGCCCGCGCAAGCTCTGTATGAAAAAATTGGTTTTAGTAAAAGCCAAAGCTTCTATTACGAATTAGACCTTTAAAAAATAATTAGGACAAGCATGATGAGCGACTCACTTGAAACACCACTGAGCAAAGTAAAAAGAGGGCCAAACCGCGCTCAATACGACAAAGAAACCGCGTTTAACATTATGGATGCTTCGTTAATGTGCCATGTTGGTCAAACGAAAGACGGACAAGTCTTTGTCACGCCAACGTGCCATTGGCGCGAAGGCGACTACTTCTACTGGCACGCTCATTCCAAAGCACGTAACGTCAAAGGCCCAATCGACAAACCAGAAAAGGTGTGCATCAACATTTCCCAATTGGATGGTTTGGTCATGGCGCGCTCAGCGATGCACCATTCGGTCAACTATCGCTCCGTGACTTTATTTGGGGTTCCAGAACTGATTGATGATAAAGAAGAAAAAGTTCGTCAATTTAAACTATTTTTAGACAAAGTGAGCCCCGGCCGTTGGGAGACATTACGGCCCGTCAATGACATAGAGATAAAAGCCACAGGCTTAGTACGAATCAAAATAGAAGAAGCGTCAATCAAGATGCGAGCAGAACCGCCGATTGATGACCCAGAAGACAACGATTGGCCTGTTTGGGCTGGCGTCATTCCGTTAGACAAAAAATGGGCGGAGGCAGAGCAAGATCCGATTCAAACACAAGACTTCGCCTTACCGACCAACCCAAACGCCTACTGACCTTTTATCCATAAAACAACGTCATCAACCGACATCGCACAAAATTTGATTGGTTAACCTGGGTCGCCCAGCGGCCCATGGTGCCACATCATTTTCACCTTCAAATTAAGCCAGCTCTCACCAAATCAAGTAAACCCATTTTTTATGCACCATTTGTGCACATTGCGGTGGTTTTTGCCTTGCGGTTTTCAATAAATTCGCTAATCTTGCAAACTTTTTCAAGCTTCGACGCGTTTCTTAGGGTGCTTTTTATCAAAATACATTCCTATCATTCAACCCACGAACAATAAAACAATCGATATAATCGAATTAAGGGAGTGCCTTACATGGCCGCCATCATAGATTTTTTAAATACGATTTTTTGGGGCTACATCCTCATTTATGGCCTCCTAGCGGTGGGGGTATATTTCACATTGCGTTTAGGTTTCATCCAAATCCGCCGTTTTCCGGAATTTATCCGCACCGTTCTTAAAGCTCCACAATCAGATCGTGGTGGAATCTCGCCTTTTCAAGCGCTTTGTACGAGTCTTGCCTCCCGAGTGGGAACCGGCAACATGACGGGTGTGGCCGTCGCTCTATTTTTAGGTGGGCCCGGTGCCATTTTCTGGATGTGGGTTGTTGCTGTGATTGGCATGGCGACGGCTTACGCTGAAAGCACACTTGCTCAACTTTATAAAATGCGCGACCAAAATGGCCAATTGCGTGGCGGTCCGGCGTTTTATATCAGTAAAGGATTAAAAGCCCCTTGGGCTGGCGCGGTTTTTTCTTTGGCACTTATTTTGGCTTTTGGTTTAGTCTTTAATGCCGTGCAAGCAAACTCGATTGCGGGCGCGATGGAAGGCGCATTTGGCGTAGATAAAGGCATAACAGGCTTTGTCATCATGGCATTGGCGGCGATCGTTATCTTCGGTGGCATCAAGAAAATCGCACGCGTTGCCGAAATCGTCGTGCCATTTATGGCCGTACTGTATCTTTTGGTCGCGTTATACGTGATTTTCATGAATATCGACGAAGTACCTGCAGCGTTTGCGTTAATCTTTAAAAGCGCATTTGGTATCGAACAAGCCGCTGGCGGTGTGTTAGGCGCGATGCTAAACGGCATTAAACGTGGTTTGTTCTCGAACGAAGCGGGCATGGGCTCGGCGCCAAACATCGCAGCTGTTGCCACGCCAAATCCGCATCACCCAGCGTCACAGGGCATGGTTCAGTCTTTGGGAGTGTTCATTGACACCATCCTGATTTGTACCGCAACCGCCTTGATGATCCTACTTTCTGGTGCGTTAGGAAACGGTCAAACAGGCATTGCCTTAACACAAACCGCGTTAACGACTCACATCGGCAGCGCAGGGCAGTACTTTGTTGCGATCGCCATTTTCTTCTTTGCGTTCACCTCCATCATAGGTAACTACAGTTACGCAGAAAATGCACTGACGTACCTTAAATGGGCAAACAAACCAGGGATTTTCATTCTACGCATTTTGGCCCTCGCAATGATTCCATGGGGCGCATACGAAAGCGTGGCGATGGTATTTAACGCGGCCGACGCCGCAATGGGCTTAATGGCGACCATTAACCTGATTGCGATCATGATGCTGTCTGGTACCGTAGTGAAATTAACAAAAGACTATTTTGCTCAGCTTAAAACCCATACACCGGTTTTCAACTCAGACGACTACCCAGAAATACGAGATGATATTGACCTCAGTGTGTGGGACGAAAAGCCTCAAAAATAATAGCGTTCATCCAACGCTAGATTAAAGCTCAATAAAAAACCGCTAACCTTTTGATTAGCGGTTTTTTTTCATCTCAACATTGTTTGTCGAACCTACATTCTATCAACCATTTTTTGCGCTAATTTATGCAAAAATGGCCCGGCAATGAACGCAACAACCCCAGCCACAGGCCAAGCAAGCACCCATGCATGCATCCAAAAGGATAGAAACTCCGGATCTAAGCCGATGTTCAAATAGGTAATCCACGCCGACATGATTAGCGTGAGCGTAAAGGACATAAGCAAAGCAAAAATAAATCTGTGTTTCACGTAAGCACCCAATATATCAGTTTTTATTAATATAAGATTAGCAAATATCCATACCAGTAATATAGAAATATTTAACAAACACAGGTCCATTCACCGTGCACCAAGCTTATTGGCGAACACCTTAGTCTAAAAATGAAAATTTGGTTACACTAACCAAAACCTCAACACTTCTTTCTCTGATACTTCCAAAGGACAAGCATGGAAAACTTATTTTGGTGGCAATATGCCTTAATCGGCGCCATTTTTATTTGGAGCGGTTTTGTCCGCAGTGGCTTAGGATTTGGCGGCGCGGTGCTCGCTTTGCCTTTCCTGTTATTGGTGAAAAACGATCCTTTGTTGTTTTTGCCTATTATCTCCATTCACCTTCTAGTGTTTTCCAGCTGGATTGCATGGCAAGGGTCAAGAGCCACTAAGCAACAGGCCGTCTTATCAGCAGAACGAGGTGAAGCCCCCAAAGAAGAGCAGGGCAATATTGCATGGGGTTACTTAAAAAAAGCCCTCAGCATCATGATAGTGCCCAAACTGATTGGTGTATTTGGTTTATTAACCTTACCGGGCAACATAGTCACAGGCGTGATTTTTGTCATCGTCTCCATATTCGCCGTGTCTTATATTCTCAATAAACCGTTTTACACCAACAACAAATTCCTCGACACCATATTCCTTATGCTCGGCGGCTACGTCAGCGGCACCTCCTTAATCGGCGCGCCGCTCATCGTCTCCGTCTTCGCCACCAAAGTACCGCGTCATCAACTTCGCGATACCTTGTTTGTGCTCTGGTTCATTCTCGTAATGATCAAAATGGTGTCCTTCCTCATCGCCGACATCGACCTACAACTTATCCACCAACTTTGGTTACTGCCTTGCGCTTTACTGGGCCATGTTTTCGGACAAAAGCTCCACAACCGCATTCAAAAAGCCGAAACACCCGTCTTCTTCCAATTCGTCGGCTGGGCGTTGCTCATCGTTTGCGGGTTTGGTTTGTACTCGACGTTTATGCTTTAGTCCGCAGTGTCGCTATCACCAGATCAACCCGCGCTCCGGCGCTAAAGCGCAAACATCCGCGCAGGATTGATCTGGTGACTAGGAATATTTGACTAGACAGAGACTAATTGGGCTACTGTGGATGCTTATTTAGTTTCCACTGGACTAGTAAATAAAGGCTTCCAGTGGTCTTTACTGGGTATCAACAAGGCGACTTCATTGAGGTTTGCTAAGTAATAGAATTCTATATAATTCTGAAATGGGTTTATTCCAACTATATTAGCCAGAGTATAGTCTTCAGGAAAACTCAAATGATGTATTTCTTCAAATAAATCAAAAGCATGTCCTACATCCCAATTTTTTTTAAACAGTAAAAGAGATAAAAAGCATTCGATATATTTCTGAGACTTTTTACGTCCCACATCATAATATTTTCTATCTATTATTAGGCTTAACTCGCCTATTTTTAAATAAAAGGGAAGTAGGTGTCTAACATCAACAAAATACTTCTTCTTATATAAATTCTTAGTATTACTATACGACATAGATTGCGGAATACTAATTCGCCTTAACTCCAAAGGAAATTGCGACTTATCTAATATTTCATTAAGTAATTTTTTAGGAATCTGAGTTGCTTCACTTACATTATTAGAAAGTTTTCTATTCAGAGTAACAACGTTCTCTATCTGAGTTGCATTAAGGTCATTTTTTATACTTCTGCTCTTTGTCTGAGCAAAAATCCACTCCCTTAGATTAGTTATGTCAGATGAGAGCAGTTTCTCATGAGCTAAAGCTTTACAAACCATATCTCGAACTATAGCCGTTGTTTTATTTTTAGACTGCTCAGAGAAATTAAAACTATTAAAGTGGTTTTCGGGTGTTGGCATAATGACACTACAAGTATCGCGATGCCCTTTAATGATATCTTTACCTTTATCAAGAAATCTAAAGTGAGCATCATTCTTATAATGACCGGATCGATTGCCTATTGTGTCACTTACAATTGAAGCGTTCATTGCACCACATTCAGGGCAAGAAACATCTCTTCTAATAAACGCCCTACTTAAATCGGCTTTATCTTTAGTTATTGGTGTCTGTGTATTTTCTATAACACCTTCTCGAGTTAAAAGCTGGTAAGGATCTAACTCTATTTGATATTTATGACTAAAAGCTGATATTGCCATTGAAGTTCCTTCAAAGGTTTTCCATGTATTTTCAAGTTTTAACATTATAAAAAAATACGTTCAATACTTAAAACTTGACCAACAACAAAACCAACACTTCGTGGATGTTCGCGCTTTAGCGCCGGAACGAAGTGTTGGTTTTGTTGTAAGTAACCGATGATAACTCACCTAAGAAACTGAGGATTGCGTCAGTTGATCCACCAAATAAACGATGGATTGATATTCGATACCGCTGTGTTCTGACAAACCAATTTCACAGGTGCGGCTGTTTGAATAACCCACTTCACAGCCTTCTACCGCTTTGGCTAAGGTCTTTAAAGCGCTGGCGTTAAGTTCGGGTGTCGAGAAACCTTTGTCGCCCGCAAAGCCACAGCAGGTAATGTCTGGCGGAATCACGACTTCGTCGGCAAGTTGATGCGCCAGTTGTACGAAGCTGTCGGCAAGTCCCATGCGAGTTGTGCTACAGGTAACATGAAGCGCTATTTTGCCGAGCTTTTCTTTCACCGTTAGATTGGGCATCACATGCGTTGATAAAAAGCCCACTTGTTCGTGTAATTCTAAGCGAGGATCAAGGCTTTCCTTCATGCGTAGCAAGCAAGGGCTCACGTCACAAACAATAGGAATACGGCCATTGTCACTCGCAGCTAACAACAAGCTATTGAGATCATTGGCTTTTTGCTTCGCCGCTTCGAATTGACCTTTGGATTCAAAGGCCATACCGCAACATTGACTGTCAACATCATTAGGTACAATGATGTTGTAACCGGATTTTTCAAGTACAGAAAACATCACCGCCATTACTGAACGTTTGTCTTCCGCATTGGGTCCTGCGCCCATGACACGCGTTGCGCAACTTGGGAAATAAACCACTTCTTTCAGTGTGTCAGTATTTTCTAAATCGCCACATTCAACGGTTGGAATCAAGCCCGCCGGTTTCGGCATTTGATTGTGCCATTTAGGCACTATACCGCCAGACACCTTATTCAAAGCGCCCGTCGCCATGCCCATACCTTTGTTACCCAAAATATGACGCGCGCCATTCGCTACCGTTAATCCAAGCTTAGCGGTTTTCGTCACGCCTTCAAAATGATCCGCGACCCAATAGCCGACTTTACTGTCTGGGTTTCTGTCGTGTCGTAGCTCTCTCGTTAAATCACCCGTGTTGATGCCAACAGGGCATTGAGTAGAACACAAACCACACGCTGCACAGGTGTCTATCGATTGATAATCATAGTCTTTTTGCAATCTTGCCAAGCGTTCTGGATCTTTCCCAGAAGCCCGTAAACCCTGAATCTCACGCCAGATAACAATACGTTGGCGAGGGCTTAAAGTTAGCGATTTAGAAGGGCAAACAGGTTCACAGAAACCACACTCAATACAGGTATCAACCTTGTCATTTGCCTTTGGCATAGGTTTCAAATTTTCCACATGCAAGTTGGCATTGTGGGAAAGAATCACATCGGGGTTGAGCAAGCTTTGCGGGTCAAACGCACGTTTGATTTCCCACATAATGTCATAGGCTTCTTTGCCCCATTCCAGTTCCACATAAGGCGCCATGTTTCGACCTGTGCCATGTTCTGCTTTCAAAGAGCCTTTGTATTTCACCGCGACTAATTGCGCGACGTCATCCATCAACGCGGCATAACGACTCACTTCTTTTGGATCATCAAAGCCTTGCGTGAAAACGAAATGTAAATTGCCTTCTAGAGCATGACCAAACAAAATGGCCTCGTTGTAACCGTGTTTTTGAAACACGCCTTGTAGCTCTACAACACCTTCTGCCAACTGCTCGACCGGAAAGGCGACGTCTTCAATAATTACGGTAGTGCCGACTGGGCGCACAGCACCAACGGCTGGAAACAAGCCTTTGCGGATTTTCCAATAAGAATCGTAAATAACTTTGTCTTGAGTGAAATCGATGTCGTTGATGGCTTTCAATCCACCTAAAGCGTGAGTAACAGCCTCAAGGTTTGCAGACAATTCCTCCGCCGTCGCTGCCCGAACATCCACTAATAACCCCGTAGCTTGCGAACCTAAAGAAGACAAAATTTCCGGCATGCCCGGTTTGCCTTCTACGGCTTTTAATCCTGCACGGTCAATGAGCTCCACAGCCGACACTGGCGCACTTTTCAACGCTGTTACCGCTCGGCACGCCAGTTCCATATCGTTAAAGAAGATCATCGCGGCGGCTTTAATAGGATGGTCCACCACGGTTTCATAGGTCACTTCGCTGATAAAGCCAAGCGTGCCTTCTGAGCCAACCATCAAATGCAGCAGAATGTCGAACGGGTCGTCGAAATCGATCAAGCTGTTTAAACTGTATCCTGTGGTGTTTTTTAAACGATATTTGTGTCTAATTTTATCGGCCAGTTCGATATTAGCTTTTACGCTTTTAGACAGGCGTGTCAGTGTGTCTAATAAATCTGCATGGCGATTACCAAACGCCAAACGGCTGGCATCATCAGCAGTGTCTAACATTGAACCATCGGCGAAAATTAAACGCGCACTTTGAATCGTGTGATAACTGTTTTGTGCCGTACCACAGCACATGCCGCTGGCGTTATTCGCCGCGATGCCACCAATCATACATGCATTGATGGACGCAGGATCTGGACCGATTTTTCGTTGAAACGGTGCGAGCAATTGATTCGCTCGTGCACCAATAATACCGGGCTGAAGGGAAACACTATGACCATGTTGATGAATTTTATGGCCTTTCCACTGATCGGATAATTGCATCAAGATGGAATCTGTTACCGCTTGCCCTGACAAGCTAGTCCCCGCGGCACGGAACGTCACAGGTAAATGGCGCTTTCTGGCTTCTTTTAACACCAACTGCACGTCATTTTCGTTGTCTACCCGCACCACGAGTTGCGGAATTAATCGATAGAAACTCGCATCCGTTCCGTACGCTAAGGTTCGAAGAGGATCTTGGATCAATCGAGACTCATCAATCGCGCCGTTTTTAGCGTCTTTCAAGGCAAGGTATAGATCACGGTATTGCGTTGCTTTATGAGTAAGCGAATCATTAGCAGTTGAGGCAGAGTTCATCAGACATTCCACGGCGAGTAGCCTATTTCTTATTATCAAAGAATAAATGCTAGACAAATTGGTAAGACCAATTTACCTTTTGAATACAAGGAACATTAAGAAGCTAGAGAAAATTTGTCAACTACTAGTTTAGACTAGGTTTCGTGAATTTTAGTGACAATATCAATTGGTTTTACCACTTTTTAAGTTATACACAGCAGTTTTTGAAGACACTATTTTTAGGAAAATCCATGGAAAACAATCAATTTGGTCGCGTTAAACAACCTAAAATCTCCGACATCATCATGAAAGAACTCGAACGCATGATCGTAGAAGGCAGTTTCACGGCGGGGCAAAAACTCCCAGCTGAGCGCGAACTGGCCGCACGATTTGACGTATCGCGTCCGTCATTACGAGAAGCCATTCAAAAGCTGATCGCTCGTGGCGTATTATTCAGTCGTCATGGCGGCGGCACTTATGTGTCTGAACAACTCGGTAGCTCGTTTGCTGACCCGCTGCAAGATTTGCTCTGCGCCCACGACGAGTTCTTGTACGACCAATTAGAGTTTCGTGACGCATTGGAAAGTCTTGCCGCTTATTACGCCGCATTGCGAAGTACTGACGCCGATAAAGACAAACTCACACAGTGCTTTCATCAGCTGGTAGAAGCCAATCAAAACCAAGCTTTCGCGCTGGAAGCCAAGCTCGATGTTGAGTTTCACATGATCATTGCCGAAGCGGCACATAACGTGGTTTTGCTGCATACGCTACGCAGTCTGCACGCGGTGTTAGCAAAAAGCATTTCGAGTAATTTGAAGCGTTTATTTGAGAAAAAAGCCGCTCGACAACGTGTTATGGAGCAGCACACCCAACTTTATCAAGCCATCATAGAAGGCAAAGCAGAAGAAGCGAAAATTGCCGCTCACACGCACCTGGTATTTGTGGAAGATAATTTACTTAAAATGCGCCAAGAGGAAACACGCATCCAACGCTCGCTACGAAGAAACGAGCACCAAAATCCGCGTTGATCGCACTAATGGTTTTCAAACCACACACCTTTCTTCATATTTTGCAGATAACACCAGTAAAGTGTCGCGCCTCGCGCGAGGAAAAGCACCGCTTGGCTAAGCCATAAACCATGATTTCCCAAGCCTTGAGTCATGAACCAAACAGGGAAAAATACGCCGACGACGCAAATAATCATGGTGTTTTGCATCTGCTTCACACTGGTCGTGCCAATGAATACACCATCCAACATAAACGACCAAATACCCAACAGAGGAAAGAAAATAAGCCAAGGTAGGTACAGTGCGGCGTCGTCACGTACACTTTGTACGTTCGTCAGTAAGCCAATAATTTGGTTACCGAAAAGCCAGAAAATGAGCATCAGAACCAACGCGGCGAACAAAGCCCAATAGGTTGATAACTCAATGATTTTCTTAAAGTTAGCTTTGTCTTTACGACCATAGTATTCGCCACACAAGGCTTCTACAGAAAACGCAAAACCGTCTAGCGCATTAGAGATTATCATTAGAAAAGTCAGCAAAACCGCATTAGCAGCAAGAATCGAATCCCCTTGACGTGCGCCCTGAGCGGTAAAAAACAACATCACCAACAACAAGAGAATAGTGCGCACAAATAAGTAACGATTCACTTGCACCAACGCCACATATTCACGCCACTGCGCCAACGCACGCATGGGTACATGACCCGAGAAGCCTTTCAGCTTATGCCACGCTAAAACGCCCGCGACCGTCACGCCGATATAATGCGCAAACACCGTCGCCCAGGCAACGCCGTCACTGGCCATTCCTAAGCCATAAACCGCAAAATAATCGAGTGCCATGTTGGCAATGTTGATCACCAGCAACATCCACAGCGCGCCTTTGGAATACTGCACGCCAAAAAACCAGCCCATTAAGGCGTAACCTGCTAAGACGGCTGGCGCACTGAAAATTCGTGCCTCACAATAAATCCGTGCCCAAGGTTCAACATCTGCACTGGGTGCCATCAAATGAATAAAAAGATCGATCAAAGGAGCGCGAAACAGTATCAGCATCAAACCGATGAAGATGCCCATTAAAATCGACTGCAACAACAACTCACGGACCCGTCTATCATCGCCTTGGCCCAGAGCTTGAGCCGTCAATCCCGTCGAACCCATTCGCAAAAAACCAAACGCCCAAAATAAAAAGCTAAACACACTCGCGCCAATCGCAACAGCACCAAGATGGGTCGCCGTTCCCAAGTGTCCAACGACCGCCGTATCAACCAAACCAAGTAGGGGTGTTGTGATATTTGAAACCATCGGCGGCCACGCCATATGCCAAATCTTGCGATTCAATGGAGCGTTTGCACGATGAGCGCAAAAGATAGAATTTAGGGATAACTTCGACACACGAGTCTCGCTTGTGGATATTTTATATTTTGTGGATAAAAACCAACCAGACCAATCATTCTGACTTGCAGCAATCTGTGGAAAATCATAGCAGTTATTCACATTTAGCGTCAGGTCTTCCTATCATTGTGCACTTTTCAGACAGAAGGAGACCGTTCATGACCATTAATTTCGTATTTCAATCACTTGTCCACATAGTAAGAAAATAAAAAAACGTTGCTTTTATATTTCTCAAATATGGGATAACTCATGCTTTTTTCCACAATCTGGCTCGCATCGTCGTATAAATTTGCTAAACTTGCGCTTATTTTTCATCTTCCGGAGAAAGCTTATGCCCAAGCAACTTAAACCCTTTATTGAAGGTTTGGCCGTCGGTTGTGTTTTTATTAGTATCACTATGTTGTTTGAAATTCCGTTGTACATGAGTTTTATCATCGGTGCGTTAGCCGCGCTAGGTGGCTATCGTAACTCCATCAAAATGGATCGTGAAAAAACGGCTAAAAAAGAGCAAAATCAGCCAAACATCTCCAAACAAGACGAAGAATAAAATGACCGATTCTAACCCGCCCGTTTACGGTGAAAGCGATGGCACCTTACAAAAAGTGGGTGGCCTTGCTGGTTTACAAACGCTGGTAGAAACATTTTACCGCATTATGGAAAACACCCCAGAGTTTCGACCCTTATTCGACATGCACCCAAGCAACCTTGAACTGACCATCGACAAACTGGTGTCTTTTTTATCAGGCTGGATGGGGGGCGAGAGGTTATTTACCAAGAAATATGGACCCATTAGCTTACCTCAGGCCCACGCGCATCTAATCATCACCGAAAAAGAAAAAGCCATGTGGTTAAACTGCATGGCCGCCGCGCTGGACGAACTGGGTTACCCAGAAGACGTAAAAGCGTATTTACTTCCGAAGCTTGAGTTCCCCGCTGAACGCATTCGACAAGTCAGTGCTGCTCGGCATAATGCTTAACATCTTTTAAAACCCCTCTCCTTGTAAGCTCCTCCCCCTGTCAAGGGGGAGGTTGGGAGGGGGTTAATGCACTTCAAGCAATAGCCTTTCCGGTACCGAGTATAATGGGAGGGGATAAAGCCTCTAGCTTCGTACTTCTTTGGTGACACGAATCCCCAAGCGTTTCGCCAATCTTGCTAAATTCGCTCGATCCATGGATAAATGCTGGGCGGCTTTCGTCCAGTTTCCTTCTGTTAATTCTAATGTTTGTCGAATCATATCACGCTGGTAAGTCTCTGTTTTTTCACGTAAATCGATAGGCTCGTTAGATATTATAGCGTCTTTCGGCGTATATTCTATCGCACGCTGTATCTCTTCTTTATCACTTTTTTCAATTTGTAACCCTGTTAAATGCGCAGGTGAAATAACAGTAATACTCGTTGGGCTTTCGTCTTTAGCGCTTTCTGCCTTTGCAAATAAGGCCGCGCGCGAAATCACATGCTCTAGCTCTCGGACGTTTCCAGGCCAATGGTAGGCTTCTAGCAGATTGATTGCTGATGGCGATAACGTCAGTTGCTGTAAGCCTAATTTACGACGAAAGCGCTCAGCAAAAAAACCCGCGAGTAAAGGAACATCGCCTTGGCGATCCCGTAACGCCGGCACTTTTATAGGAAATACGCTAAGTCGATGAAATAAGTCGGCACGAAAACGATGCTCCGCAACTTCTGTTTCCAGATGTCGGTTAGTGGCCGCAATGATTCGCACATCCACTTTGCGAATTTGGTCTTTACCCACCGCTTGAATTTCTTGATTTTGAATCGCTCTGAGTAATGACCCTTGCACTTCTAGTGGCAGCTCGCCGATTTCATCCAAAAATAACGTACCACCATCGGCCAATAAGAATTTGCCTTGGCGATCGCGGTCGGCGCCTGTAAAAGCGCCTTTTACATGACCAAACAGCTCACTTTCAATGAGATGATGAGGAATCGCCGCGCAGTTGACATACACCATAGGCGCATCAAAACGTGAGGAATGTTCGTGCAGTGCACGAGCTACCAGCTCTTTACCAACACCGGTTTCCCCTTCGATTAGGATGGCAAAATCTGACTGTGCAACCAAATCGATAGACTGTTTAAGTTCTTGTATGGCCTTACTTTGTCCAATCATCTCGAGAGTTTGTTCGCTCAACACTTTTAAAACATGCTGGGCATGTTGTGACTTATTCTCTA
The DNA here is from genome assembly GCA_963975045.1 of uncultured Marinomonas sp. GTDB lineage: Bacteria > Pseudomonadota > Gammaproteobacteria > Pseudomonadales > Marinomonadaceae > Marinomonas. Next base: position 22,036 of record CAXBGJ010000005.1, on the reverse strand, counting down.
ATTGCTCCATCAAGATGGCGGTGTTTAAGGTCATCGCGGCCATAGTGCCAATGATTTCTAAAGCACGAGCATCTATGTCATCAAAAACACCTGGCAGGATACTGTCTAGCGTCACAGCACCAATCAATTTTCCTTCCAAATACAAAGGCACACCCATGCAAGAATGCACTCGTAACTGCTCATCATGACCCAGTACCATGCCATCGTATGGATCTGGAAGAGGAGAGTCGGCCGCAAAGCGAACAGGATAATGCCCACCACAAATCGCTTTTAATCTCGGGTGCTCTGCAATAGTAAAGCGTCGACCCATTAGGTCTTCTGACAAACCTCGCTGAGCAATCGGCGTCAACACCGCATTGTTATGGATCAGCAATACAACCGCATCACAATTGATCGTGGCACGTACGGCGTAGACTAATTGTTCAAAACGATTAGGTTGTGTCACTGCACTGGCAAGGTCTAAAGCAAAGCTAAGTAGGGCGTGATTGGAAATCTGATTCATGGTCATCAACTCATAAGAAAAAACACTAACCGTGTCATTTAGACTCTAACATACCATATAGACTTTTCATTTTGTGAGTCCTATTGACTCTTTATCAAGTATGAAAAATATAAATACTTGATTTATATGTGTTTTATTAGTTGGCACGCTCTTAGCAATATTATAGATAAGAAATTGTTATTCATCGTTTTAAAAGGAAACAAAAATGTTATCTCAACAACATATAGACACAGTTAAGAGCACGATCCCGCTGCTTGCTTCCGCAGGACCAGCCATTACTGAGTATTTTTACAAACGTATGTTTTTGCACAACCCTGAGCTAAAACACGTATTTAACATGACACACCAAAAGACAGGCGGTCAACCTGCGGCCTTATTCAACGCCATTGCCGCTTACGCGACGCACATCGACAATCTAGAAGTGCTCACTAGCGCCGTCATGCGTATCGCTCATAAGCACACCAGCTTTAACATTCAACCAGATCAATACGATATTGTCGGCCATCATTTGATCGAAACATTGCGCGAACTTGCACCAGAAGCGTTTACTAAAGACGTTGAAGAAGCGTGGGTTGCCGCTTATGCTCAATTGGCAGGCATCTTTATCAAAATAGAAAGCGACCTTTACAAAGAACGCGCGGCGCAGGCCGGTGGTTGGACCGATTTCCGTCGCTTTCGTGTCGCATCAAAAACACCTGAATCTGATCTGGTTACCAGCTTTGTATTCGAACCAATCGACGGTGGTCCAGTCATTGACTATCTTCCAGGCCAATACTTGGGCATTAAATTACATCCAAAAGGCAAGGAGTACGATGAGATACGTCAATATTCGCTATCAACAGCGCCAAACAACCAGACCTATCGCATTAGTGTAAAACGCGAAGGCAGTGACGACATGGCCGGCGTTATGTCCAATTATCTACACGATCACCTAAACGTAGGAGATGAAATCGAAGCCATGCCACCGGCTGGCGACTTTATTTTCCAAGACAAGCAAACGCCTGTCGTGCTCATTTCTGGTGGTGTTGGCTTAACACCAATGCAAGCCATGCTGAACACGCTCGCCAAACAAAGCTACGCGCAGCCAGTCCATTATTTACACGCTTGTGCAAACCAAAGTCAGCATTCCTTTAAAAGCCATGTAAACGAGCTAAAAGGGTCTTTGGCGTTAAACGTACACACTTGGTATGAGCAAACAGACAAAACAGAAGAGGGCGTTTATCAAGGCAACATGCAACTAGACGTCATCAAAGAAGGTTTGCCAATCTCGAATGGCGAATTCTACTTATGCGGTCCGGTTGGCTTTATGATGTTTGTTAAGCAACAGCTGTTAACGCTTGGTGTAGAAGCCGATCGTATTCATTACGAATTATTTGGCCCACATAAAGACGTGTGATTTTAACCCCTCCCTAACCCTCCCCTTGAAGATAAGGGGAGGGGATGAGATACGCGCTAAATCACTGACTCCTCCCTCTGCTAAGAGGGGATGAGATACGCGCTAAATCACTGACTCCTCCCTGCTAAGGGGGGATGAGATACGCGCTAAATCACTGGCTCCTCCCCCTGCTAAGGGGGAGGTTGGGAGGGGGTTTTACTTCTCTTTAAAGGGCAAAAGAGCGTGGGTATCTTGATGATACCCACGCACTGATTCCGCTTCTTCTTCACAGAAGTTACCAATCGCATCACGAAAACCTTCATGGGCAATGTAATGAATACTATGGCTAAAGACGGGCTCAAAGCCGCGGGCAATTTTGTGTTCCCCTTGCGTGCCCGGATCGAAGTGCTGTAAACCTTTTTCAAGGCAAAATTCAATACCTTGGTAATAGCACGCTTCGAAGTGCAAACAATCAACTTCTTCCATACAACCCCAATAACGGCCATATAATGAGTGATCGTCGAAGAAACACCACGACGACGCGATCGCATCTTCACCTCGGTAAGCTTGTACCAAAACAATTTTCTCGCCCATGGTGTCGGCTAATTGACCGAAAAACTCACGCGTTAAATAACCTTGCTGGCCGCGTTTGGCGTACGTCGATTGATAGCACAAGTAAAAGAAATCGATCTCGGTCGACGTCAGTTCATTTCCTAGCGTTCGAGTAAGATGAATACCTTGCTTGGTAACCTTGTCTCGCTCTTTGCGCGCGGCCTTGCGTTTGCGGCTGGAGAAATGGGAAAAGTAGTGTTCCATGTCCTGATAGTCACGATTGAACCAATGAAACTGACAGGAAATACGATGCAGAAGCTCTTTGTTTGGCGCGAACAAGGCGGCGTGTTCAGGCTTGGTAAATAACAGATGCCAGCTTGAGAAGCCTCGATCTTGGTTTGCTTGTGTCATCAACTCCGCAAGCGCAGGGTACAGATGAGAAAATTGAGTGTCATCGCCTTTTGGATCAAGGCGAGAAAAAATTCTTGAACCCGTTACAGGGGAGAAGGGGATAGCCCAAATGCGTTTAGGAAAATAATCCATGCCGTAACGCTGATAGGCTTCCGCCCATGACCAATCAAAGACAAATTCGCCTTGTGAATGGGTTTTCAAATAAGTTGGAGCAATAGCAAGTGGAACATCATCATCGTCCATCACCAGTAAATATTCTGGATACCAGCCAGTGCCATCACCGATACTTTTGCTTTGCTCTAAGGCTTTATGAAAGGCAAATTGCGCAAAGGGATAATGTGTTTCTCCAATAGCCGCCTGCCACTTGGCTTCGCCTATTTGATCAACAGAATTGAACCATTGCGCTTTCATACGGTGTCCTTTCGTTCGCTTATTTTACTGATCAGCTGGCTTCCATTTGTTTGCGCATCAAGGCAACCAGGCTGGCGGTGTCAGGACGAACCTGACGCCATAGATAAAACGCTTCTGCGGCTTGACCCACTAACATACCAAGACCATCAGCCCCTTTGCCGCCACGGTCATCGGCCCATTGCAGAAATACCGTACGCTCTTTGCCGTACATCATGTCATAACACCATGTTTTCGCGCCGACTAATTCGTCTTTTAACGGCGGTAGACTGCCGGACAAACTCGCCGATGTACCATTGATTATGATATCGAATTCACCTTTTAAGCCTTCAAACGTCGAAGCTAAACAATCAAAATGCTCGGCCAACGCCTGCGCTTTTTCGACCGTACGATTTGCAATGGTGACAGATTTTGGATTCTCAGATAAAAGAGGTTCAAGCACACCACGCACCGCGCCGCCTGCGCCTAAAATCAACACACGCTTGTCTGTTAATGCTTGTCCGTAATTATGCGTTATGTCACGAACCATACCGATACCGTCGGTATTGTCGCCGAAAATGTCGCCATTTTCACTCATAAGCAAGGTATTCACTGCGCCAGCTTGTTCTGCTCGCTTGCTTAATACGTCACACATGGCATAAGCACGTTCTTTAAACGGCATCGTAATGTTCAGGCCTTTGCCGTCGTTGGCAAAAAAATCTCTTACTTGGCGCTCAAATTGAACATCGTCGCCTAATAGCGTCGAATAGGTAAGTTCTTGCTGTGTTTGCTCGGCAAAATGCTTATGTATGCTAGGCGATTTGCTGTGAGCAATCGGATTACCAACCACGGCGTATTGATCCAAAATATGTCCTCTTATTTATTCTGTAAAACGCGATTACTGTGAGCTGGATATCATTCAGTCCCAGCAAGCCAATCTTTCGATGTTAGATAATAGTCGGTTAACTTGGCCTCTTCACTGCTAGGTGCAATTTGGTACTCATACGTCCAACGTACTTCCGGCGGCAGTGACATCAAGATGGATTCCGTGCGACCTAAACCGCTTTGTAAACCAAAATGCGTACCTCGATCGAACACCAGGTTAAATTCAACATAGCGTCCACGACGATGCAGTTGAAAGTCACGCTGCTGCTCGGTAAAAGGCAGGTTTTTACGACGCTCTAATATAGGCAAATAGGCCGTTGTGTAGGCGTCGCCCACCGCTTTCATCATGCCAAAACACTGCTCGAAGCTACCTTCGTTAAAGTCGTCAAAAAACAAGCCGCCAATACCACGAGGTTCGCCGCGGTGTTTTAGATAGAAATACTCGTCACACCATGTTTTAAAGCGAGAATAATAGCCTTCACCAAAGGACTCAACAGCATCGTGTGCCGTTTGGTGCCAATGAACACAGTCTTCGTCAAAGCCATAATAAGGCGTCAGATCAAAGCCACCGCCAAACCACCAAACCGGTGCCATCCCGTCTTTATAAACAATAAATAAACGCACATTAGCATGAGATGTGGGCGCCATCGGATTATTGGGATGAATCACCAGAGACACGCCCATGGCTTCGAATCGACCGCCTGCAAGTTCAGGGCGATCCGCTGTTGCGGAAGGTGGAAGGTTATCGCCCATCACATGGGAAAAATTTACACCGCCTTTTTCAATGACATCGCCACCCGCGATAACACGCGTTCGTCCGCCACCGCCGTTTGGTCGGTCCCAAGCGTCTTCTTTAAATCGTATAGAAGATTCGACCGTTTCTAAAGACGAGCAGATCGCATCTTGAAGAGAGAGTAGGTACTGTTTAACCGCATGAATGTCTATATCATGAGGGGAGGTTGAGCGCTCAGACATATCTGGCTCCGTTTAATCGAATACTAAAAGAAATCATGCCGTTAACTTTTTATTATTAATAAAGTTTAGTGCCATCAGGTCGGCTACGTAGCAAACTCAAAATCCACATGTACTGCTCAGTATGAGTTTCAATCATGGCCTCTAATGCCTTGTTCATCACAATGGCATCTTGAGTGTCATCGCCCGTAGGGAAGTTCTCAAGCGCTGGAAAAATATGCAGTTCATACTTGCCTGTTTTTGCGTTATAGGCTTGAAACATAGGAACGATATTGGCTTTTGTTAATTTGGTTAGTTTACCCAAGCCTTTCATGGTGGCTTTTTCAGCGCCAAAAAAGGGTACAAAAACCGAATGCTGTGCTCCTAGATCTTCATCAGGCAGGTAATAACCTATGTAACCTTTTTTAACAGATTGAAGAAAAGGTTTGATGCCTGCACTTCTAGGGTAAACAACACCACGTCCGTACTGCATACGCTGGGTGTGCATCAGCCAATCGGTTAATGGGTTTTTTTGAGGTTTCATAATGGTTGTCACGGTGTAACCAAGCGAGGCTAACATTGAACCAGTGTAATCAATGGACCAGCAATGCGGCACCAAGGTAATGACATTTTCACCTCGATCCAGCAAAGGAAACAGGTTCTCACCACCAATGATGTCATTGCGGCTTTCTTTGTACTTATCGCTACGAACCAACAGTTCACCGTAGGCAAAACAAAATTGAGCCGCGGTTTCTAAACTCTTACGTAAAATGGTTTCTCGCTCTTCTAACGACTTTTCTGGAAAACAGTGCTGAATATTTAAGCGAGCACGATTTAACGCCCCGCTTTTTTTCTTCAGAATCAAAGGAACGACTTTTGTCGCTAACTTGTCACGAATACGAAAAGGCACATAAGCCAAAACAAGCGCAAACAGCACTATCAGCCAAGTAAGCCAAAACCGTGGGGCAAGAAAACGCCATGCAAACTTAGGGTTATGTAGATTTTTATCTGATGCGGTCATGTAGGTCGTTTCATTCATTTATAAGTGAATTTTTCTATTGGCTAATCATGTTAACCCAAGGAAGCCGTTACTTTATATAGCGTCTCTTATTTAACGTATACCATTCTCCAATAAGACAAGGCTCTTTCAAAAAAATCGGCATTACCGGTTGCTTGGACCAAAACAGAGGCGCCATGGAGTGTGGCGAGAAACTGAATCGTTTGGGTTTTTGCCTGCTCTTCCTGTAAAGACGCTAAGCGCATAAAAAGCAAGGTTAACCATTCTATTTTGACATTATAAAATGCCGTAAGAGCCGCGCTTACTTCATCTGGCAGGATATGTTTATCCGCCGTCAGCATGGTGCAGAGGCTCATATTTTGGTGATCAACAATCTTGGCCTTAAAGCCATTAATGAACCCTTCCAGCATAGCGTTAGGATCAAGGCTCTCATCATTTGGGTTTGGTAGCTGCGCTGAAAACTCATTGATATAACGAGTCATTACCGCCGAAGCAAGATCGCCTTTGGTTGGATAATGGTAGTGAACACTTGCACTCTTAATACCGACTTCTTCTGCAATATCGCGAAAACTAAACGCGCCATAGCCGCCTTGGATAATTAAACGCTCAGCGGCGTCCTGTATTTTGTTCTTTGTGTCATTTTTCTCAACGGTCATTAAGGTGTCTCATCACAAGATTTGTCTATCTGGTGATAGGTATTTTATTGACCCAACGTAAATCCACAAGTTATATTTAACCTATCTAGTGGTAGATAGCTTTATTCTTCCTCACAAAAAACAGTAATCGGAGTAAATAATGACATACGATCTTGTGGTTTTAGGCAGCGGTCCTGGCGGTTATGCGGCCGCCTTTCGTGCTGCGGATTTAGGGTTAACCGTTGCCATGATAGAACGTCATGACACCTTGGGTGGCGTTTGTCTTAATGTTGGCTGCATTCCCTCTAAAGCACTTTTGCACGTCGCCGGAAAAATTCTCATGGCCGACGAACCAGCCCATGGCGTGCAATTTGCCAAACCAACCATCAATCTAGACGAGGTTCGACAACACAGACAATCGACAGTAGACACATTAACTGGCGGCCTCACAATGATGGCTAAAGGTAGGAAGGTCACCGTCTTGCATGGCGAAGGCAAGTTTGACTCCACCAGCTCAATTATTGTTACCAAAGAAGGTTCAGAGGAAAAAGTAGAATTTAAAAATGCCATTATTGCCGTCGGTTCTCGTGCTATTAAACTGCCTTTTGTGCCGTACGACGACCCACGTATTTTAGACTCCACCAGCGCACTGCAACTCGAGCGCATTCCTGAGCATCTATTAGTTCTTGGGGGTGGCATTATTGGCTTGGAAATGGCCACGGTTTACCAATCACTTGGCGCGAAAATCACCGTCGCGGAGCTTGGTGAGCAAATCATGACTGGCGCCGACAAAGATCTCGTGCAAGTCTTCGAGCAAGTAAACAAAGATCGCATGACGTTTTTGACCAAGACTCAAGTGACCAACATTGAAGCCACACCCGAAGCCTTGAATGTCACCTTGCAAGACAAAGATGGCGAACGCAATCTAGCCGTAGACGCCGTACTCGTCGCCGTTGGTCGCTCTCCCAATGGCAAAACCGCTGGAATTTCTGACGTCGGGGTTGAGCTAGACGAACGTGGTTTTGTATTGATTAATGACAGGTGCCAAACATCTGTATCCAATATTTACGCCATTGGTGATGTAACACATGGCCCGATGCTAGCACACAAAGCGTCTCACCAAGGCCACGCGGCGGCCGAAGTGATTGCGGGCCACAAGGTGGACTTCTTACCACTGGCGATTCCTTCCATTGCTTATACTTTTCCAGAAGTAGCTTGGGTTGGTTTGACGGAAACCGAAGCGAAAAAACAAGATATTGCCGTCAAAACCGCTGTTTTTCCTTGGAGCGCCAGCGGTCGAGCCATTGCGTCTGGCGTGACTCAGGGCAAAACCAAACTCATCTATGACGAAACGACAGAACGCGTCTTAGGCGCTGGCATCGTTGGCTCACACGCAGGGGAATTACTTGGGGAACTGACTTTAGCCATCGAATTCGGTGCCACACTGGAAGACATCGCCTTAACGATTCATGCTCATCCAAGTCTTCATGAAACGGTTGGCTTAGCAGCGGAGTTAGGTGCTGGGACGATTACCGACTTACCGAATAAGAAAGCGAAGAAACAACAGACTAACTAAAAAACATTTCGTCATAAACGTATGAGAAAAACAAATCCTTTTATCGTGAAAGCGATAAAAGGATTCTTAAACCTGTGGCTAGCTGACATAAACAATATGCTGTTCATCGTCATAGCTGAAATTGAGACTAATCTGGATTTGGCTTTCCTCGATATGCAACTTAGAAATAAGGTCGAATGTGCCTTTTTCGGCTTTCTTCGCGAGTTCTCTTAACTGCCTTTCTAGCATTATCCATACAATAGCGTCTCTTGATTCATTTATTTCAGATACAGACTTAAACGCAGTGCGCAGCCAGCTAAAATAGACCAACGAATTGGCTTTGATATCAAAAAAATCGCCGTCCTCTGTTTCCAGATAGACAAGTCCGTGAACGGTAAACTCGTTTAACAGATACGCTTTCCACTGCTGCATAAACTGCTCTAAATAAGGCAAAACTTTTCTCCTGAATCAACCACATCACATTAGTCCTTTCCTGGAAAGCCATCAAGTTCAACCCCTCCCTAGTCCTCCCCTTCGAAGACATAAGGGGAGGGAACTGTCGTTCTCCCTGCCAAGGCGCATGAAACGAGTAATGCTGACCATTGCCTACTATGGATTGCTATTAACAGTACGGTTGTTAGTCTAAAGATCCATTTATTAATCAACCTACGTAGTCAAGCTTGGAGTCTTATATGAAAGCAATACTATCTCAGCCTACTCTATTAAAAAGCCATTCTTATATTGGAGGCGAGTGGGTCGGTGCTAAGTCGGGTAAGACGTTTTCGATTACCAACCCTGCAAACGGTGAACACATTATAGACGTCGCAGACCTAGGTGCGGAAGAAACAACGCTGGCGGTTGAAGCCGCTGAAAAAGCCCAAAAAGAATGGCAAGGCCGAACAGCAAAAGAACGAGCCACTTTATTGCGTCGCTGGAATCAGCTGATTTTAGACAACCAAGACGACTTGGCGACCTTGATGACATTAGAGCAAGGCAAGCCGCTTGCTGAAGCCAAAGGGGAAGTCGCTTATGGCGCGTCCTTTATTGATTGGTTTGCCGACGAAGCGCGTCGCTTGAATGGCGATGTGATTCCAACATTTGCCAAAGACAAGCGCATATTAACGATAAAACAACCCATTGGTGTGGTCGCCGCTATTACACCATGGAACTTTCCTATCGCAATGATCACTCGTAAAGCCGGTCCAGCGCTGGCGGCGGGTTGTACTATTGTCATCAAACCCTCTGACGAAACGCCTTTGTGCGCGCTAGCGCTAGCGGAGCTGGCACATCAAGCGGGTATTCCGGCCGGTGTGTTAAACGTCGTGGTTGGACAAGACGCAAAAGCCATTGGCGGTGTATTAACCAGTCATCCTACGGTGCGTAAATTGTCGTTCACTGGGTCAACGCCGGTTGGCAAATTATTGCTGTCACAATGTGCGCAAACCGTAAAACGTACCTCAATGGAATTGGGCGGCAACGCGCCTTTCATTGTATTTGACGATGCAGACCTAGACGCCGCCGTGGAAGGCGCGATTGCATCCAAATACCGTAACGCGGGCCAAACCTGCGTGTGTGCAAATCGTCTGTTGATTCAAGAAGGCGTGTACGATGCTTTCGCTGAAAAATTAGCGAAGCGGGTAGCGACATTTAAAACAGGCGACGGTTTTTCTGACGGTGTTTCCATTGGTCCGCTTATTAATAATGCGGCCATCAGCAAAGTCGAACAGTTGGTAGGGGATGCGATTGCCAAAGGCGCGAAAGTACTCATCGGTGGAAGCAAGTCAACGGCGGGCGAGCGTTTCTTTAAGCCAACCATTTTGACTGGCGTGACCGAAAACATGGACATTTTCTCTAACGAAATATTTGGTCCTGTTGCGCCTTTATTTAAATTCAAAACCGAAGAAGAAGCCGTTGCCATGGCGAACAATACCCCATTTGGTTTGGCGTCTTACTTCTATTCCCAAAACATTGCACGTATCTGGCGTGTTTCTGAAGCCTTGGAATACGGCATGGTGGGCATTAACGAAGGCATTATTTCCAGCGAAGTCGCGCCATTTGGAGGTGTGAAAGAATCTGGCAGTGGCCGTGAAGGCTCTCAGTACGGCATAGATGAATACGTTGAAATCAAATACATGTGCATGGGTGGATTAGCGTAACCTCCACGGTGAAATAACTGATGACATAACACAGACTCTTTATGGTGAAACACCGCACAAAGCCCGCGGTTTTCACCATAACTTAGATATCCCCCTCTTTTTTGTACGATTTCTTTGTTTAATTTTTAAGTCTTTCTTGACGTTTTTAACTTCAAAATGTATTTTGTATCCAATATCCCGTAAAACAAAAATAAACTCTCTATAGAAAGGAATATTAAAATGAAGAAAATAATGACAGCTCTTTTGTCTATCGCAGCCCTGAATTCCGTCGCGGTCACAGCAGATACGCTAGATGATGTGGCAGACAGAGGAACGCTACGCTGCGGCGTGGTACTTGATTTCCCGCCGATTGGCTATCGTGATGCGAACAACGAACCTGCAGGGTTCGACGTGGATTACTGTCACGATCTTGCTAAGTCGCTGGAAGTGGATGTAAAAATCATGCCTCTCACATGGTCTGAACGCTTACCGGTTATCGCAACAGGTCGCGCTGATGTTGTGTTTGGTGGCACCTCTGACAGCCTAGCGCGTGCACGAACCGTCGGCTTTAGTATTCCTTATGCCATTTATTACTCTCAGGGAGTGGTGAATTCAAAAAGTAACATCACATCAATTGACGACATTCGCGGCAAACGCGTCGCCGCTGCGCTAGGCACTCTACCAGAGCAAGAGTGGTTAAAAATCGCAGCGAAATGGGGCGAAGAAAACTTGTATCAGAGCTACCAATCTGAAAATGAAGTCTTTCTCGCTGTGGCCCAAGGCAAGGCCGACATCGGTCTTACGACGAACACCGCCATCAAACCCATCACTCAGCAGTACGCTAATTTAGAAGCGGGTCCTCGTATGCCTTGGGTAGCGGATTACACTTCCATTGTTGGCAAACGTCAGGATGTCACTTGGTTAAATTACTTAAACCTGTTCGTTACCCATCAAGTTCGTTCAGGTCGCTACCAAGAGCTTTGGGGCAAATATGTTGGAAGTGATGCACCTGATCTGCGTATCCCTGGCGTCATGTATTAATAAGTAGAGGATGACTCACCGCTTTCCCTCTTGTGATTAGAGGGGAGGCCTCAGGAGATACCAGAATGTTTGATTATAATTTCCATTGGCGGCCTGTTTTAAAAAGCCTTCCCGATCTGATCCAAGCGGGTTTCGTTACCCTTGAAATAGCCTCCTTGGCGATGTTTTTGGGGGTTGTTATTGGTCTTTGCTTAGCGCTAATGCGCATGAATATGAAAGGCCCATTGAAGTGGTTTGCCGTAACCTGGATCGAGATCGCCCGTAACACACCGGCTCTGTTCCAGCTGTTCTTTTTTGGCTTTGGTTTAGGTGCTTTTGGCATCAACTTATCGCCTTTTACTATTATTTTAACGGGCCTCAGTTTTAACTGCGCAGGCTACCTTGCTGAGAATTTTCGTGGTGGTTTCCAAGCCATTCCCGTGATGCAAATTAACTCGGCTCGCTGCTTAGGCATGAACAGTTGGCAGGCTTACACTCGCATTGTCATTCCTCAGGTTTTACGGATTGTCTATTACCCCATCACCAATCAAATGGTCTGGGCAGTACTAATGTCTTCTCTAGGCATGCTAGTTGGCTTTAAAGAACTCAGTGGGGAAACTCAGTTCTTTGCCAGTAAAACCTTCCGAGTATTCGAGTATTTTGCAGTCGCGGCTGTTATTTACTATGTCATTGTCAAAATAGTACTAGGGGTCTCTCGCTTGTTAGCGATGCGTCTATTTCGATATTAACGAGGCTTTATATTATGCAAGAACCTATAAGCTTCTTTACTGGTTTTAATCCAAATGACCTTTGGTTTCTAGGAGAAGCGGCACTTAAAACGCTCTGGATTTCCATACTGTCGATTACCATCGGCAGTGTGATGGGCTGTGTTTTCGGTTGGGTACTCCATGAAAGCAAATCGGTGGCCGGTATCATCCTTGCCCCTATTTTAGATGTTTTTCGCTCTGTCCCTCTGCTTATTCAGTTGGTGCTTTTTTATAATTTCGCCCCTATGGTTGGTTTGGACCTTAACCCGTTTCTTTCTGGTGTTGTCATCCTGACTTTCTATACCGCGTCATTAGTTACCAACGTAGCAAGAGGCGGAATCGAGTCCGTTGAGACATCCATGCGTCGAGCCTCTCGCTCTCTTGGTCTGACTTACTGGCAAGATTTGTTTCATGTTGTTCTGCCCATTGGCGGTCGTACTGTGTTTCCTGCTTGGATCGGTGTTGTACTTGGGGTGATGAAAGACAGCGCGTTGGTCTCTGTGTTGGGCTATGTGGAGTTACTTAAAGCCAGTCAAATTCTTATTACTAGAACACAAGAACCCTTGCTCATACTGTCTATCGCTGGTGCGTTTTACTTTGCGCTTTCTTATCCAATTTCACTTTATGCCTCTAAATTCGAAAAAAGGTGGGCGAAATGATTCAAATACGTGATCTACATAAACACTTCGGCGACCTTCATGTTCTTAAAGGCATTAACCTCGATGTCAGTAAGGGAGAAGTATTGTCCATCATTGGCTCTTCAGGGTCAGGGAAATCGACCTTGTTGTACTGCATTAATGGTCTTGAGGCCATTCAGCAAGGTACCGTTCATATCAATGGCACCGATGTACACGCTAAGAATACTGACATTAACAAATTGCGCCAAAAACTGGGGATGGTATTCCAGCAATGGAACAGTTTTCCTCACTTAACCACCTTAGAGAATGTGGCATTGGCTCCTCGTATTGTAAAAGGAAAGTCTAAGGAGGAAGCTCTAGAGCTAGCCGCTAAACAGTTAAAACACGTTGGACTGGGCGACAAGTTAAAAAATTACCCCGTTTCATTGTCTGGTGGTCAACAACAACGCTTAGCCATAGCACGCGCGCTCGCCATGGAGCCAGAATACATGTTATTTGATGAAGCGACGTCGGCACTGGACCCTGAAAAAGTAGGCGAAGTTCTCGACACCATGCGTCTTCTTGCTGAAGAAGGGATGACGATGATTTGTGTCACCCATGAAATGGGCTTTGCGCGTGAAGTATCCGATAGAGTGGCTTATTTTCATGAGGGAATCATGGAAGAAATTGGTCCACCACAACAAATTTTTGAAGACGCTCAGTCAGAACATACTCGTAAATTTCTTATGAATGTCCGCTAGCCTATGGTGATTTAGGACAACTTATATTATTAGTTTAAACACGCAATACTAAATACACATTAATCAATGAACATTAAAAGGTAACAGGATGAACAAAGATATTTTTTACGGCGTAATACCCGCTTTAATGACACCATGCAAAGCAGACCGTACTCCGGATTACGACGCTTTAGTGAAAAAAGGCAAACAGCTGATAGAAGCAGGGATGTCTGCTGTTGTGTATTGTGGCTCCATGGGGGATTGGCCGTTATTGACGGATGAAGAGCGCATGGAAGGTGTTGAGCGTCTGGTTAACGCTGGCGTTCCCGTCATGGTTGGTACTGGTGCGATCAATACAAAATCGGCTGTCGCTCTCGCGGCCCATGCGGAAAAGGTCGGTGCCGCTGGCCTCATGGTCATTCCACGTGTGTTGTCTCGTGGTTCGGTGATTTCTGCACAAATTAACCATTTCAAAGCCATTCTTGCCGCGGCGCCGTCTATTCCAGCCATCATCTACAACAGCCCTGTATATGGTTTTGAAACACGAGCGGATGTGTTCTTTGCGCTTCGTAAAGAACACAAAAATCTGATTGGCTTCAAAGAGTTTGGTAGTAAAGAAGCCATGCGTTATGCGGCTGAAAACATTACGTCCAATGATGAAGACGTGTTGTTGATGGTTGGCGTAGATACTCGAGTGTTTCATGGATTCGTAAACTGTGGCGCCACAGGGTCCATTACCGGTATTGGTACTGCATTACCAAAAGAAGTCTTGTTGCTTACTCATCTTGCCAAAATGGCCGCAACTGGAAATGCAGAAGCTCGCATGCGAGCTCAAGAGTTAGAAGAAGCCATGTCCGTTCTTGCCAGTTTTGACGAAGGCCCAGAGCTTGTATTGTTCTTTAAATACCTATTGGTATTAAATGGTGAAGAAGAATATCGCCTGCACTTTAATGAAACAGATGAACTAAACGTAGAGCAACGCAGATACTGCGAAAAACAATATCAGCTTTTCAAAACGTGGTTTGCTCAGTGGGTAAAACAAGGTGGAGTCATTACTGAATGCTTATCGTAGATAGCCATACCGAAGGCGAACCTACCCGAGTTATTCTAGAAGGAGGCCCTGATCTTGGATCAGGGCCTTTATCGGAACGGGCAGCACGTCTAGCGACTGAATATAAAGATTTTTATCGTTCTGTGGTGCTTGAACCCTATGGGCAAGAAGCCATGGTTGGCGCTTTATTAACCGAGCCAACAAACCCTGAATGCGTCGCCGGTGTTATCTATTTTGATGCGGCGGCGGTCATTGGTATGTGTGGGCACGGCACAATTGGTGTCGCCGCCACACTGGCTCACATTGGTAAAATCGGCATTGGTACCCATAAAATAGAAACGCCGGTCGGCATTGTTGAAGTAACACTGAACGATAAAAATACGATCACTGTAAAAAATATCGACAGTTACCGATTCAAAAAAGCCATCACGTTAGAAGTGGAAGGAATTGGCAAAGTAACAGGGGATATTGCTTACGGCGGTAACTGGTTCTTTATGGTCGATGATAGTCCAACGCCCGTGCTACCAAGCAATATCCGTGGTTTGACAGAAGCTGGTATTGCCATTCGAGAAGCCATTTACGCCCAAGGCATTGAAGGGGAAAAGGGTGGTATTATCGATCATATCGTCCTGTATGGCCCAGCGCTTACAGAGAAAGGACACACGCGTAATTTCGTTTTATGCCCAGACGATGCCTACGATAGATCCCCTTGTGGAACCGGTTGTTCCGCCCGTTTGTCATGCCTTGCGGCCGATAATCGACTTGCTCCTGGTGAGGAAATTTATCAAGAAAGCACCATTGGCAGTGGTTATACGTTGAGTTACGAAAGGTCCACCAGCCCAACCGCTCCAACAGGAAGTATTGTGCCGTCTATTACCGGTCAGGCCTTTATCACTCGTGAAGCAACACTCATCAATAACCCAAACGATCCTCTCAGAACAGGCATCGTATTAGGGAGCTAAAACGAGCAAGGAGTCACTATGAGCGACAAAATAAAACCGGATGTTATTGTGATTGGTGCTGGCATTATTGGCATCAGTACCGCCCTTAAATTACAGGCGGAAGGCACACAGGTACTTGTGCTAGATCGGAAAGGCGTCGCCGCTGAAACATCAGCAGGTAACGCAGGGGCATTCGCTTTTGCGGACGTGATACCACTTGCCACGCCTGGTATTATGCGCAAAGCCCCAAAGTGGCTTCTTGATCCCCTTGGTCCTTTATCACTTCGCCCAGCTTACGCGTTAAAAATTCTGCCTTGGATGTTCCAGTTCTGGCGAGCCAGTTGGAAAGACAAATACCAAGCGGCTCTCACAGCACAAGCCAGTTTGATGGCGTTATCAAAAGCCGCATTAGAACGTCAAATAACGGCCGTCAACGGTGAGTCGTTGATTCGACGAGAAGGGCAATTACAACTTTATGAAGGCGAAGCTGAATTCAAAGCCAGTCTTACCGGTTGGCAAACACGCAAAGAACACGGCGTCCTATTCGAGTTTTTAGAAAGCCCTGAAGCCATCGCTAAAATCCAGCCCGGCATTCACCCTCGTTTTACCCATGCGGCTTTTACTCCAGAATGGAAAAACGTCGTCCATCCTGCCCAATGGACACAACACTTAGCAGACGCGTTCAAAAAATTAGGTGGTCAAATACGCATTGCGTCCATCAGTGCCATTGATTTAAAAGACAACAGCGTCATCCTAAAAAGCAATGACGAAGATTATGAAGCAAGCTATGTGGTGCTCGCGGCAGGCGCATGGTCAAAAACATTAGCGCAATCAATAGGTGACAATTTACCACTCGACACCGAACGAGGGTACAACACAACGTTGCCAGCTGGCGCGTTTGATCTTAAAACCCACATTACTTTCAGTAACCATGGCTTTGTTGTGACAAAAGCAGGGCAAGGCATACGAGTCGGTGGCGCCGTAGAACTAGGCGGCCTGTCTCTTAAACCGAATTATAAACGCGCCGATGTTCTGCTCAATAAAGCCGCTCACTTCTTGCCCGAATTGAAAATTACAGGCGGAGAGCAGTGGATGGGATTTCGTCCATCCATGCCAGACAGCTTGCCGGTGATTGATTACGCCACTCAGTCTAAACGTGTCATTTACGCCTTTGGGCACGGCCATTTAGGTCTCACACAATCCGCTGGTACGGCCGAGTTAGTCTGCGATCTTCTGGCTGAAAGACCCATCAGTATTTCAATGCGGCCTTATTCTGCAACACGTTTCCAATAATCCATCAAACATTAGAGGATATTCAAGCCTATGCGCAGTCGTAAAACGATCCATGTTATTTCTGCTCATGCCGAAGGAGAAGTCGGTGATGTGATTGTGGGTGGCGTGACACCGCCACCCGGAAATACATTGTGGGAGCAGCGTTCATTCATCGAACAAGATAAAACCTTACGGAATTTCATGTTAAACGAGCCCCGCGGCGGCGTATTTCGCCATGTGAATTTATTGGTGCCACCGAAGCATCCTGACGCTGATGCCGCGTTCATTATCATGGAGCCAGAAGACACGCCTCCTATGTCCGGTTCTAACTCTATTTGTGTGTCCACGGTTCTTTTAGACAGTGGGATCTTGCCGATGCAAGAACCCTATACCGACATCGTTTTAGAAGCCCCCGGCGGGCTCGTATATGTTCGCGCGGAATGCCGAGATGATAAAGCTCAGCGCATTTTTGTGCAAAATGTTCCAAGCTTTGTCGATAAGATCAATGTACCTTTAGAAGTCGATGGGCTAGGTACAATTATGGTTGATACGGCTTATGGTGGTGACAGTTTTGTCATCGTAGACGCACAATCATTAGGTTTTGATATTGTTGAAAGCGAGGCCAAAGCCATTGCTCAGTTGGGTGTGAAAATCACCAATGCTGCAAACGAGCAATTAGGCTTTACCCACCCAACGAATCCGGATTGGAAACACATTTCTTTTTGTGCTTTTTGTGGTCCAATCGAAACAACAGACAAAGGGTTTAGTAGTAAATCGGCGATCGCGATACAACCTGGCAAAGTCGACCGTTCCCCAACCGGTACGGCGGTTTCGGCTAGAATGGCGCTAATGCACGCCAAAGGCTTGATGACAGTAGGGCAAGAACTCACAGCTACCTCCATCATCGGCTCGCAGTTTAATGGCAAGATAATGGAAACGACTCAAATTAATGGTCATCCCGCCGTGATTCCACAAATCAGTGGACGAGGATGGATTACAGGCACACATCAGCATATGCTAGACCCAGACGATCCGTGGCCTGAAGGCTATAAGCTAAGTGATACTTGGGGCGCCTAGCCTCTTAGTAAGAATAAAACATAATGGAGAAAATATGAGCGATAACGTCACCCTACGTTTGGCTGAAATGCGCGAGTTAAGCGAAACAATACTCATGGACAATGGTTTTAACGAAGATCACGCCCGTTCCATCACGGATATCATGTACGCTTGTCAGCAAGATGATTGCCATTCGCACGGTCTTCACCGTCTACTTATGTGCGTTGACAGTATCAAATCTGGACGCATAGATGGCACGGCAAAACCCACCATAACAGATGCAGGCCCTTCGGTGGTTCGAGCCAACGCCAACAAGGGAATGTCTTTACTTGCCTTACAGGCCGCGCTTCCACAATTAATAGAAAAGGCAAAGAAAAACGGCATTGCCGCGCTGGCAATTAATAACTGCTATCACTTTTCTGCGCTTTGGCCTGAAGTCGAAAAATTGTCTGAAGCCGGACTGGCCGCCATTGCCATGGTTCCCAGTCATGCATGGGTCGCCCCTGCAGGCGGTACTCGCGGTACGTTAGGCACCAACCCTTTAGCGTTCAGCTGGCCACGCAGAGGCAAACACCCCTTTACCTTTGATTTTGCCACTAGCCAATTTGCCAGAGGTGAAGTTGAACTGTATCGCAGAGCGGGAAAGGCGCTACCAGAAGGCGTAGCTATCGATAAAGATGGAAAACCAACCACAGACGCAGAAGCCGCAATGAATGGTGCCATGCTGACGTTTGGTGGTTATAAAGGCTCTGCTTTGTCGATCATGATTGAATTACTTGCAGGGCCGCTTATCGACGACCTTACCAGTAAAGAAAGTATGGAATTTGCCGAAGGCAAACCCGAAGCGCCTTATCATGGCGAAATACTGATCGCGATCGATCCGAATTTATTGAGCGGTGGCAAAGCCGTTGCCAATGACGAGCGAGCAGAGCGGTTGTTTGCAGACATTATTGAACAAGGTGCACGCTTACCTTCTCAGCGACGCTATGTGGCTCGCGAGCACAACCTGAAACGTGATGCGATAGAGATTCCTCGAACACTATACGAAGAGCTTCTCACATTGCGTAAATCCTAATTGCGTAAATTCTAATGGTTCAGGCATAAAAAGCCGCGCTCTTGGCGCGGCTTTTTATTGTCTAATAAACCGTAATATTAGATAAGGTCTTCTGGTAATAATCCCGCTGGGATATCTTGATAACACACTGGACGTAAGAATCGACGAATCGACATTGTTCCTACTGATGTCGCGCCAAAGTTGGTTGACGCTGGGTACGGACCGCCATGAACCATACTGTCACACACTTCCACGCCGGTAGGAAAGGCATTCGCCAAAATACGACCCGCTTTACGCTCTAGTACAGGAAGGAAGCTTTTTGCGGCACCAATATCAGACTCATCCAAATGGATAGTGCAAGTGAGTTGACCCTCTAAGCTTTTGGCTACTTGCAACATTTCCTCAATCGAAGAGGCTAAAACAACCACCCCTAATGGGCCAAATACTTCCTCGGCTAGTTGATTGTTTTTCAGCCATTCCGCCGCTGTTGTAGCGTAGAGATACGGTGTTGCATCACGCAACTCACAAGACGTTGCCAGTACTTCACGTACGCCTGTCGCCGTCGCAATGCGTTTTTGGCCAGCGCGATACGCTTCCGCAATCCCATCTGTCAGCATAATTTGAGCGGGTACTGATGATAGATTATTACTCACAGTAGATACAAATTCGTCCGCTTCAGGGCCAGCAAGCAATACGGCAATCCCAGGATTGGTACAAAACTGTCCGGCTCCCATCGTCAAAGAAGCGGCCCAGCCCTTGCCCAACGCTTCTCCACGGTTTGCTATGGCATTGGGAAACAAGAACATGGGATTAACTGACCCTAATTCACCAAAGAAGGGAATCGGCTCAGGGCGTGCTGCACACAAATCAAATAAAGCGCGGCCTCCCGCTAAAGAGCCTGTAAAACCGACCGCTTTGATCAAAGGATGCTGTACCAACGCAGATCCGACTTGACGATTACCGCCTTGTATTAAACTAAACACGCCGGCCGGCATACCACATTTTGTGATGGCCGCGAGAATGGCTTCGGCCACAATTTCACCGGTTCCAGGGTGTGCACTGTGTCCTTTTACGACAACGGGACAACCGGCAGCCAAAGCCGCAGCAGTATCGCCACCGGCGGTGGAAAAGGCCAATGGGAAGTTTGACGCACCAAATACGGCAACAGGCCCAATAGGGCGCTGTATAAGTTTTAAATCAGCGCGAGGAAGAGGCTGGCGTTCTGGCAAAGCCGCATCGTGGCGCTTATCTAAATAATCTCCTTGAAGAATATGTTGTGCAAACAAGCGTAACTGACCACATGTGCGTCCGCGTTCGCCGATTAATCGGGCTTCAGGCAACCCTGTTTCTGCGCAACCAATGGCGGTAATGTCATCACCACGGGCGTCTATTTCATCGGCAATGGCGTTTAAAAAACTGGCACGTGTTTCACGTGAAGAATAGCCGTACTCAAGAAAAGCCAATTCTGCGGCCTCAACGGCGTCGCTGACATTGGTGACAGAGCCTTTTGCAAAGGCATGCGCTTCGCCAGTAGCAGGGGAAGATAAGAACGTTTGATCTGAGGCGACCCATTGTCCAGCGATTAAATGTTTACCATGTGGCATGAAAGTCATGTTGTTCTTGCTCCATTAGTATTCGTTTGAAGTGAATTTATCTATGGATATTGTATCCAAAAATACAAATTGTACAAGTAATAAGCGTATACGCATCATAAAAGAAGCCGTAAAACTTTTAAAACACACGAGTAAAGTAAACAATGAAAGAGAGACTGAATAGCGTTGCCTTTCCTTGGCAACAGTATTCAGTTAACACGAAGTGGATTATTTAGAGCGTGTTATTGCAATCAACTCTAGTATTTGTTGCTTGGTGTTCTCAAGATGAGCTCTCAATAAATTGGCAGCGCCATCAACATCCCGTAAACGAGCTAGATTAAATAAAGATCGATGGTCATGTTCAGCGTTATCTGCTTTTCTGAGTTGATCAATATGCATGCTGACATACCGATTTGCCTGCATACTTACGCGTTCAAGCAGCTGCATCGTCAGCTTTTGATTAGCGGCTTCATACAACATGGCGTGGTATTGCGCATTTAATGGTCCCCAGTCAGCTACGTTTCCAGCGGCGTACGACGCTTCCATTTCATCAAGCAGCTCACTGCACTGATCAAAGTGGTGCTCGTCCATTAAGGGTATGGATTTTTTAAGCAGATCAACTTCTAAGAGAATTCTAACATCAAAAAATTCAGCAATTTCAGCCAATGAGTGCTTAGTTACGGTAGCGCCTCGATTGTTAATAAAAACAACCAGCCCTTCCGAATCAAGCCGTTTCAATGCCTCACGAACCGGCATGCGTGACACATCATATTCTTCAGCTAATAATTCTTGTCGGATAAGATCCCCTTCTGCTAGGTCACCAGACAAAATTCGATTACGCAAATCAGTAGCGATAACATCAGGCAAACTTTGGCGTACGACAGCCCTCTTTTGAGCCAATTTTCTACCCTCACTTGATACATGAATTAAGGACAAGTAATGACTTCTTAATGAAATCAAAAGCGTCTTTCTATACAAACTAAAAAATAATTATACTCGATTTTACGACTAATACGGAGCCACAATTAATTCTTCTACGGTTTGATGCCATACTTCGCCTTTCTCTACATCAGAGTTAGCATAATAAAGTTTACTGTCATAAAAAAGGCGACTCAGTGAGTCGCCTTTTTTCGTTCTTTGCTTTACTTCTTTTGTTCTCTATTTTGAGTGTTTTTCCCGAAGCCTAATAACGTTTCAGGATTAGCGCCGCGTTTACACCACCAAAACCAAAACCATTACACAGTACATACTCAACGTTTTTTTCACGTGAAACCAATGGGATAAGGTCCAAGTCCGCCATGCTTTCCTCTGGCTCATGCAGGTTCAATGTCGGCGGCAGCGTTCCCGTTCTTAATGCTTGAGCACTGAAAATGGCTTCAACGCCACCCGCTGCGCCGAGCAAATGACCGGTGGCCGATTTCGTCGACGAGATCGCCACTTCAGCAATATTTTCACCAAAGACTCTACGCAATGCATTGATCTCACCGCGATCGCCCACGGGTGTCGACGTTGCATGCGCA
>CAXBGJ010000004.1:0-51474 GCA_963975045.1 uncultured Marinomonas sp. | reverse complement strand
ATTCATTAATTATTGCTTTCATAATAGTAACTGCTGTTATGAATATTTTCATGACTGGACTTCCCAGAGTTTGCTAGACAGTGATTCATCGGTGTTAAGTAAAATATGAGAAGTCCAGTTTGCCATTGCAATCGTATTTTAATCGACTAAATGACACTAGACAAAAAGGGCTAACCCGTACAAAAATCACAAGACAAGGTTTAAGTACCTTATTTAGTGACTGAAATACGAAATAACAGTTAAAATAGCTGACATTTTTAGAGTGTTACTTCCCCAGTGCTCTTACTTTACTTCAAAGACTAATGTTTAGTTTATGCATCTCCCCATCCAGAGGTACACGCACAATATTGTTGATAATTTGAATATCCATGCCATCCACCACGGCATGTATGCCCTTTTCTAATAAAGAGCCTTCTAAAGCAGCTTTGGTTTTCAAACCACCTACGGATTGCTCGACACTTATAAAGTACTCAGTTTCATCAACTTTCACTGTCGCTTCAAACCCTGGCCAATCTGACGGAATACAAGGCTGAATCGTCAGTTCTTTGCCTTCTCGATGAATACCAAGTATGCCTTCCATGCCAGCTCGATACATCCAACCAGCCGAGCCCGTGTACCAAGTCCAACCACCTCGCCCTGTGTGGGGCGCAACGGAATACACATCCGCTGCAACCACATATGGTTCGACCTTATAACGTTCAACACCTTCGGCATTAAGGGCGTGATTAATCGGGTTGAGCAAGTTAAACAAGTCGCTGGCTTTGTTGCCATCACCCAGTTTTGCGTAAGCCAAAATCGCCCACATGGCAGCATGGCTATATTGACCACCGTTTTCTCGTAAACCCGGTGGATAGCCTTTGATATAACCCGGATCATGACTCGTGTTATTAAACGGAGGAGTAAACAATAACGCCAGTTTTGACTTGGGTTGAATCAAGTATTGATCGACAGAATTCATGGCTTTCGCGGCTCGCTCTGGCTCGCCCGCTTCGGACAATACTGCCCAAGATTGCACGATAGAATCAATCCGGCATTCGTCGTTGTCTTTAGATCCTAGCCAACTGCCATCATCAAAGCTCGCCCGACGATACCATTCGCCGTCCCAGGCTTTTTCTTCAATCGCTTCCCTGACATTACTGGCATGCGTCACCCAACGCTGCACTCTTACGTCTTCGTTACGAATATGTGCCATAGGCGAGAATAAATTGATGGTCCGAATGAGCAACCAACCTAACCAAACACTTACCCCTTTCCCGCCTTCCCCGACACGGTTCATGCCATCGTTCCAATCGCCGGTGCCCATTAATGGCAGACCATTTTCGCCCGTCAGTTCAAGACATTGATCCAACCCGCGAGCACAATGTTCAAACAAAGTTGCCGACTCGTCCGATTCCGTAGGATGGAAATACGCGTCATGCTGATCCGCCGCCAATGGCGGTCCTTCGATAAAGGCGATTTTCTCATCTAAGATGGACACATCACCCGAAGTTTCAATGTAAGTCGCCGTGGCATAAGCTAGCCAGACTCTATCGTCTGAAATATGCGTACGTACGCCCTGCCCAGTATGAGGCAACCACCAATGCTGCACGTCTCCCTCGACAAATTGACGACTCGCCGCACGCAAAATATGCGCTCTGCTCATATCCGGTCGACGGAATGTCATCGACATACCATCTTGTAATTGATCCCGAAAACCATACGCACCGCTGGCTTGATAAAACGCTGAACGCGCCCACATACGACAAGCCACCGTCTGATAAAGCAGCCAACCATTGAGCATGATATCCATCGCTCGATCAGGCGTTTTAACCTGAACAGCACCTAACAAGGTATCCCAATGCTGTGTCACGTCAGCTAGCACTTGATCCAAATTCGCATGGCGATATTGCTCGATCAAATCACGAGCTTCGTCGACTGAAGCACATTGCCCCAGCAAGATCACCACTTCCACCGATTCATCGGGTTCCAGCTCAATAATAGATTGTTGCGCGGTACAAGGATCCTGACCCGCGCCAATGCTACCAGACAAAGACGAATCCCTAAGCAAAGCCGCTGGTGCATTCATACGACCATTACGCCCCAGAAACTCGGTACGATCTGTCGTCCAGGTGGATTGCATCCCACCCATATCAGCAAAAGCAACACGCCCCGGAAACGCCACGCCCCAGCGATTACAGACGAATAAGGCGTTTGAACCAGCTGAATCCAAATCCGTGGTTATAAATGGCGCAGACGTTCCACGCGCCGTCCCTAACACCCATTCAGCGTAAGACGTAACAGAGAATCGACGACGTCGCCCCGTTTGGTTATGCAAGGTTAAGCGTGAAATTTTAATCGGATCTGCCAAAGGCACATACTGCAATAATGTCAGCGCCAAACCATCAGCCTGATGTTCAAAGCGGCTATAACCACGTCCATGATGAGCAACAAATGCACCTTTGTTTGTGTTTGTTTCCTGAGTTTTTTTATTCGCTTTGTTATTGGCTTTATTAATAGAACGAAGCGGCTGAGACGTCGCACCATAAAGTTCTAAACTGTCTTCATCACGTACGTAAATAGCTTCGCCAGACGGATTAGAAACAGGATCATTACACCAAGGCGTCAATTGATTCTCGCGGCTGTTTTCCGCCCACGTATACCCACTGCCTTCGGCAGACACATGAAAACCAAAACTCGCGTTGGCAATGACATTGATCCAAGGTGCTGGCGTCGAGGCTCCGTCTTCAAGAATCACCGTATATTCTCGGCCATCCAAGCCAAAACCGCCCAAACCATTGAAGAACTCTAACCCTTGTTTCAATTCAGCTAACTTTGCGTCAGCTGTTGAATTCTTCGCGTTGAATGAAATGATTTTGTTGCCAGTCGATGAATTCATAGCACGGATTTTAGGCGGCCAAGTCGATGCTGGCGGCAAACGATGAATGTGTTTACCAATCGAACCTCGACGAGCAACAAGCACCACCCGAGCAATGGATTTGAGTAAGTCTCGAACATGCATATCCACCAAGTCCGCGCGCAGCACATGCACGGCGCCTTGCACATGATCGTCGTTAAATTTGTCCACCAATCGAGGACGTGACTGGCTACTTCGCACCGCCGTTTCAATGGCGATTTGCAAATCTTGTAAATAAGAACACGCATGCTCGTTGATGATCACCAGATCCACCGCCAAACGCTTCATGCGCCAGTATTCATGAGCGCGCAATAATTGTTTCACTTGATCAATATCTTCGACATCATCAATACGCAACAGCACAATAGGTAAATCGCCACTAATCGAATGTGGCCAAAGCAAAGACTGACCCGCCATGCCGCGATGAATGGTTTCTGCCGAGACACGAAAACGCGGATCAGCGTAAATAATCGGCGCCGCAAGTCGCTGGAAATCATCCGCCTCGGTTGGGTTAATATCCAAATGGCGCAATTGCACTTGTGCTTGTGTCCACGCCAAGGTTTTCGCTCTGTCGTAGGCACTACGGTCATGATGTCGGTCAATAAGGTCCATTAACCCTTCACGAGAAGATGCAACCACCGTCCAAAATGCCACTTTTACCACACTGCCAGCTGGCACATGAATGGCATAACGCAACGAGAAAATTGGATCGAGTACGGTACCGACTGAGTTGTTCAGATCGACACTTTCAACAGACGAATCGGCACAATCAAACGCGGCCGCTGTAGCAATGGAGTTGCCTCGTCCGATAAACAACGCACGGTTCGTTTCATATTGAGGATCGGCTGTTACCTCCCCTTCGACAATAGCAAAATGCGCAGCCCAAACCGAAGGATCCTCCGCAGATCGTTTACGTCGAGTCGCAATCAAGGCATTGTATTCAGGGACATATTCCGTTTGCACAAACATCTTGGCAAATGCCGGATGGGCGTTGTCTGTGGCTGGTGTCGTTAACACCAATTCAAGATAGGAAGTCAGTTCAATGTCATGAGCCGTGCGACCATTATTACTCAAGGAAATACGACGCACTTCGCCGTCGTCTTCACCGGATACCAACACATCCATGGTCGTTGTTAAATCACCATCATGACGTACAAACTCAGCATAATCCTCTTCAAAAACACCTGCCGGATATTGACCTTCATCTTGTAACGGCTGAGCGGAACTCGACCAAAGCTGTCCGGTGTTTTTATCGCGTAAGAAAATGAAACTGCCGTAATGATCGCATGTAGTGTCTTCCTGCCAGCGGGTCACTGCAATCTCACGCCAGCGACTGTAGCCCGCTCCAGTTGCCGTTAACATCACTACATATCGACCGTTCGATAACAAATGCGTAATAGGCGTGCCTTCGGCTGTTGGGCTTAAGCGTCGGACTATTGGCGCAATCACAGTCAAAGAAGACGCAAAGGTTTTCACTTCTTCTGCCCGAGGATGACTAATGCAAACATCCCTTGGCATACGTTCTTGCAATAAGAGTTCGCACGCCTGAATCATGGGTTCTTGATGAAAGCGTTGTCTAAACACGCCTTCGAGTAAGGTATTGGCAATGGCAACAATGGTCATGCCCTGATGATGGGCCATAAAACTGCGCACAATAGCAACATGGCTTTCAACGGGTAAACGTGTCGGCGTAAAGTCCAACGCCTCGTAAAAACCATAACGACCACAAGCGCCCATGCTGTTTAAACGTTCGTAATTATCAACCGCCGCCTGAGGATCAATCATGGTGGCAAGACCTGTAGCGTAAGGCGCAATCACCCTATTTTCCGCCAAGCCTCTCTTTAGCCCAAGCCCCGGTACACCAAAATTGGAATATTGATACGTAAATTCGATATCACGAGCGTTATAGGAAGACTCCGACACCCCCCAAGGTATGCCAAGCTGTTTACCGTATTCTTGCTGCCGTTCAACGATCAATCGATTGGTCTGTTCCAACAAGCTCCCTGTTGGCGCTCGCATGATCAGCGACGGCATCAAATATTCGAACATGGAACCCGACCAAGAAATCAGCGCTGAGCCACTCCCCATCGGCGTTGCCGCACGACCAAGACGGAACCAATGCTTAGTCGCTACATCACCTTTGGCGATAGCAAACAAACTCGCCAATCTGGCTTCCGAAGCCAATAAATCGTAACAACTTGGATCAAGACTGTTTTCGGCAAGAGAAAAACCAATAGACAAAAGCTTGCGCTCTGGGTCGATAAGAAAAGCAAAGTCCATCGCCAATGCCATGTTACGTGCTGTGCTCGCCAGTGTCGTTAATCGAGTAAGTAACGCTTCTGGCCCATTGCGCTGCTCAAGTGTATCGCGCTGCTGTTCAACCATCACCTTACGAGCGGCTTCAATCCAATAAATAAAATCTGCAGAACCGCCCTGCGTAATCTCTTCGCCCGAACCTAACGGTTGTTCACGAGCCAGTTTTGCGGCTTTATCGGTCAAGCGAATTAAAATCGGCGTTAAGGCTTCAATCGTTTGACGGCTGTTTAATCGACTAGCAATATCATCCAAAATTGCACTCAATGGATGCTCGCTATCGATTAAGGTGACACTCAAATCAGGACTAACAGCATTCGTAGCAAGTCTTGGTTCAGCAATTAAAGATTGTCTCGCCAACGCAATATTATCCATAAAACCCGAGCGCGTCGTTGAGTTTGGCGAAGCCGCAAACTCCTCACGCCATTGCGCACAACTGTTCGCCAACGCAATCAGATGTCCAGCAAGATTGCCGCTGTCTACCGAAGAAATGTATTCTGGCAACAAAGTCCGCAAGTTTTGCGTGCCGTACCAATTGAAAAAATGCCCATTGTGTTTCGGTAGTTTTCTCAGCGACACAAAGGTGGTTTCAAGCCGTTCAAGGGTTTCGATTAAACCAGCCCAACCAAAATCCCGTGCCGCGACAGAAGACAACAAATACAAACCAATATTGGTCGGCGAAGTGCGATGAGCCACCACAGGCTCTGGGTCTTCTTGGAAGTTATCAGGTGGTAAAAAATTGTCTTCCGCGGTGACAAAAGTTTCGAAATAACGCCATGTTTTGCGCGCAGTGAGGCGTAAGGTAACCGCGCCGACATCCAACTCATCAGGTCGCAACACGTCAGGTGATCGACTAACAAACACAGCTACCAAAGGTGCTAGGCACCAAAGTAAAGCAAAAGGTAACACTAGCAGCCATACCGCAGGATTCACCACAATGACAAACAAGCATACTGTCAAAGCAAGCAAGGTTCCACAGGCCATGTTTTGATAAAAACCAAGCATTTTGAGTCGTGGACTCGCATTACTATGCGCTGCTGTGGCCCATTCCAAACAACGCTGATGGGTCACACCTAAACGAAATAGGGTTCGCGTAATCGCATCCAATGAACGCCAGCATTGATCAGGAAGAAAAGCTATGGACAAAAAAATCTGGCTTAAGGCAAGGCGTAAATCCCCTAGCCACAGACGAAAATGATTGCCAGTGTCCACACCAGAACGTTGCGGAACAAGCGAAAAGACACAAGGCAATAAAGGCGGAATAGCCATGAAAACCAACAATACGGCTGTAAAAAATAGTGCCGAGGATGGGAACATCAACCAGCTTAGCGTCAAGGCTAGCAAAGTCGTGGGTGCCACCAGTGAGCGTCTTAAATTGTCGAGTAGCTTCCAACGTCCTAAACTAGGAACGCCCTGCTCTGATGACTTGCTAACAATCCAAGGCAACAATTGCCAATCACCCCGCATCCAACGATGCTGACGTTTTGCTGCGGCATCGTATCGAGCTGGAAACTCTTCCACCACTTCCACATCCGACACCAAACCTGCACGAGCAAAAATACCTTCGTACAAATCGTGGCTCAACATGACGTTAGTTGGCACTCGACCCGCCAGCGCGGCTTCAAACATATCAACGTCATAAATGCCTTTGCCAGTAAAGGAGCCTTCACCGAAAAGATCTTGATAAACATCGGAAATCGCCGCAGCATAAGGATCGATACCGCCGGGAGAGGAAAATATACGCTGAAATAAAGAGCCTTCCGTACCAACCGACAAAGACGGAGTGACGCGAGGTTGAAGAATCCCGTAGCCTGCAACAACTCGCTGCTTTACTTTGTCCAAACGTGGACGATTCAACGGATGCGCCATTTTACCGATCAGACGTAATGCCGCTTCTCGCGGTAAACGAGTGTCGGCGTCGAGAGTAATAACATAACGAACATCACTCGGCACACATGGCAGCTTGCCTTGAATGGCAATAAAAGTCGTGTCCGTCGCGCCGCGTAACAATCGATTCAACTCATGCAACTTGCCTCGTTTTCGTTCCCAGCCCATCCACACATTTTCGCTCGGATTAAACAAGCGACGACGATGTAATAGGATAAAACGCGGGCCAGCTGAGCCTTGTTCGTAACGTCGGTTTAATCTTTCCATTTCTAACACCGCTCGCTCTAACAACAAAGCATCGCTTTCTAATTCTTCTAGATCGGCATCTTTGCCATCAGTTAACAAAGCAAAACTTACATCGCCATCGATACCGCTGAGATAATGCACTTCCAAACGTTCAATTTGCTCTACTAAATCTGCTTCCGAAGTTAACAGCGTCGGCACTACAATTAAGGTTCGTAATGACGTCGGCACGCCCTCTTTTAACTCAAGCCCCGGCAACATAACCGCACCAAAGCGACAAGTCACTAAACGATTAACGATGGAAAATGCTACTTCTGTGGCAGGAATAAAGGCCACCAGCCCCCACAGCAACAAAGCTTGAGTAGAGAAAGTCCAAAAACCTGCAAAAAACAAACTCACAGCAAGAAAAGCCAAAGCCACAATGGCAATGGTGCCGCTGTAACCAGCAACGCCAAGGCGCACATGAAAACGTCTGACTCTTAATCGCATGGTGGGGTGATAGGCGATGGATTTTTCGAAAGCCAAACGCCCTTGTTCAATCAGATAATAACCGGGATCACCAAGACGATTTTTTTCTATGCGGGCTTCTTCCGTTAACGCTTCTGTCGCTTCTGTACATGTTGAGTGAAAAGAAACCTCGCTGTCTTTTGCCATTTTCACGGCGCGTTGGGCAATCTCTATTTCCGAATATTCACAACCTCGCGCCAGCTCTTCTACGACACTTCGATACAAGTTACGTGTTGGGAAATCCATTTGGGAAAATAGGCTGTATCGATAAAACTCTTGATCGACGAGACTGACTTTTTCGAACAATTCCGACCAATCAATGTCGGAAATCAGACGCATACTTGTAATTACATTACGAATGGTGACATTTGACGCGCCTTGACGTTGCTGGGCATGTTGCACCACTTCTTCTACAGAAAGTCCCTGCAGCTTCAAGCGCTGCTCTAACCAATCCAGCGCTGGCGTAGTTTTCGGATCTTGGTCACGTAATCGCTTTGCTAATTGAGAGGCAAATACTTCAGATAAAGGTTCCGATGAACGGGATGTTATATCTTCTTGTAAAGCCGAATGAGCACAACCTGACAATAAAAGCCGTTCTGTCAGCTGATCTGCATCATTACGCTCTACCCTTCCTGCGTTAATTTGATCCGCCAAGCGCCGCAAATTTTCAATTAGCACAATACGCAGAGTAATCGCCACCGCCCATAATTCACCAATGGTGAGCGGTTGAACTTTTTGATAAGCATGAATAAAACTTACGAGAATATCAGGATCAATATGGCTATCGGTATGCGCCACAAACGCCCACGTTAAGCCAAATACCCGCGGATAACCTGCGAAAGGGCCATCGGCTAGCTTAGGCAATTGTCGGTAATAACTGTCCGGCAGATCATCTCGGATCTCGCGAATCTGTTCTTCTACCAAATGATAGTTATCGAGCAGCCATTCTGCTGCGGGAACCACACTTCCTCCACACTCTAACTCAGCGGCACTTTCACGATAAGACGCTAATAATGCCGTGGCGTTTTCATCCAAACGAGTTTGCAAAGGCAACACAGAAGGCTCGGAACCGAAAACCTGCTGAGCCTTAGCCAAACTCTGTGCATGCTCTTCAAGCCGCTCTAAGCCAAACAACTCCTCTCGAACAGGAATCGTACTGTCCCAAAGCGAGTGAGGGAATCGACGTCTAAGTAGAGAGGAAGTAGTGTTTAACATAATCGCCTTTAAATCATCTGATGAATGGCGCAATCAAGCGTCTTTTCATCTTAATAAAGCACGCTGTCCAGCGTCTGTACGCCAGCGAACTGACACCACGGGACAGGAAGGTTAGTTTAATAGGAAGAAAAATCCGTCAGACAAGATAAAAGGACAATCAATTATGTTACGCAGCATGCACGACTTAGAGAACTACACCATTGCAGCCACAGATGGCAATATAGGCGAAGTGACAGATTTCTTATTTGATGACGAGGAATGGGTCGTACGTTATTTCGTGGTTGAAACTGGTAGCTGGCTATCGAGCCGCAAGGTATTGATATCCCCTATCGGGATAGAAAAAGCCAATTGGCGAGAAAAAGTTTTTTCTGTGTTCATAACCAAAGAACAAGTGAAAAGCAGCCCCAAAATCGACACTGACCAACCCGTCTCCCGCCAACACGAGATCGATCACCTAGGTTATTACGGCTATCCATATTATTGGGGTGGCACGGGCTTCTGGGGCGGTGGCATGTATCCGTATTCTTTATATCCAGGCTTTGGTCACTATCCAGATACCAAAGAAGAGTCAGACAGCGCAACGCTTGCCCATGAAAAGGCCAAACGCGAATTGCATCAAAACGATGACCCTAACCTACGTAGTTGCAAAACCATCATTGGTTACAAAATCCATGCTATCGACGGTGATATTGGTCATGTTTCTGGGCTATTAATTGAAGATAATACCATGGCGGTTCGTTACCTCATGGTCGATACCACTAATTGGTTTGGTGGACATAAAGTCCTTATCTCGCCAGAATGGATAAAAGATATGGATTGGTCAGATAACTCAGTGACCATCAATCTGACTCGTCATCAGATAAAAGAAGCCCCCGAATACCACAACACCAAAGACCTGAACCGAGAACACGAGTTAGCGGTTTTTGATCACTATGGCTTAACTGGTTACTGGGCAAGAGGCGAAAAAGCCAACCTAGTAAAGAAAGATTGACACTTAATACTTAAAGCCTAACGGCTAATGGCTAATGGCTAAGCACTAGAAAAATGGGCTGCACCTCACAGTCCATTTTTTAAACTGCGACATCAAAAGCAATACCAACCAGTGCCGTCGTCGCCATGGCTAACGCGCCCCAAAAACCGACCCGCACTATGCCAGTGAGCATTTTCGCACCACTCAAATAGGATGAAATGGCCCCTAAAGTAGCGAGAAACACCAAAGACAACACAGCGGTAACAACAGGTAAATTAGCATCATCATGATAAAAATACGCTGTCATCAAGGGCAATGCCGCACCCAAGGTAAAACTCAACGCTGAAGAAAAAGCGGCCGTAATGGGTTGCGCTACCGATAAATCAGAAATCCCGATTTCATCCCGAGAATGCGCCGCAAGTGCATCGTACGCCATCAATTGTCGCGCCACAGTGACGGACACTTCTGGTTCCACTCCTCGCTTTTGATAGATATCAGCTAACTCTATTACCTCTTCTTCGTAATTCTGTTCAAGTGACTTTTTTTCATCCTGCAAATCAGACTTTTCTGTATCGGCCTGAGAACTCACCGACACATATTCCCCCGCCGCCATAGAAATAGCACCAGCCACTAAACCTGCCGTACCTGCGACCATGATCGCCGTATGTCCAGAATTGGCCGACGCCACACCAATAATCAAACTTGCCGTGGAAACAATACCGTCATTCGCCCCTAAAACAGCGGCTCTTAACCAACCCACTCGATGTTGGCGGTGATGTTCCTGATGAGACCCCGTGGCTTGGTTAGATCCTGTAGCTTGGTTAGATCCAGTAACTTGATTAGACATAGAAACTTCATTCCTCTGACTATGTGCCTGCTATTTATCCCTATGGCTAGGCTATTCGACTTAATAAGAAATTTAAGTGAAAACATCCACAACTCATGAAAGATCTAGCGTTTATTCAATTCTAGCATTCACTCAAAGTTCATCCCGTAAATACTGGAAATAATGATTAATGGAATAAACAGGTAAGATAAGACAAATAGCAAAATCTATCGGTGCGCTGACGAACAAACGATAAAAAAGAGAGATTTGCATTCTAGCTGCCACACCCTTAGGCTGGAGATTAGAAACAAGTAGCGTGGTGATTAGAAACAAGCTCGACCTTTAATTCAACTAAAGAGGAAGCACGAAAATGGAAACTGACAATACTCACAAGCACAACCAAAGCATCGCCAACTTTGCCGCGATCAAAACCGCCATCGCCAATAATGAAGAAGTACTGCTCAAAGAATTACTGGCAGACCAAGCAATGCAAGAACTCGAAAAAAGCTATCTAATCGACCTAGCTGGACTTAGTAACGATCCTTCGATCTTGAAAATCATTAAAGACATTCCAGTAAAAAAATAGGTCAAAAAAAGAATCGAATTTGACTAAAAAGCAGTCACTCTTTCGTCGAGCGACTGCTTATGCGGATCACCTTACCCATGGTTAATCCTTGCACGACAATCGAAAATATGACGATGCAGTAAGTCAGCGTTAGTATCAAACTACGAGACTCACTCGCTGGCAAGGACAGCGCCATTGCCACCGAAATACCACCACGCAAGCCACCCCATGTAAGAATAGTGATCGCCCCTTTTGACTGATTTATCAGCTTACTAAGCGGACCAATAATGCTTGCCACGCAGAACCAGCGAGCCGCCAGTACAACCAGTATTGACAAGGCGCCCGCAAGTAACCACCTACTTTCAATAGGTAAAACAAGCAGCTCCAAACCGATGAGGAAAAAAAGCACTACGTTGAGAATCTCATCGATCAGCTCCCAAAACGTATCTACGTGCTCCCGTGTTTTGTCCTTCATAGCAAACAAACGACCATGATTACCAAGAAACAAGCCAGCCACGACCACTGCAATAGGCGCAGACAAATGCAAACTATCCGCCAACGCATATAACCCCATTGCAAGAGCCAAAGTAAGCAGCACCTCCACTTGGTAGTTATCCACGCGTTTGAGCATGAGATAAGTCGTGTAACCTGTTACTGATGCCAGCAACAAAGCACCACCAACCTCTTTGAGAAACAGGACACCGATCGCTACCATGTCGATGGAAGTTGAAGCCCCACCACCATGAGCGGACATCGTGTCCAAACCAGACAGCTGCAACAGTATAAGGAAAATCACCACTCCCAGCCCATCGTTAAAGAGCGATTCTCCCGCCATCTGGCTTTCGAGCTGCTCAGATGTGCCCACGGACTTCATAATAGCAAGCACTGCAATAGGATCTGTCGGCGAGATCAAAGCGCCAAACAAAAGAGCATGCAAAAATGGAATCGTTAAACCGAGCCAGCCGAGGAGCAACCAAGTTACCCAGCCGACAATAAAGGTTGACATCAAGGTACCCACCACAGCAAGCAAAGCAATGGATAGCCATTCACGCCCTAAGCTATCCAGTTTGACATGAATCGCTGCCGCAAAGAGCAAAAAAGCAAGCATACCGTGTAATACGACCTTATCGAAATCAATGCGCGACACCAATGACACCGCCTGCTCACGTACTCCCGAAGTGTAGGGACCGATAATAATTAACGTAAGCGACGCTACCAACGCCACCAGCATGACACCAATGGTCGTTGGCAACTTGATATATCGATAATTGAAATAACTGGATACTGCAGCAAGCGTGATCAAAATACTGACCAAGGAAAAGAAATTCATTGGATCTCCTGATGTTTGTTATCGAGTTGAAAAAGTGTCATACCCTTTTCTGACTAAACACTCATAGAGACCTAGCAGTATCGACATCTAGCAGGGCTGTTTATACAGCGTGTGAAGCATATTCATCGGCAATAAATGTAATGGATTCTGGAGCGTTTATCTGTGCTCTATCGTACAAAGCATGAGATTAACACAAGAGATTGTCTTATCGTTCAGACTCATTGTCCTATGCAAGATAGTGCTTATTACTCTCGACACCATTCCAGTAAAAATAGATATGTTTTTAAACTCAACGAGTTGGCTCATGGGCATCGTAACGAGGTAAGTTGGCATCCAGATCATCCCAGTTAGCGCATGATGACACAAAATTATGCGAAAGTGGTCTTTCTTCAATATCAGAATCTAGAATACCAAGGCACAATCTTAGGCGATCCTGTGATTGTTCGTTGCTGCTAAAAATGGGCGACGCACACACCTTGTAAAAGTGACGTTTTTTCCCCGGCGAAGTTTCATAAAATGCAATCAGTTCCTTCCCCGTTTTTATTATTAACGCCTTTGTAGTGATAAAGCCATTCGTGGTATAAGCGGTGCCACAGCTTTTTCTGCACTTAGAACAGTGACAATGAATAATGGAATCAATAACACCATGAATTTCTAATGTCACCGCCCCACATAAACAACTCCCCCTGATACATAACATTCCTTTTAATCAATTGGCGTAATTTTCAGTTTGCAATCAAAAACACCTAACAACTTAGTGATTGTTTCGAGCTTTGGATTAGCATTACTTGAAAGTGATTTATAAGGCTCGCGCGAGTGACTCCCACCTCGTTAGCCACTTGAGTCATGCCTCTTGCTCTTACTGCAATACCCAGGCAATAGTTTAAATGCTCAG
The DNA here is from genome assembly GCA_963975045.1 of uncultured Marinomonas sp. Taxonomy (GTDB): domain Bacteria; phylum Pseudomonadota; class Gammaproteobacteria; order Pseudomonadales; family Marinomonadaceae; genus Marinomonas. Next base: position 37,830 of record CAXBGJ010000004.1, on the reverse strand, counting down.
GGCTACCATCTTCTGCTGCTGTCGACAAAAACGCTCTAATGTCTTCGTCCGTTTCGAGATAGTTTGCCACGTCAAATGCTGTTGTGTTTGTCATGACCTCTCTCCTTAAAAGTAAATCATTAAGCAATATTTTTGTTTTTTTATATATCACTGTTGACTAGATTTATCACCACCAGCTAGAAGCTGGTCACAATTTGACCATCTTTTTTCAGCGAAATAAATTCTGTAACCAGAACCAGCGAAAAGATGATTGCTGGCGCACTCATTTGGTGGAAAGGCAGGAGAAGTCATCGGCCAAAGGCTGATTAGATTCACTAAGGGACCAGAACCGGAGACAACGACTCGCCCGCTTGCCGGTAGTTTAGATTCGGGGGCTGGAGCAGCATAACTCGAAGCTACGGAAACCCAGAGTAGTGCTGAAAGAAACACCGCTAGCAGTGGGACTGACCTCACCTGTCGAGCTGTCGAGCTGTCGAGCTGTCGAGCTGTCGAGCTGTCGAGCTGTCGAACGGCAGTAAAAACTAAATGACAAAACAATATTGTTGGACATGGTTTTTTTCCTATTATGGGCACTAGGGATGAGTCTACTCTGTTTATTTAAATCTAGAGCTTGCCGACTTAACCGCATTGCGGAGCGAGTTCCACCCACTATCCATACCTGCTTTTAGATCCTCCCATGCATCGTCGTTGGCTTCTTTCAGCTTGATAATTTTACTATTGGCCGATTCTTGCATCGCTTGCAGTTCCTCGATTTGCTTGTAGTACTCAAGCTGTACATCGGCTTCTGCACCGTCAGCTTTTGCTTTAAGCTTGTCGATTTCTGCGTTCCATTCGTCCAATTGTGACTGGAGTTTTTTTTGATAAGCGTCTTTCCTATTCATTGTCTCGTTCCTTTTTAAATATGGATTTAATTGCTGCCTCTAATGCAAAAGCGCAAATTAATGGTGCAAGCGGTTGGAAATTTAAATATCATTATTAACGCCCTGTGAAAGGACGATCGATTATTCACAATAAAAATATGATATAGATCATATCTTTATTAAATAATAAAGCATCTTGATAATATTTAGTCTTATCAAGGTTCTTATTTTTAAATAATTTACTTTGAAATCACTTTTAAAATTTCTTATTTTTTTAAAACAATTACTGTTTACTGTCTTTTACGACTTTCTCTGGAAACTCGACAGAGTTAATAGCCAATCCATTCAATATGGCTTTTGATCTAGACATTACGGCATTCGAAATAACAATATCTACTCGACGATTATGCTGACGTCCAAGTTTAGAATTATTAGTATCTAATGGACTGTCCTCACCATTCGCCACAACCAATAAACGACCAGCATTAATGCCTTTCCCAGCTAAATAACCTCTGACTGCTGAAGCTCGGCGTTGGGACAATCTAAGATTAAGTACTTTACTGCCAACACTGTCAGTGTTGCCCTCTATCACGATGCTGCGTCCTTGATACTTATTAAGGAAGACGACCAACTTGTCCAGGTCAAACAGCACGTTTGGCTGTAGCTGCGCCTTGCCTGATGTAACAGACAAATCACCCAGAGTCATAATCATGCCTCGCTTCGTCGTTTTGGCATTGAGTATTCCAAGTTGTTGCTGAAATTCCTGACTGCGATTGAGCTCTTCGTCTGCTTCCATACGCAACTTTTCTGCATCGGCTTTAGACTTCATTGCATCATTACGCGCTATGGCGGCATCGCAATTTTTTGCCGCCAATTTAGCCTCATTACGTTGTTGATTAAGTTGCTTACGCTCTAAGATCAGCATTCGACTTCTTGCACTCGTTTCAGCAATATCGACTTTTCGAGCTGCAACCATCATCAGATAATGACCTAGTACTTTATCCTCTATTGGTTGTTCTGCAGACAGCAATGCTTGTTCAGCATCATTAAACTCTAGCGGTGCGGACTGAATTAACTGAGAGTTCATCTGTAACTGCGTGAACTTAGCACGCACATTGTTCATTCCTTCTGGCTTCGTTGCAGGATCAGTGCAACCAGCAAGTACAACCAAGGATGTCATCCCGGCTACTTGATAAAATCCAATATTTAATGCACTCATGAGTCTGCTCCTATATTGCGATCCAGTTCTTATTTCAAGGCATCTTTACCTTCTTCAATGTCAGCATTGACTTGCTGCTCTTTAATCAAGGGCGCTTTAGCTGGTGCCAGTTCGGCATCCACTTGTGATTCTTGCGCTAAATACAAAGCTAGGGGGACTTGATCCATTTCCACTGCCACTCGAACTTGTTGAAGTTTGTTGCGGGATTCAATGAGTTCAGGTGAGGGATAACCATTCACACCATTTCGGTCGACATCTTCAATAGTCATTTCAGCGGCTTGTAAAGCGCCATACATCTTTGTATGTGGGTTATGTGAGCAAGCCGCGAGTATGACAACGATTGCCGCCAGAGATGAGCCTTTCAGCACATGACGGCGCAGTGTAAAAAACGATTTCTGTATAATTTGACTCATACCTTAGTGCCCTCTCAAATCCCTTAAACATGCTCTGATGAGTCACGAGGGTGTTGAAATAAAACAATAAAAACACTTCTCTTAATCCATAGTTTTAAATTACTAAAAATCTCTTTTTTAAATTGAATACAAGTTGATCAACCTACATGAGTTATTTATCAACTGTATGTACGCCAACACACAAACAAACAAAAAACCATTCAATAAATAACGAATTATTAAATTTTAATAAAAAATATAATAAAAAAAACAGTGTAAATAACGAGTACTAAAAAATGCACCCATCTGTTTTATATAAAAGTGCGGCATGTATACAAATCCACTCTGTTCGCAAACGCACTGACGAGATGAATTAAGAAGAATAGGCTCTAGCAACAAGATCATTTGATCCCAGCATCCGCTGACTAAATCGAACATAAGGAATGCTTCACCATGAGTTACCAAAGTGTTAACCCTTACGATGGCAAAATTCAAAAATCCTTCGAGAATATCAATGATAAAGAACTTGAAGACAAAATGGCGACCGCCGCTGAGTGCTATCAAATCTGGCGTAAAAAAAGCTACGCTGAACGTGCCGTTATCATCGCCAAAGCGGGCGAAATACTGCATGCCCGTGCTGATGAGTTCGCCCAAAAAGCAACGCTTGAGATGGGCAAACGAATTGATGAAGCCCGAGGCGAAGTCGAATTCAGCGCCAGAATCATGGCCTATTACGCAGAAAACGCTGAACGTTTCCTTGCTCCAGTCAAACTCGATCCGACTCGAGGCGAAGCACACATGGAAAGCAGCCCGATTGGCTTGATCCTTTGTGTGGAACCTTGGAACTTCCCTTACTACCAATTAGCCCGAGTCGCTGGCCCGCATCTCATGGCTGGCAATGTTATCTTAGTCAAACATGCTGCCTGTGTTCCGCAATGCGCCATCGCCTTTGAGGAATTATTAACAGAAGCTGGCGCTCCAGCAGGCTTATATACCAATTTATTTGTCTCTCACGAGCAAGCCAATAATCTAATCAGTGACCCTCGTATAAAGGGTGTCGCACTAACCGGTAGCGTCCCAGCAGGTAGTTCTGTTGCTTCTAGTGCAGGACACAATCTCAAAGTATCGTCCATGGAATTAGGTGGCAGTGATGCTTTTATTGTCCTTGAAGATGCCGATCTAGAAAAAGCCGTCAAATGGGCAGTATGGGGGCGCATGTACAACGCAGGTCAAACCTGTTGCGCTGCAAAACGCTTTATCGTTATCGATGAATTAGCAGACAAATTTCTGGATAAATTTCAGGCTGCGCTTAGTGCACTCAAGCCTGGTGACCCATTGGATGCAAAAACCACGCTTGGCCCTTTGTCTACTGAATCAGCGTTAATCGGTTTGCTCAAGCAAGTCGATGCGGCGGTCGCTCATGGTGCAAAAGTGCTGATCGGCGGAAAACGCTTCGATCGCAAAGGCGCCTTCATGCAACCCACTATTCTCACTGATGTCACGCCAGACAACCCAGCGTACCGCGATGAATTTTTCGGCCCAGTCGCGATGTTTTTCCGCGTTAAAAACGAAGACGAAGCGATTGCTCTGGCAAACGACTCTGACTTCGGTTTAGGCGGCTCGGTTTACACCAAAGACATCGAGCGAGGCAAACGTGTCGCCAGCCAAGTTGAAACCGGCATGATGTTCATCAACAACATCGACTGGACGGATGCAGAACTACCCTTTGGTGGTATTAAAAACTCTGGTTACGGACGTGAACTCGGCAACATGGGGATTCAGGAATTCGTTAACAAAAAATTGGTGCGCCTAGCCACTCTCGACGCTCCAGAATAAGGATCTCACCATGTACGTGAACCTTGCTATTTTAAAAGAAACGCACCCCCATGAACGACGCGTTTCCTTGGTGCCATCACTCACCGCTAAATTGCTCAAACTTGGCGCTCGGTTGCATATGCAATCGGGCGCTGGCAATGCGGCCAAACTATCAGACTCCGCGTTTCACGACGTCATTTTCATGGATGACCGACATGCCTTGGTCGAAGACGCCGATGTAGTGCTAGCGGTTCAACCGCCAGCCATGTCGGTTATTAACGCTATGAAACCTGGCTCTATATTGATTTGTTTCGTTTATGCGACGAATGAACCTGAATTTGTTCAATGCCTGCTCACCAACAAGATCACCTGTTTTGCCATGGAGCGCATTCCACGTATATCTCGCGCTCAGTCAATGGATGCATTATCCAGTCAGTCTGCTTTAGCGGGGTATTATGCGGTCGCCCTTGGTATGAGCAATATGACGAAGGTACTGCCTAAAATCACCTCGGCGGCTGGCGTCATTGGCCCAGCCAAAGTACTCGTCATGGGTCTTGGTGTCGCAGGACTCGAAGCCATCGCCACGGCGCAACGACTTGGTGCGGTGGTTGAAGGCTATGATGTTCGCCCAGAAACCAAAGAACAGGCGTTGTCACTCGCGGCAACCTTTGTCGACACAGGCATTGATGCCACAGGCAAAGGCGGTTATGCCCGTGAACTCACAGCCGAAGAAAAAATCACCGTGAATAAAGCCCTGACAAAGCACATTCAAGCAGCTGATCTAATCATCACCACGGCGGCCATTCCTGGCAAAGCCTCCCCAAAGCTGATTAGTAAAGCACAAGTCTCTGGCATGAAACGAGGATCGGTCATCGTCGATTTGTCTGCCGATGGCGGCGGTAATTGCGAAGCATCAACTCCTGGTGAAACAACACATATTGATGGCATTACAATAATCGCGCCATTAAACGTACCGTCCATGCTCGCTGCGGATGCAAGCGAGCTCTACGCAAAAAACCAGTTCAACCTGCTCGCCTTAATGATGAAGAACAATATAGTCACCATCGACTGGGAAGACGCCGTTCTTGCCGCTACCGCTCTCACCCATGATGGCAAACTGTGCGACACACTTACTGAAGCAGGCAAAAAGAAAACATCGAATAAACAAAACAGTAAATCAAAGCAAACAAACAATCCTGACAACCATCCCGCATAAGCGGTTTTCATTTCAAGAGGACAAAAGCGATGAGTTTTGATTTCACCATAACGGGCTTTGTTGCCCTCTATATTTTTATGCTGGCAGGGTTCGTAGGCTGGGTCATCATCGGCAATGTACCTGCTATTTTACACACACCACTAATGTCAGGTTCCAACTTTGTACATGGCATCGTGGTCGTTGGTGGGCTTTACACACTGATTAACGCCAGTACAACGCAGGAACAAGTCATCGGTTTTTTCGCCGTTCTGTTGGGTGCGGGTAATGCGGCAGGTGGCTACGCTGTAACAGATCGAATGCTAGCGATGTTTAAGAGCAGTGAAGCATCTCCAAAATCACATCATGGTCATAGCAAAACGCACACTTCGAAAAAGAAACATTAAGGACACAACCATGCTCACCCTTTTAGCGCAACTTACTATCGGCGTAGCCAATCTTGTGGCGGCCTTTCTCTTTCTATTTGGCCTTAAACGCATGTCTTCACCGGCCACCGCCGCGTCTGGCATTCGTTTAGCTGGCATCGGCATGGTGGCCGCTGTATTGGCAAGTTTTCTCTACGTTTTCAGTATTGATGACAGCGCAAAACCTTATCTACTGATGAATGTCACTCTCGCTCTCTTGGCGCTTGCTATCGGCGGTGTCGGGGCATGGTTTGCTGGACGTAAGGTCGCCATGACAGCCATGCCACAAATGGTCGCCATTTATAACGGAATGGGGGGTGGTGCTGCAGGTGCCATTGCTGCAGTGGAGTTATTTGGCAATAACGCCCACGATGCCAGTCAATTGGTTGTCACTTTACTCGGCGCATTAATCGGTGCCATATCCATGTCTGGTTCTGTGATTGCATGGGCAAAACTGCAGGGCGTCATCAACAAACCATTAAGAATAAAAGGTCAGCAGATCATAAATGGGGTGGTATTTCTTGCCGCCATCCTTGTGTCAGGCTGGATCATCTTTGTGACACTAAGTGGCGCTGATCCGATTCTGTCCATTTCAAGCTGGACCTACATTTTCTTCGCCATTGCTCTGATATTCGGTATTTTGATGACCTTACCGATCGGTGGTGCAGACATGCCAGTAGTGATCTCTATCTACAACGCTTTCACGGGCCTAGCTGTGGGTCTTGAAGGCTTCGTTTTAGGCAATCCTGCTTTGATGATTGCCGGCATGGTGGTTGGCGCAGCGGGTCTCTTGCTAACCTTGCTAATGGCAAAAGCAATGAATAGATCCGTCAGTAATGTGCTGTTTACCAATTTTGGGGAAGTCGTTAAAGCTCATCATGGCGCGATAAAGGGAACCGAGCGTGAAACCGCAGCGTCAGATGCTGGCATTCAAATGCGCTATGCATCAAGCGTCATCATAGTGCCGGGGTATGGTCTTGCGGCTGCTCAGGCACAACAAAAGCTCTATGAATTTGTAAAATTACTCCAAGCAGCCAACGTTTCCGTCAAATTTGCTATTCACCCCGTTGCGGGTCGTATGCCGGGACAAATGGACGTGTTATTAGCCGAAGCTGGCGTTCCTTACGACCTTATTTTCCAACTCGATGACATCAATGAAGAATTCGCTACAACAGATGTGGTGCTGGTAATTGGCGCAAATGATGTGGTCAACCCAGCTGCACGTACTGATAAATCCTCACCGATTTTCGGTATGCCAATCCTCAACGCCGACAAAGCCAAACAGGTTTATGTCATCAAGCGAGGCCAAGGAAAAGGCTATTCGGGCATCGTCAATGCTCTGTTCTATTCACCCAATTGCAACATGGTATTTGGTGATGCTCAGGCCGTACTGATCAAAATGATCGAGTCCGTGCGTAGTTTAGGTAAAGCATCATCCTAAAAGCATCTTCGCTAAAGAGAGCACGATGAACACTCTCTTTATTTAAACCACTAACTCAACAGGAACCTGTTATGACTAAAAAAATGCAAGCTGCTGTGGTCGAACAATTCGGCCAAGGTCTCGTACTTCAAGAAGTGGATATTCCTACACCAGGACCTGGCCAAATTCTTGTCAAAACCGAAGCCTGTGGCGTGTGTCACACGGATTTGCACGCTGAAGCGGGCGATTGGCCATTAAAACCAGCGCTCCCATTTATTCCAGGTCATGAAGGCATCGGCCTTGTGGTGGCATTGGGCGAAGGCGTTACCGCCGTCAAAAAAGGCGATCGCGTTGGCGTGCCTTGGCTCTATTCTGCCTGTGGGCACTGTGAACACTGTCTTGCTGCTTGGGAAACCGTGTGTGGCGAAGCAGAATTCGGCGGCTACACCAAAAATGGTGGTTTCGCTGAGTACATACTCGCTAACCCAAACTACGTAGCTCACATTCCTGCAGGGTTATCTGCCGCAGAAGCAGCGCCGCTGATCTGCGCGGGGATTACCACTTACAAAGGCCTTAAAGAAACCAAAGCACATCCGGGCGACTGGGTGGTTATTTCGGGTATCGGTGGCCTTGGTCATTTAGCTGTTCAATACGCTAAAGCAATGGGATTGCATGTCTGTGCGGTTGATATCGACGACAAAAAGCTCGAACACGCTACCCGACTTGGTGCAGACGCTGTGGTCAATGCAAAACAAGAAGGCGCTATTGAAGCCGTGGTCAAGGCAACAGGCGGCGGTGGTCATGGCGTGTTAATCACCGCACCTTCGCTGATTGCTTTTAATCAAGGGGTTGCCATGACGCGTAAACGCGGCATTTGTGTATTGGTTGGCTTGCCACCAGGTGAATTCCCAGTGCCATTATTTGACGTGGTAGCTAGCTGCATCACTATTCGCGGTTCATTTGTGGGTACACGCCAAGATATGGCCGAAGCATTGGCATTTGCCGCTGAAGGCAAGGTCAAAGCCGACATTGAGCTGCAGCCATTATCCGCCATTAACGATGTTTTTAAACGTCTGGAAAATGGCGATGTACCGTCACGAGTGGTCATTGATTTCGCGACAAGCTGAGTTAGGCCATTAACGACTGAGTACGACACCCTTCCCTCGGTTCATGCCGAGGGATTCTTTCCACAAGTAACCTAATTTAAAAGGATAATTTCTTATGCTACGCAGCATGAACGATTTAGAAAAATACACCATTGCTGCCAGCGACGGTCATGTGGGTATGGTTAAGGACGTTTTGTTTGATGACTTAACATGGGTAGTCCGCTATTTCGTAGTGGAAACGGGTACTTGGCTGAGAAACCGTAAAGTACTCATTTCTCCGATCTCTATTCAAAAACCCAACCGCTGGGAACATATCCTTCCGGTATTAATTACCACAGACCAAGTAAAAGACAGCCCAGAAATTGACACAGACCAACCCGTTTCACGCCAGCATGAAATGGATTACCTTGGTTACTATGGCTATCCATATTATTGGGGAGGTGCGGGATTATGGGCCGGTGGCATGTACCCTTATTTGATGCATCCAAGCTATATCGATTCGCTAAATGGAAACGACGAAATCCACAAGGCAGAGCTCGCTCATCACGCAGCCCGCACATCAGTAAGCCACCAAAACCACCAAAACAAAGACCCTAATTTGCGTAGTTGCAAAACTATCATTGATTATCACATTCATGCGAAAGATGGTGATATTGGTCATATTGCAGAAATATTAGTAGAAGAAAATACTTGGGCAGTTCGTTATTTGGTGATCAATACCAGCAATTGGTGGGGAGGACATCAAGTACTGATTTCGCCAGAATGGATCAAAGACGTTAATTGGCTCGATAAATCCATCACCCTCAATCTGACCCGTCAATTGGTTAAAGACTCGCCAGAATACGATTCAACTGAACAGATGAATCGACACCAAGAAGCAGAAATTTACGAACATTACGGACTCACTGGATATTGGGCGCGTGCACCAAAAGCCAATCTAGTGACGCCACAATGAAACCATTAACGATTCCTCAACCTAGCCACTGGGAATCCGGCTTAGACTCGCAACGTGGACTATCTGATCGGCTGCCACACGCCCTTCTCAACACAGTTCAAATGACAGAAGCTGACCGATTAACCATTGCCTATGGCATCAATGAAATCACTTTAATGGAAAACGCGGGGCGTCCAGTGGCAGACGCCATTATTAATCGCTGGAGTTTGCAGCCGGTATTGGTACTTTGCGGCCCCGGCAGCAATGGCGGTGATGGTTTTGTCGTCGCTCGACGTTTAGCTGAAGCAAACTGGCCGGTGCGCATCGCTTTACTCGTACCTCGCGATCAGCTTCATGGCTCTGCTGCACATCATGCTTCTCTTTGGAATGGACCTGTTGAAACGCTCACACCCGCCGCACTAAATGACGCTGAGCTGATTGTGGATGCCATCTTTGGCGCTGGACTAAGTCGTCCCTTAGAAGGCGCGGCTGCCGACACTCTCGCAGCAGCAGCCGCTAAAAATTTAACCATCATAGCCATCGACGTACCAAGTGGACTAATGGGTGATACTGGTGAGAATATGGGAGCAGTACCTTGTGCTCTCACCCTGACCTGCTTTCGTAAAAAACCCGGCCATCTGCTGCAACCAGGAAAAAGTTTATGCGGTGAACTGGTCGTCGCCGACATAGGTACACCCGCTTCCGTGTTTTCAAGTATTCCCCCTGACACCTTTGAAAATCATCCTGCATTATGGGCCGATGCTATGCCATTATTAAATCAACACAGCAACAAGTACGACCGAGGACATGCTCTGATTTGGGGGGGCTGGCCAAGCACTGGCGCGGCTCGCATGGCGGCGTTGGCTGCGGCTCGAATAGGTGCAGGACTGACAACTATCGCGGTGGACATGAGCCATAGTTACGTCGCTCTTTCGGTATATGCTACGACACTGACCAGCATCATGGTCAACCCAATCCACAGACATCAAGACTTAGATAAACTACTTGCTGATAAACGTATTACTGGCTCACTGATTGGCCCAGGAGCGGGTATTGGTCCTGATACTCAAACGAGAGTATTGGCCATGTTAAAATCTGGGCAAGCAACCGTGCTAGACGCCGATGCGCTTTCTTCATTCCAACACGACCCCGCTTCTTTGTTTGATGCAATCACCGGCCCCTGTGTTCTGACGCCACATGAAGGAGAATTCGCTCGACTATTCGAGGACGTGATTGTTTCTTCTTCGAATGACAAGTTGTCTCGCACTCGGGCTGCAGCCAAAGCAAGCGGTGCCATCGTGATACTCAAAGGCAATGATACTGTCATTGCAGCACCCGATGGACGAGCCATCATTAATGCTAACGCCCCATCCACCTTGGCAACAGCAGGGTCCGGAGACGTATTGGCTGGGATAGTACTGGGCCTACTCACACAAGGAGTGGAACCTTTTCTCGCGGCGGCATCGGCAGTTTGGCTACACGGTGCGTCAGCAAATAATTTCGGACCGGGATTAATTGCTGAAGATTTACCCAATCGCTTACCTGCTGTACTTAAACAACTGGCCCTGTTGATGAAACAAACAGATTGTCCTTTCTCTACAACCGAAGTGATCGCTGAATTTCCTGCCTCTCACTAATTTTCTGCGTCTCGCTAAGGAGAACAGGCACATGTACGCAATGGTACTCAATCAAATAGGCAGCCCCTTAGAATGGACAGAGCTGCCCGATCCAAAACCTAAAGCGGGTGAAATCCGTATTAAGGTAGCGGCTTGCGGTGTCTGTCGCACAGATCTTCACGTTGTGGACGGTGAACTACCTAACCCACAAGTGCCAATCATACCGGGACACGAAATTGTCGGTCGTATTGATGTGATGGGGGCTAGTGTCGAAGGATTAAAAATAGGTCAGCGCGTTGGTATTCCTTGGTTAGGTCACACCTGCGGTACCTGTCCATATTGCAAAATGCAACAAGAAAACCTCTGTGACCATCCGCTTTTTACCGGCTATAGCCGCAATGGTGGTTTTGCTACCTCTACCCTTGTCGATGCGCGTTTTGCCTTTCCACTTAGCGAGCAAGGCAGCGACGAATCACTCGCACCCTTGCTATGTGCTGGACTGATAGGTTGGCGCGCACTCGGCATGGCTGGTGAAGGCAAAAACGTGGGATTGTATGGCTTCGGCGCCGCTGCACATATTTTAGCTCAAGTGCTGCAGTGGCAAGGCCGCTCGGTATATGCCTTTACTCGATCAGGTGATAAATCCACCCAAGACTTCGCTCGCCATTTAGGCGCAAAATGGGCTGGCAGTTCCGATGAAATGCCACCTGTGCTACTTGATGCGGCGATTATCTTTGCCACTGCTGGTGATCTCATCCCACTGGCATTGAAAGCCGTACGCAAAGGTGGCCGCGTTGTGTGTGCTGGCATCCACATGAGCGACATTCCTAGCTTCCCCTATCAATTACTTTGGGAAGAACGACAACTTCTTTCCGTGGCTAACCTTACCCGTCAAGACGGTCTCGACTTTCTTAGTCAGGTGCCAAAAATGGGGATTGTCACAAAGACCACACGCTACCCATTGCAACAGGCCAACGAGGCGCTGTCTGACCTTAGGGCCGGTCGATTTGATGGGGCAGCAGTGCTAATTCCCTAAATTGAAAACAAACAATTCTGTGTTTTTTATTCATCTATTTTGACAGGAGACTGACCATGCAATTCAATGATTATTATAAAACCTTGGAAGTGGAGCTTACCGCATCGACAAAAGAAATCAGAGAGTCTTATCGTAGACTTGCCCATAAATACCATCCTGATGTTTCCGAGCAATCGAACTGTGAGTCTCTATTCAAGGAAATAACTGAAGCTTATGCGGCACTAAAAGCGTTTAACAAACAGTCAGGATATGATCGCTGGTACAAACCAACCAAGCGCATCGATTTGAAATGAATGCTATTTTCATATCAGAATCCATTTATTCTTTAGGCAACACATATGGTAACAAGCGATCCGTTTCTGTCTTCACTACGGCGTAGCATTCACAGCTCAAGGTTTCAAGTTTCGGCCTGTCTAACACAGTAATATGACCACGGTGATAATCAATCACGCCGAGCTTTTGTAATTTACCAGCGGCTTCGGTGACACCTTCACGGCGTACGCCAAGCATATTAGCAATCAATTCTTGGGTCATGGTAAGGTGGTTATCAGGTAAACGGTCAAGGGATAATAACAACCAGCGGCACAACTGTTGATCGATGGAATGATGGCGATTACACACGGCGGTTTGCGCCATCTGGGTAATCAAAGATTGCGTATAACGCAACATCAACCCCAGTAATTTTCCGTGGCGATTAAACTCCTGCGTTAATAAGCCTGCTTTAAGTCGGTAAGCATGACCAGCGCTCTGTACCACAGCTCGGCTGGAAGTGCTTTCACCGCCCATAAACAGCGCGATACCAACCACCCCCTCATTGCCCACTACAGATATTTCAGCAGATGCCCCGCTTTCCATTACATAAAGCAATGACACAATAACATCGACAGGAAAATGTACATAAGTCAGTTTATCACCTGCTTCATACATGACCTGCCCTAATTTCAACTCTTCCAGTTCAATAAAAGGAAATATACGTTGCTGAACTTCTTCGGGTAATGCGGCTAAAAGATGATTCTGTAAAAAGGAAAGTGGAGACTTGGTTGTATCATGCATCGTATTTTCTTCAGATTCTTAGTTCAAGTTTAAGGACCTAGAACGCAATAGAAACGAATTTCTACTAGTTAGCTACTCGGAGTTATGTGCGTTAGCGAACACTCTACTCTCTTGAAAAAAAATCATACGGTTTTAATTTTATATTGTAGAAAAGGTTCTAATTTAAAGCAGATATTCACATACGAACGTTCGTAATGTTTGACCTTGCTCAGGTACCTTTTCATAGAGGTTATTTATCGGCCTATGGATACTCGTAAGATTACTCTGCCAGATGGCCGATGCAATAATAAGACAGTGCTTGAACAGCACAGGCATATTTTGCTTTCTCCTTTTTTATTCAAGTACATCTAGCCAACGATTTTTCCATCGACGACCTTGATGGTTTTATCGCAACGGGAGGCTAAACTAGGGTCATGAGTGACAAACAAAACCGTCATGCCTTGTTCACGACTGACTTTTCGCAACAGTTCAAACACCGCATCGGCACTTTTAGTATCGAGGTTTCCTGTGGGTTCATCGGCAAGCAGTAAGGCGGGATTCATTGCTAATGCTCGCGCTAAGGCGACGCGTTGTTGTTGTCCTCCAGATAACTGGGACGCAGGTTGATCGCGCCAAGGAGTGAGACCAACACTATCGAGCAACATAGCTGCACGTTCAGTCATTGCTTGATTGGGAAACTCTGCCTCCCCAAGTAAGGGCATCATGACGTTTTCAATGGCGCTAAACGCACCCAATAAATTGTGAAATTGAAACACAAAGCCAATGTTGTGACCGCGCATACGTGTCAGCGCATGATCATCCATGTGGGTGGTTTCTTCATTACAAATGGACACGATTCCTTTGGTTGGGCGATCAAGTAAACCGACAATATTGAGCAAGGTACTTTTGCCCGACCCTGACGGGCCGACCACGGCACAAAATTCACCACGAGTTACGGTTAAATCAATGCCATGCAATATTTCCACTTCATTCGGTAGACCTGCGTTAAATAATTTGCGAACACTCTGCATTTGCAACACTAGGTCATTGTTTATTTGTTTAGCCACGAATTGCCACCACAGGATCAAGTCGCGCAGCACGTAAAGCCGGAACGAAGGCGGAAACTAATCCCGTTAAGGTTGCCAGTAACAAAGCACTAATAAATAATGGTGGCTCTAGGTCCAAAGGAAAGAGCGGTGTACCATCTTCATTACGTAGCATTTGTTGCCAAATTAATAAGCCACTTCCACCTAATAAAGAGCCAATAACAGCCCCCCCAAAACCTAATAGTCCACCTTGCAACAAAAAGATACGCAGAATTTGTCCGCGGGTAATTCCCATTGCCCGTAAAATACCAATTTCACGTGATTTTTGCACCACAGAAACCACCAAGACGCTGGCGATGCCTAAGGCAACCGAGAGCGCAACAAACAGACGAATAACGGTATTTGAGCTTTGCTGCGCGCCTATCGCGGTGAACAGCTGGGCGTTGTTTTTTATCCAACTATCGGCTTGCACTCCCGTTGAGGCTTCGATGCGCTGAGCAATAATTTCTGCAGCATAAATGTCTTTTACATTAACATCCAACACAGAAACACCACCCACTAATCCCAACAAACTTTGCGCTGTTCGTAAGGCCACAAAGGTACTGGACGAGTTAGCGCCTTTATTACCAAAATCAAAAATACCCGTTATGGTCAAAGTGTTGTCACCACCGCTCACGGTGGTCACACGCAGCTTGTCACCTAGGCTTAACCCTAAATCACTCGCTAATTCACTGCCTATTAAGATATCTGAACCGGTCAGTTCCATTGTACCGCTGATAATTTTGTCGGCCATGGCAATAATCTGAAAATACAGATCTGGCTTCACACCGTTAATTGAGATGGCACGGCTGGTATCACCTCGAACCACAAAAGCGGAACCCATCGCAGCGGGAGAGACCACAGTCACATCCGTCATGTTGGAAATTTGCACCATGATATTTTGCCACTGATCGATACTTTTGATGCGTAGTGGAGGCGCTTGCATAATCGCGCCTTCAATAGAATCCAAATCACTACTGCGTAGCGGCCGCACAATCTCTTTGGGCGGCAATAGCTGAATATGCGCTTGGCCAGTCAGTACACGAGTCGTAATGTTGGATTGCAAGCCAAGTAACAAGGCGGACATAAAGACAATCACCGCCACACCCAATGCCACACCGCTGATGATGAATGCGGTTTGAATACGCCCTTCTCTCAAAAAACGCAACGCAACAATCCATTCAAATGGCTGCCAACTGGGTAAGTTTTTTAATTCACTGGCTTTTATTGGATGCTTGGTGGACTCTTCATCAGGCATGTCTGATAATTTCTCGTTCATAGGGAATCAGCTTGCTGCAATGGACGAATACGATCGCCATCAGTAATGGTAACCAAAGTAATTGGCACCACTTGGTCGCCAGCACTTAATCCTGTCAGCACTTCACTCATACCATCACTGCGTAAACCAAGGGTCACGGCTTGTCGATGAACTTTATTGCCATTCAATTTTAACACCCAAGGCGCGGCCGAATTGACATCATGAAGCGCAGCGCTCGGAACCAGCACGGCATTGCGGTTGTTTGCTACTTCAATATCCACAGAGACAGTCATGTCTTGACGCAAATAATCAGGTGGTTTTGGCACGCGCAGCTTTACTTCTACCGAACCTCGGTTAGCGTCTATTCCCGGATTGATGTAGACCAATTGGGCGCTGAAAAGCTGTTCAGGATAAGCATCAGCAGACGCCAAAGCAGACTGATTTAGCTTGAGTAGATGCAAGTTTTTCTCTTCAATTTGCACCACCATTTCGGTTTCGCCTGATGGGGAAAGCTGCATCAAAATCGTGCCGGGTTGCACCACGTCACCAAGCTCCACATTACGCGCAATCAACACGCCAGCCATGGGGGCTTTTAAGATGGTATAGGCCAACTTGGTTTGTGCAAATTCAAGCCCCGCCTGAGCTTGCGCAACACTGGCTTCAGACAATGCGACTTGACTGCCATTCGCTTGCAGACTGGTCATCTGCAATTGTAAACTACTGACTTTGCTACGAGTCACTTGCTCTGCTCGTACGGCTTCATCTAGGCTAGCTTGGCTAATCAGGTTTTTTTTCAATAAGATTCTACTCCGCTCCAAATTTTGCAAGGCCGCCACTTGATTGGCTTTGCCTTCGCGTACAGCTTGTTCTGCCATCGGCGCTTGTAGTTCATGCAATTGACGCAACTGTGCTTTTGCTAATATTACAGCGGCCTCGGCCTGACTAACGGCCGCATGCAACTCACTAGATTCCAATTCAATTAATGGCGTATTGATCTCAACCATTTGCCCTTCGTTAACTGGCACCGCATGCACTGTGCCAGTAATTTGTACACCGATATCAACACGATGCGGTGCTTCCACTCGCCCACTGGCAACCACAGATTGCACAAAGTCTCGCTGAATAATCGTTTCTAATACTACTTTTGGCCCAAGAATAAAACGCGTTCCAAGTGTGATTGCCAAAGCTAAAATAGCAACAACCAACAAAATAATGCCGATGTGTTTACGCGTTAAACCAAAGATTTTTGACACGGCCGTTTGCAGCTCACTGGTCTTTTTAGAATCGCTTGTGCTGGTCATGTTCTATTCCAATCCCTTTAAAGAGGTTAAAGTTTTTTGATGATAACTCGATGCACTAGAATGACTGGCGATTTGTGCTTTTGCGGACGCAATAATATGAGTAGGTTCAAAGCCAAAGTGCTTTTCAAGCACTTGGCGAGGTGCAGACAAACCAAAAGTTTGCATACCAATAATTGCTCCCGCACAACCTGTGTAACGCTCCCAACCGAAAGTCGATGCCTCTTCCACGGCGACTCGCGCTTGAACCGCTGGTGGCAAGATTTGATCTTTGTATTCCTGCAATTGGCTTTCGAATAATTCCCACGAGGGCATGCTGACTACCCGAGCTTTAATACCTTCGATTTTTAGTTGTTCATATGCGGTAATACAAAGCGACACTTCACTGCCCGTTGCTAATAACAAAACATCTGGTTTGCCATCTATCGCATCGGCCACAATATAAGCGCCAAAAGCCAAACCACGGGCGCTGCAATATTTAGATCGATCCAACGTAGGTACTGCTTGTCGGGTTAAAACGAGACAAGCTGGCGTATGATTATTTGCCATAATAACCCGCCACGCTTCGACTACTTCGTTAGCATCTGCTGGCCGTAACACCAACATTCCGGGCATAGCTCGCATGGCGGCAAGGTGTTCCACTGGTTGATGCGTCGGCCCGTCTTCTCCCATGCTGATCGAGTCATGAGTCCAGATTGAAATCAGCGGCAGCTCCATCATCGCACTAAGCCGAAGCGCCGCACGACAGTAATCGGTAAAAACAAAAAAACTCGCCACATAAGGCCGTAATTTCGACAAGGCAAGACCATTGCCAATGGCACACATAGCATGCTCGCGGACACCAAAATGGAAGTTTCGTCCGGCGTAATTGTCTGCCTGAAAATACTCAGAACTGGCTGGTTTGCCTCCCTTCGATTCTGCGGTTTGACTCAAGTTTCTATTGAACTCAAAAGACAGTTCCGTTTTTGTGGACGGCGATAAATCTGCCGAGCCACCCAAAAGCCAAGGCACCCGTTGAGCAATAGTATTAAGAACGATTCCTGAGGATTCTCTTGTCGAAATGTCTTTGCCGCCCGTCGTAAAGGTAGGTAGACCAAAGTCCCAAGCTTGAGGAAGCTGCGCTTGCTGCATTTGAGTAATTTGCCCAGCCAATTCGGGATATTGATAATAATAGGCCGCAAAAGTCTTTTGCCATTCGGCGTGTGCTATCGCGCCACGCTGACCAAAATTCGCCGCAAAGTGGTCAACGACTCCGGCGGCCACATCAAACTGGGATTCTGGATCTGCACCATAAAACTCTTTGGCAAGATGCGCTTCTTCTGCCCCAAGCGGTTCACCATGAGCCTTCGCTGTATCCTGTTTATGCGGTGCACCATAACCAATATGACTCTGTACAATGATCAGTGTTGGGGAGTCTTGTGTATCAAGAAACGCCTGATACGCCGCGCTCAATTGCGTTAAATCATTCGCATCACTAACCCGCACCACATCCCACCCGTAAGCCATGAAACGCGCGGCGATGTCTTCACTAAAGGTGATCTCAATAGAACCTTCAATGCTGATGTGATTGGCGTCGTAGATCCAACACAAATTCGATAACTTTAAATGCCCCGCCAAAGAGGCCGCTTCGCTGCTGATGCCTTCCATCATGTCGCCATCGCCACATAGTGCATAAACATTATGGTCAAACAACGTATAATCAGGACGATTATACGTTGCCGCCTGCCAACGCTCTGCGATAGACATACCGACGCTCGTCGCCAAGCCTTGTCCAAGTGGACCTGTGGTGGTTTCCACGCCACTGGTCCAGCCATGTTCTGGATGGCCAGTACAACGACTTCCAAGTTGACGAAACTGTTTTAGATCTTCCATAGTGACCGCTAGGCACTCGTCTACAGGATAACTCGCCCCCGTTGCTTTCACACCGGTCAGATGCAATAAACTATACAACAAAGTACAAGCATGGCCGGACGACAGTACAAAGCGATCTCGATTTAGCCACTCAGGATCTTGTGGGTCAAAACGTAAAAAACGCTGCCACAAACAATACGCCGTTGGTGCGGCGTCCATTGGCGTACCCGGGTGACCCGATTTTGCTTTTTGCACGGCATCGATAGACAGAGTACGCAGCGTATTAATCGCGAGCTGGTCGAGCATTAACTGTTTCACTTTGGCTGACTCCTAAATAAGATCACTTAAAAAAGCGTTAGAAAGGTGCTTCATCGCCTTTTGATTCACTGAAAATCGTGATGAATCAGCT
Organism: uncultured Marinomonas sp.; assembly: GCA_963975045.1. GTDB lineage: Bacteria > Pseudomonadota > Gammaproteobacteria > Pseudomonadales > Marinomonadaceae > Marinomonas. The sequence goes on along the minus strand of CAXBGJ010000004.1, from coordinate 18,882 downwards.
CGCCAATGTGTGCAATGGATACGTCAGCGGCTGGATAAGGATTTGTCTTTTCTGGATCGTGGGCATAATGACCTTGTCTTGGAAAAACCGTAGTTAAACGATTCCCCCAAACGTGTTTCATCGCAGTTAAAATGCGCAATTTATCGTCCACCATGACATAACGCTTGGCTGGATAATGCTGCTCGACCGCATCGATCATGGTTTCTTTATGAATGAAAATCAGTACCTGACCACCCACTGCATCCCATAATCCTGAACGTAGTATTTTTCTCGGCTGCAGAACGGCTTCCCCATCGGTCAAAATGACGGTCTTGCCTAAGATTTGCAGGTGTTTAATGAGCGTCAATGCATCGGGATAGAGTCGATCCACAAAGGGGTAATCAAGGAAAAACTCAGCGATTAAAAGCCCACGAGCATCATCAATATGTTCGAGTCGATACTGTTGCAGAGCACCAAGATAATCTGCATAACCGCATTCTGTACGTAACCTTTCGAATATCTGCCAATATCGAACGCTGTTTTGTACGCCGATTTCGTGAATTAGAAACGCTTTAAGTTCCACTAAAATGCGGTCGTTATCGAGCAACGTGTTATCAACATCCAATAAAAAGACAATCTCGTCTGTTGCTTTACTATTCACCATTAGTTAGCGGCGACGGAATATTCGCCGCAGCGTGCGGCTTTGTCGTTGGCTGCGCCTTGTTGCAAAACGGTCTGTGCCGCCTCAACATTGTCATCTTTCCCAAGCCAAACCTCTAACGCTGGCAGTTCAATCGCGCGGGAGAATGAAAATGTCAGTGCCCACGGCAAACGAGATTTGTATCGACTATTCATTGCATTTAAGCGCGCTGAAGCCAGTTCTGGTGTTTGTCCGCCAGATAAAAATGCAATACCTGGAACCGCCGCAGGAACAGTACGCAAAAGACAGTTCACCGTCATATCAGCGACAATCTCAACACTTTCCTGTACCGGACAGCGTAATCCAGGCAATACCATATTGGGTTTTAACAGCAAGCCTTCTAGCAACACACTTTGCTCATTTAAGTGTTGAAAAACAGCCTGTAAGACCGCTTCCGTCACTTGCGCGCATTGATGCAAGGTATGGCTGCCATTAATCAATACTTCAGGCTCGACAATAGGAACCAGCCCCGCTTCTTGGCACAAGGCTGCATAACGTGCGAGGGCATGGGCGTTGGCTTGGATACAAGCATTAGATGGCGTTACTTTATCGATCCCCCTTGTTTTAATAGCGTCTACATCGATGCTAAATACCGCTCGCCATTTTGCGAATCGAGCGCCCATTAATGCATAAGCTTCCAACCGTTCGCGCAAACCATCCAAGCCTTCGGTAACTTTTTCGTCCGGGTGACCCGCCATATCCACAGCGCCAGTATCTACCTTGATGCCGGGGATAATACCCGCATTAACCAACACATTGATAAAAGGCATGCCATCATGAGTATGTTGATGCATGGTTTCGTCGAACAAAATCGCACCACTAATACTGTCGCCTAATTTAGGCGTGGTGACGATCAATTCTCGGTAAGCGCGTCGCATATCTAAGCTTTGCGCAATACCCAATTTGGCAAAACGTCGATTACAGGTCGCCACACTTTCGTCCATCGCTAACAGTCCTTTATTATCGGCCATCAAGCACTTAGCAGTTTCTATTAGGTGATTTCCAGAGCCGATTGATTGACTTCGTAAGCGTGAATTATTCATTTTTATCGCTCCACTTCCAGTTGCGAATTTCCGGCATATCCAGACCAAATTCGTTGATGTACTGACGATGCTCAATCAGTTTTTCGCTCAACATACGTTTCAATTCAACGCCTTTCACACCAGTTTGCGGTAGTCGGTCAATCACATCCATAACAAGATGAAAACGATCCATGTCATTCAGCACTGTCATGTCAAACGCTGTAGTAATGGTGCCTTCTTCTTTGTAACCGCGTACATGAATATTGCGATGATTAGTGCGACGATAAGTTAATTTATGAATAAGCGATGGATAAGCATGAAAAGCAAAAATAACCGGCTTGTTTTCGGTAAACAAAAGGTCAAATTCGGCATCATTCAAACCATGTGGATGCTCGGTTTGAGGCTGAAGCTTCATTAAATCCACCACGTTTACAACACGAATATTCAGCATGGGTAAATGCTCTCGCAAAATAGACACAGCAGCTAAGGTTTCCAGCGTTGGCACATCTCCACAACACGCCATCACCACATCTGTCTCAACATGATTACTTAACTCGGTATCATTACTCGCCCACTGCCAAACACCAATACCTGCAGCACAATGCTTCACCGCCTCATCCATATCCAACCATTGCGGTGCTGGATGCTTACCTGCAACGACAACATTGACGTAATGCTTGCTGCGCAAACAATGATCCATTACTGAAAGCAAACAGTTGGCATCGGGTGGTAAATAGACTCGCACGATGTCGGCTTTTTTATTTACCACATGATCGATAAAGCCCGGATCTTGATGGGTGAATCCATTGTGATCCTGACGCCAAACATGAGACGCCAACAAATAATTCAGCGAGGCAATCTTAGGGCGCCAAGACAAACCCGCGGTGACTTTTAGCCATTTCGCGTGCTGGTTAAACATGGAATCAACGATATGAATAAAGGCTTCGTAGCAATTAAATAAGCCGTGTCGGCCAGTCAGTAAATAACCTTCTAGCCAGCCCTGACACTGATGTTCGCTGAGCATTTCCATCACTCGGCCATTAGGAGCTAGGTACTCGTCATTAATTTTTGTGGTCGCTTCCCATTGCCGATTGGTGGTTTCAAACAAAGCCTCAAGCCCATTAGAAATGGTTTCATCTGGACCGAACACCCGAAAATTCTCTTGATTTTGTTTTATCACATCACGGACAAATGGCCCGAGTACATGAGTATCACCAACGCCGCTTACACCGTGTTTCGGCACTTCGCAAGCGTAGCCACGAAAGTCTGGCATTTGTAAGGGCTTCAGCAACAAACCACCGTTGGCATGAGGATTCGCCCCCATTCGACGTTCATCTTTTGGTGCAAGTTCGGCTAGCTCTGGCAGCAAACGGCCGTTGTTATCAAATAATTCTTGCGGACGATAGCTGCGCAACCATTCTTCTATTAATGGTAAGTGTTCAGGCTTCGTTTCTGGATTAGAAATGGGGACTTGATGAGCATGAAATGTACCTTCGATCTGAACGCCATCCACCATTTTTGGGCCAGTCCAACCTTTCGGGGATTTCAAAATGATCATCGGCCAACGTGGTCGTTCAAATACACCACTTTCTTGGGCATTCAATTTGATCGCTTTGATTTCTCGTACAGCGCTGTCGAGCGCGGTCGCCATTGCTTTATGCATGTAGGTAGGATCACTGCCCTCGACAAAAATAGGATGCCAACCGTAACCACAAAATAGTTGCTCTAGCTCTTGATGACTGATTCGCGCTAGAACCGTCGGATTCGCAATTTTGTAGCCATTCAAATGCAATATAGGCAAGACCACGCCATCACTGACAGGATTCAAAAATTTATTAGAATGCCAAGCAGTCGCCAGCGGCCCAGTTTCGGCTTCGCCATCACCAATCACACAGGCAGCAATTAAATCTGGATTATCAAATACCGCACCAAAGGCATGACTTAATGAATAACCTAGCTCCCCACCTTCGTGGATGGAACCGGGGCATTCCGGCGACGCGTGGCTGGGAATGCCACCGGGAAATGAGAACTGCTGAAAAAGCTTTTGTAGACCAATGGTGTCTTGGCTTATATCAGGATATATCTCACTGTAGCTGCCCTCCAGATAAGTATTAGCCACCACTGCAGGCCCGCCATGCCCTGGACCAGATATGTAAATCATGCTCAAATCGTATTGCTGAATAATGCGGTTCAAATGAACGTAAATAAAGTTCTGTCCGGGTGTCGTACCCCAGTGACCAAGCAGTATGCGTTTTATATCAGCAAGCACCAAAGGGCGCGCTAACAGTGGGTTGTCATGAAGATATATTTGACCAACCGACAAGTAATTACTTGCTCGCCAATATCTGTCCATTAAGCCCAATTGATCCGGTGCTAGCGCTCTGGTTTGCATAGTGCTTTGCTCCCGGCTATTTGCTGGCTATTTCTTTTTTGATTCGAGTAAACTCTTGTTGCTCTATATCACCGCGAGCATAACGCTCGTTCAATATATCAAGCGCCGTTTTTTGTGATTGCGCAAAGTAACGACGATTAGATCGATAGCTATAACCCCAATGCCCAAAACTAGAAATTAGCAAGAACCAAAAACCAATCCACAACACCCAACCCCAACCGTTCCAATATTCGTGATACATACCTATCTCCATGTTAAGCGTCGAAAATCAGGTGACTTTCAAACAAAATCAATGGATCACTGTATAACGATTGGAAGACACGATTCTGTGCGGTAACGAACGTTTAAAAATTCATCGCCGCAAATAAAGGAAAAAAATTTGATGCACTCAAATTAAGCCTTTAGTCAGAATCCACAGAGGCTACCTTCTGAACTAAAACGTCCGGAAGCCAAAAAATGTATCAAAATGAAAGATTGAAGGGATTTTAATGAACGGATAAAAAATGGAATATTCGAGATGGTCACCATATGGTCACCATATGGTCACAAATTCGCCACATGAGATAGTTAGGCAACATGCGAATAAGTCCCTGCCATGAGACAATCGCGTTTTAAGTCTTCGAATCTCAGCCATGTCACACCAACTCACCTTTGCCGACAGCGAGTTCAACAACAAGCGTCGTAAAACACGCAAAGTAACTTTCCTTGCCCGCATGAATGAGTTGATGCCTTGGGATCAATTAGAAGCGATTATTGAGCCGTTTTATCCCAAAGCAGGCAATGGAAGAAGGCCTTATCTGCTATCAACAATGTTGCATTCACTGCATGCAACATTGGTACAACATAAGTGATCCAACGATGGAGAATGCCCTGTGCGAAATTACGTCTATGTGTTTGTTTTCTGACTTATCGTTAGATAAGCTTTTTTTCAGATAGTTGATCACACTACCATCATGAACTTCAGGCACTTATTAGAGAAACACAAACTCTCACGCTAACGTTTTAAGGCAGTGAACACACGGTTGTCTGATGCAGGCATTTACCTCAAAGAAGGCACCATTGTGGATGCGACGATATTGAAGCGGCCAGTTCAACCAAGAATAAATCCAAAGAAAGAGACCCTGAAATGCATCAAATTCAGAAAGGAAATCAGTGGTTCTTTGGTCAGAAGGCGCATATTGGTGTTGACGCTAGAACAGGACTGACGCACAGTCTCAGCACAACAGTGACCAACGCTCATGACATCACGGAAACCAAACGGAATATATCAAAGCCAGTATTCGAGCAAAAGTCGAACATCACTTTAGAATCATCAAGTGTCAGTTTGGTTTTAGAAAAATCATGTACCGTGGGGTGGCTAAAAATGACCGTAAGCTCGCCATGCTGTTTGCTCTTGCAAACGTGTTTCGAGTTGACCAGATAGTACGAGCCGCAAGGGATTAATCCGTGTAAAAACCACTAAACAAGGCTCAATTGTTTTGTTTAGTGATAACAAAGTAATCAAACAACCTCATTACTGACTTCTATTAGGCTTTTCTGAAAATAAAGATCGCAGCTCGACTTGATCGTACGCTCCCTAGCTAGAGGCATCCTGCAGGCTGCATTTTCGAATCATATGGTCATTGGTGTTGCTACACGTAACATTTTACTTGGTGGTGGAAATATTCATTGCATCACTCAACAAATTCCAAAAATTCGAACTAAAAAGCAAAAAAAGCTCGTTAAGTTGCTCACTCCTTAATAAAATCTTGAGCACTGTTGATTAAATCCATCAGTGTTCAGAAATGTTCAGAAGTGCTATTACCAATATGGAGAAATTATGAGTGACCAAAACTACTCGCTTGGACAAGTGGGTGATTACGAAATAAGACAGTTAAAAATATTTAAAACGGTTGTCAATTGTGGTGGTTTCTCTGCCGCTGAAACGGCTTTGAATATAGGTCGCTCAACTATTAGTTTACATATTACAAATCTAGAGTCTCGCCTCAATTTAATCTTATGCAAACGTGGACGAGGTGGTTTTTCTTTAACAGAAGAAGGAAAAATCATCCATCAAATGACCGAGAACCTTTTAGAGTCTCTTGATGCCTTTCGTACTACCGTAAATAACTTGAATAGAAGCTTAACAGGCAAATTAAGAATAGCACTTTCTGATACTGTCAGCCTTGATACTCGAAGCCACTTTCCTGAATTGATTCAACACTTTTCAATGGAAGCACCTAAAGTATTTATTACCACTAGTGTATCTTCAATGGCTGTTATTGAACGTATGATTCTGAACGATGAGGCTGACATTGGGTTCATCCCATACCATCGAAAATTAGATGGCTTAGAGTATTTTCACCTCTACAGTGATACCTGTTATTTGTATTGCAGTAAAAATCACCCTCTCGCCACTATGAACGCTCAAGAGCAAATAGAACAAGCAGACACTTATCCTGCCTCACACGCTGGACTTAAACCTCACGAAAGCATCAGCGACCAGATATCTACAATGAACTTAAGCGCCATCTCTTATTTTTACGACAGCCGTTTAGCCCTTATTTTATCAGATCAATATATTGGTTTTTTACCAGAAGAGTACGCTAAATCGTATATTGAAAAAGGCGATATTGTTACGGTAGCACCAAGTGATAGATTTTATAACCTAGGCGTCGCTTTGGCCTATAAAAAAACAGCTCAGCCTAATAAAGCTAGAGAGCTGTTTCTTAACGTACTACAAAAGATATTTTATACATAAATGCGCTAGGTATTTCGTAAACGCATTTCGGAGTAAGGCAAAACAATAAAAAAACCGCTTCAGAGAAGCGGCTAAAAAAGCAACGTGTTAGTTACTTTCACTCGGAAGCTCTTAAACTAATTCTTTAAAGCAACGCTTAAATATCTCCATCCCTTCATCAATAACACTCATTTCGATCGTTAATGCAGGTAAGAAACGAATAACGTTACCGCGAATGCCGCAAGACAATAATATAAGCCCATGTTCAGCCGCTTTACTGGAAAGCTGTTTAGCTAACTCAGGATAAGGTTTATTAACATCGCCTTCTCGTACTAACTCTATAGCGATCATAGCTCCAGCGTTACGGATATCTCCAATGATATTGGGATATTCCGTTTGTAATGCTTGTAGATGTTTCACAAAATACTCACCAACCGTTACTGCACGCTCGCAAAGCTTTTCTTCTTTGATTACATCAAATACAGCCAACGCTGCCGCACAGCCGATAGGAGAACCACCATATGTTCCACCTAATCCGCCTGGTATTGGGGCATCCATAATGTCAGCTTTACCTACGACAGCAGCAATAGGGAAACCTCCAGCAATACCTTTTGCTGTCGTCATTAGATCCGCTTCAATACCTGCTTGCTCATGACAAAACATAGTACCTGTACGAGCAAAGCCTGCTTGTATCTCATCAAGAATCAACAAAATGCCATGTTCATCACAAATTCGACGAAGAGATTGCAAGAAACTAACTGAAGCCTGATAGAAACCGCCCTCACCTTGCACGGGCTCGATGATAATAGCCGCAACACGAGAGGCTTCAATATCACAAGCGAAACGTAACTGTAGATCCTCAAGCGCTTGCTTTTCTGTAATACCTAAATACTCATTTGGATAAGGAATATGATAAATATCACTTGGGAAAGGCCCAAAACCAATTTTGTATGGATTCACTTTCCCCGTTAGACCCATCGTCATATTCGTCCGACCGTGAAAGCCTCCGTTGAATGCAATAATGCCAGGACGACCAGTATAAGCGCGAGCAATCTTCACTGTATTCTCAACAGCCTCAGCACCAGTTGTCACAAAAATTGATTTCTTCGGTGTTTTTCCTGGTGCTGCAGCATTCAATTTTTCAGCCAACACGACAGCAGATTCATAAGGACTTACCATTACACAGGTATGTGTAAAACGCTCTAGTTGAGCCAGAACCGCTGCTTTCACTTTAGGGTGGTTATGGCCAGTATTTACTACAGCAATACCTGCACCAAAATCAATGTGTCGCTTACCTTCTACATCCCAAATCTCAGCATTCAATGCTCTGTCAACATAAACTGGAGCCATATTGCCTTGTCCACGAGCGATAGCCACTTCTTTGCGTTGTTGTAAATCTGAATTTTTCATTTAATTCACTACCTTAAAACAATTAATTTTCTTTATTAATTTCGTTCGAATTGGAAATAGAAATTTAGGCCAATCCGCCCATACATAAGTATTTAATCTCTACGTATTCGTCGATTCCGTATTTAGAGCCTTCTCGACCACTCCCAGATTCCTTCATACCGCCAAATGGTGCGACTTCACTGGAAATCAAACCTTCATTGATACCGACTAATCCATATTCCAAAGCTTCGCCCACGCGCCAAGTACGACCGATACTTTGAGTGTAAAAATATGCGGCCAAACCAAAAGGCGTATCGTTGGCGAGTTCGATTGCTTCTTCTTCCGTTTTAAAACGAAATAAAGGTGCAACTGGGCCAAAGATCTCATTAGAGAAGATCGCCATATCACGTGTCACGCCTGTCAAAATAGTTGGTTCAAAGAATTGTTTACCCGCTTCATTCGCCGTCGATCCGCCTAACAGGATTTTCGCCCCATGACTGACTGCGTCTTGTACTAATTCTTCCACTTTCGTAATGGCAGCAAGATTGATTAATGGGCCAATATTGACACCATCGGCAAAACCATCGCCTGTTTTAAAGGTAGCCACTCGTGCCGCTAGCTTTTCAGCAAAAGCGTCATACACGCCATCTTGTACCAATATACGATTGGCGCAAACACAGGTTTGACCGGCATTACGGTATTTAGAGTTAATGGCCCCTTCGACTGCAGCGTCTAAATCCGCATCGTCAAAAACAATGAAAGGCGCATTGCCACCTAGTTCCATCGAAGTACGCTTTACCGTTTGAGCGCATTGGGTAAGCAATAATTTACCAACGGGTGTTGAGCCTGTGAAACTTAGTTTGCGTACTGTTGGATGACCCGTTAATACGCCACCAATTGCTTTCGCATCTTTACCAACAACAACGTTCAATACGCCTGCTGGAATGCCCGCCTGATGAGCTAACTCGGCCAGTGCTAAAGCGCATAATGGCGTTTCATCAGAAGGCTTAATAACGATGGTGCAACCTGCAGCTAATGCAGGACCCGCTTTGCGAGTAATCATGGCTATTGGAAAGTTCCACGGTGTAATCGCGGCGACAACACCTATGCCTTGTTTTATAGTCAATACTCGACGGTCGTTTGCAAACGTTGGAATCACATCACCGTATAAACGACGAGCTTCATCGGCAAACCAATCAATAAAAGACGCACCGTAAGCCACTTCACCTCTGGCCTCAGCTAAAGGTTTTCCTTGTTCTAACGTCATTAAAATCGCAAGATCTTCTTGATTATCCAGAATTAACTGATTCCAACGACGTAACAAGGTAGCACGCTCTTTCGCTGTTAATGCTTGCCAGCCTTTGTGAGCTCTTTCGGCCGCCTCAACCGCCAAAGTGGTATCTTCAGCACCAGAGTCAGCCACATCAATAATGTGTTCGCCGTTGGCAGGATTTGTCACCGAAAATGTCTGGCCAGACTTAGCGTCTGTCCATTTACCATCAATGTAAGACTGATGCTTCAATAAAGAAGATTGAGATAATTGTGATTTCATAAATGACCTTGATTTAAATTAGCAAAGTGACCATTAAGACAGTTTTAAGCTATGCCTTACGCAACGATAAGTTCATCTTATGAATGGATATTAGGGAAAGTATTAGTATGAAGAAATAGGTGTAAATCAACCTAATGTTTGATGCTCATCAAACATTAATTGGAGCTACTGAGTGCTTTATGCATAAATATTCATTTAGTTATGAAGTCTAATACGTTTTTGAGAGACTGATAATTAAATGAAGCTAGAACAGGGCTAACTCACAGGACAAGCAGACTGGTTGATTGCAGATATTTTTCGAAAAAAAAGGCGAGCATTCCTTTAGAATCATCAAATGTCAGTTTGGTTTTAAAAAAACGATTTATCGTGGGTTAGCTAAAAATGACTGTAAGCTCGCCATACTGTTTGCTCTTGCCAACGTGTTTCGAGTTGATCAAATGATACGAGCCGCAAAGGCTTAATCCGTTTAAAAACCACTAAACAAGGTTCAATTATCTTGTTTAGTGGTAGAAAAGTGATAAACCAGCCACATTACTGACTGTCATTGGGCTTTCAGAATGTTAAGGCGCGACGCTCGACTTGATCGCATGTTCCCTAGCCTCGTTATCAATTTCGCTTTAAAACATTTTGCTGTGGCGTTAAAAATACTTGTTTGAAATAATCTTTGATGGCATTCATGGCAGGTGTAAAGCTTTTTCCTTTTCGCCAAGCCAACCCAATACTCATTGGTAAAACACTGCCATCAAGCGCATGAGTGTCAATACGCTTCCCTTCTAAAGACCAGGGGCGATACACCAAATCAGATAAAATCGCGATACCAGAACCATTCGCTACCATGCTTCGCACGGATTCCACAGACGACGTACGCAAGATAACATTCGGTTGTAAGTTTTCCCTGTTCCAATAACGCATAGCACTCTGATCCGCTTCATCGACAGTAAGCATGATAAAAGGCTCATCGGCTAAATCTCGCAAATGCAAAGTATTTTTTTTGGTCAGCGGGTGATGGCTCGGTAACCAAAGGCGCCTTTCGGAAGCAAAAAGCCGCTCCGCCACGATATCGGGGTGAGTTAGATTATCTGTTAAAACAAGCGCCATATCGATGGAGTCGTCAGCTAGCCTCTCTTCAATATGAGCACGTTCGTACTCAAATAAAGCCATGGATATTTTTGGATACCATTGAGACAATCGTTGTATATGGTAGGGTAAAAAATACCCTTGCACGGTATAACTCGCAGCAAAACGCACATTGCCCTCGGCCTCTTCATCCGTATGCGGTAAGTTCAATGCATCGTCAACACTGCGCAACACTTGATAGGCATGATTCAAAAAATGCCTTCCTCTTTCCGTCAAACTCACTCCCTGAGTGCTTCTAACAAACAGCTCAACACCTAATAAACCCTCCAAATCCTTGATGGCCGTGGTGACCGCTGACTGGGAAATATTAAGATAAATAGCCGCCTGAGAAACCTGGCCTATTTCGGCCGTTGCCACAAAATACCTAAGCTGTTTAAGAGTAAGTGCCATAAAAATTCTTCCTGCCATCTGTTTTTCAGATACTACCCTATCAAAAAATAGATCTTTTTAAACATTAAGATTCAATTATATATTGTGTAAACAATGTTAACGGTAAGGAAAAAAAATGAGATCCATAGATCTAAATTCTGATATGGGCGAAGGGTTTGGCCCTTGGACAATCGGTGATGGTGTTGATGATCAAATAATGCCCCTGATTAGCTCCGCAAATATCGCGACAGGTTTCCATGCTGGCGACCCTTCTACTATGTCACATACTGCAAAAATCGCCGCGCAAAATGGTGTCTCTGTCGGTGCTCATCCGGGCTTTCGAGATCTCGTTGGCTTTGGACGTCGCCACATGAATGCCCATTGTGAAGAACTGGTCAGCGATATTATGTATCAGATCGGAGCAATGAGAGAAATTGCCAGTATGCATAATCTAACACTGCAGCATGTTAAGCCTCATGGCGCACTTTATATGCATGTCGCAAAAAACATTGAAATGGCCCAGATGTTGGTCACTCAATTGCATGCAGTTTCACCGCAATTATTTTTGTATGTCATGCATGGTTCAGCAATCCATAAAGCAGCCAATCAAATCGGTCATCCCGTTGTATGTGAGTTTTATGGAGACCGCGATTACGACCTTTCAGGCTCGATCGTATTTACTCGTCGTGTTGGTCCTTTAGATCCAATAAAAATCGCTAACAAGGTATTAAGAGCATGTCAGGAAGGTAAGGTTCGTACAGTAGAAGGTGAAGATATAGACATCTCTTTTGACTCCGTTTGCATTCACAGCGACACACCAGGAGCTCTAGCTCTCATCAAAGCCACACGAGATTTATTAGATAAATCAGGCATTACTGTCAAATCACCGAGCCAATAATTTCTGAATAATTAAGAACAACTAAATATTGCCGTGTTTCTACAAATATAAGGAAAAAATCATGACTACAATTGAAATAATCTCTCCATTACCAGGGGTATTTTACCGTCGCCCGTCTCCTGATTCAGACGTATTAGCCTCTGAAGGAGATCAAGTCGAGAGCACCACGGTTATTGGAATAATCGAAGTCATGAAACAATTTTCCGATTTAACTGCCGACAATAAAGGCACATTGATACGTTTTTGTGTGGAAGACTCAGAACCCGTTGAACCTGGACAAGTCATTGCACTTGTCAGTATTGAGGAATAAAACAGTGTCCTATTCAAATCACAAAATTTTGATTGCCAATCGAGGTGAAATCGCAGTTCGCATTATTCGCGCCGCCCAGCAACTTGGTATCGCCACAGTAGCCGTATGTAGCGAAGCGGATAAAGATTCCTTACCCGCTAAATTAGCCGATGAAATGATCATCATTGGTCCTGCTCGCTCCGACCAAAGTTATTTAAAAAGCGAACTCATTTTAAAAGCGGCAAAAGACACAGGGGCAACAGCCATTCATCCGGGTTATGGTTTTCTATCAGAAAACGCTGATTTTGCAAAGGCCGTGGTAGAGGCTGGACTGATTTTTGTTGGTCCAAGCGCTGACACCATCCGCCAAATGGGCGATAAATCTTGCGCACGAACAACCGCCCAGGCCGCAGGTGTCCCTGTTGTTCCTGGCTCTGATGGTGAAATCGACTCGCTTGAAGAAGCCATCACCTCAGCACAAAGCATCGGCTACCCACTCTTAATAAAAGCCTCTGCTGGTGGGGGTGGTCGAGGCATCCGTATTGCTCATAACCCAGAAGAGCTAGCAAAAGAATTGGTCATGGCTCAGAGTGAGGCGAAAGCCGCTTTTGGTTCAGGGTCGGTGTATTTAGAGCGTTTTATTCAACAAGCTCGACACATTGAAGTGCAAATTTTAGGAGATGGTGTCAATGCGATTCATTTGTATGAAAGAGAGTGCTCTTTACAACGCCGTCGCCAAAAAATCTTTGAAGAAGCGCCCTCTCCTGCGTTATCAGATACAGTTCGTGAAGAACTGTGCTTAAATGCCGCAAAACTTGCACGAAACCTTCATTATAAAGGCGCGGGCACTTTAGAGTTTCTCTATGACGACGTAACTAAAGAGTTTTTCTTTATTGAGATGAATACTCGTATTCAAGTTGAGCACCCTATTTCAGAAGCTATCACCGGTATTGATCTCGTTCAATGGATGATCAAAATTTCCCTAGGAGAACCTTTATCTCTGCAACAAGAGAGCATCAGGGTCAATGGCTCAGCCATAGAAATGCGCATTAATGCAGAAAATCCAGCAAAAGGCTTTTTCCCAAGCCCAGGTCAACTCAAAAATTTAGTCTGGCCAGTAGGCGAAGGTATTCGCATCGATACTCATTTATTCGACAATTACATCATTCCCCCTTATTACGACTCTCTATTAGCAAAAATTATTGTGCATGGGGAAACTCGTCAGCAAGCATTTGAACGTGCATCTAGTGCTCTAGAAAAAACAAAAATTGAAGGGATAGTTACAACCTTGTCGCTCCATAAGCTTTTATTAAAAGATCCAGACGTACAAGCAGGTCACTTCCATACAGAGACTTTGGAAGCCTGGTTATCTAATAATTTGGAAAAAATCATTGATTTGGAGAAGCCTCATGCTGACACAACCCATTAGGTATACCTTTGGTGGTGATGAACAATTATTTGCTGAAATATCAGAATCCATGTCTTTAGCTGCTTTTTTTAAAAGCCTAAGTATGGTCAAGATCATTGAAGCTCAGGCGTTAGACGGAATACTAGATATATGTTTAGCGAACGCGTCTTTTCAAATTCGTTTTAACCCAGACATCATCCACCCAGATGAACTGCTCGCCAAGGTAAAATCTTTGGAGAGTCTAACGGAAAACCAACAGTTGCAGAGCTTAGAAACAAGAATCGTTGAAATTCCTGTTTTATATAATGATCCTTGGACTCACGAAACCTTAATGCGTTTTCGTGATCGCCATCAGGATCCAACAGCAACCGATCTGGAATACGCAGCGAGTATTAATGGCTTAAAAAGTGTGGATGCTTTTATTGAAGCCCATAGCTGCTCGCCTTGGTTTGTCTCAATGGTAGGCTTTGTTTCTGGTCTACCTTTTATGTTTCAAATGGTTGATCAAGATAAACAGCTTGAAGTACCAAAGTACCTTAGTCCGAGGACCGACACACCGAAACAAACTCTAGGATATGGTGGGTGTTTTAGCTGCATTTACTCTGTTAGAGGTGCGGGTGGATACCAAATGTTTGGCGTCACGCCGACACCAATTTATGACCCACAACAATCCTTGCCTTACTTTAAAGACTCAATGGTGTTTTTCAGAGCAGGGGATATTGTCCAGTTCAAACCAGTAGATCGTAATGAATATGATCGCATTCTCGAGCATGTAGAAGCGGGTTCTTATGCTCCTAAAACACACCCTTTCTCATTTGATTTTGACAGCTATCAAAATAACCCTGAAGAATATAAAAAGAAAATGATGGAGGTGCTTTATGTCGATTAAAGTTATGAAACCGGGGCTCGCAACCACCGTTCAAGACCAAGGTCGCGAAGGCTATTACCATTTAGGCATTCCGCCATCAGGTGCCATGGACCAATACTCTATGACACTGGCTAATCTTTTGGTAAATAATAGTGAGAATGATGCAGTACTAGAATGCGCGCTACTTGGGCCAGAGCTGCGTTTTGAACAAGATGCGATGATTGCGGTGTGTGGAGCACGCATGTCTCCTAAAATCAACGGAGACATTATGCCTCTAGATACTGCCGTTTCAATAAAGGCAGGCCAAATTCTGAGCTTTACCTATCCTGTTGCAGGTGCTCGCGCTTATTTAGCGGTTGCAGGTGGTCTTGATTTACCTTTAGCGCTAGGCAGTCGCTCAACCTATACATTAGGAAGTTTAGGTGGTTATAAAGGGCGTAGATTAGAAGCGGGAGATGAATTACCTATTGGTATTCAAGAGTATGCAGCCAAAGAAGGTCAAAGCATCCCTAGTGAATTCCTACCTACAATAGAAAAACACACAACATTACGTATTATCCCTGGCATGTATATTCATCGCCTAACAGATGATGCGGTCACTCGCTTCTATGAGGATCAGTGGACCGTGGGCAGTGAAGCCGATCGCATAGGGTATCGCTTAAAAGGCGGTCGCCCAATGGACTTTAACCCTCGAGAACAACCTTTTGGTGCAGGATCTGACCCTTCCAACATCGTAGACGCTTGTTATCCAATTGGTTCTATCCAAATTCCTGCAGGAAAAGAACCTATTGTTTTACACCGTGACGCGGTTTCAGGTGGCGGGTATGCAACGATTGGAACAGTGATCAGCGCCGACATGGACCTAATTGGACAAATGCAACCTAACTACACAACACAGTTCACGCCCATTTCAATGGACGAAGCCTTAATAGCCCGAAAACTAAAACAGCAAAAACTAAACCAAGTTCGCACACTGTTAAAACACGGCTAAGCATTCCCGAGTACCCGAAACGATCAACTGATAGGCGGCTATATTATTTAGCCGTCTAGGGAGTCTTTGTTTCAAAATTAAGTGAATGAATAAAATTCACAACTAAAGTCAATCACAATAGGAACCTATAATGGCTAATTTAGCACAAGAAGAATCCAATCAAGACAGCTACTCCCCTATTCCGGATAGCAACAGAATGGGGGCATTTTCATTAACAATGGCATGGTGGGCTGTTTGCAGCGCAATTTTCTATATTGTCATAGGTGCGTCACTCGCACTCAGCTATGGAGCTAAAAATGCGATTATTGGCATGGTACTATCCGTTATTAGTTACGGCATAATTAATAGCATTATGAGCCGCTACGCGATTAAAGAAGGTTTATCTGTTGCTTTATTTTCACGGCGATTATTCGGCAGCGCAGGTGCCTCTCTAGCTACTTTAATTTTCTTTTCCACGGCCATTTATTATGCCGTTTTTGAAGGCTCTGTTATCGCGATTGCGATTAATAACGTCTTCCCTTGGATCGATTATAAGTGGGCCGCTTTGTTTGTCGTCGTATACAGCGTGTTGCTTATTTTCGGTAGCGTACAAACCTGGCTTGATAAGTTCAATGGCATTCTTCTACCTTTTTATATCCTAGGTTTGTTGGCCGCCGTGGTGGTTTCTATTAATGTCTATGGGTATCAAACTGACTGGATGAGTCTAGGTGAAGAAAACCACACAGCGTTTGGCTGGTGGGATTGTTTTACCTACTACATGGGCGTTTGGGTACTCATGCTGTTTACCTTCGATTATGCGCGTTTTGGCAAAAAGAAAGACAGCGGCTATCACTCACGATACAACTTCGGCATGCCTTTTTACTTGGTGACGTTTTTAATTAACGGTGTCGTAGGCATCTATTTAGTTTCCAGTATCCCGCAAGACGCTGCCTTAAGCGAAGTGTCTGTTGTACTGTCCATTATTAAATTACTTGGTATCTGGGGACTCTTTTTTGTTTGGGTTACTCAAACTAGGATTAATACCGCTAACTACTACTTAGCCACCATGAACATGCAAGCATTCTTCGATAATATTCTCTCAGTGAAAGCGCAGAAATTTTTCTGGTCCATCATTGTAGGTATTGTTGTTTACGTTCTTATGCTATCCAATGTGTTTTCTTATATTTTGCAAGCATTAGCCTATCAAGGTGTATTTGTGGTTGCTTGGGTAGGCATAGCACTGGCTCATATTTTGTTTAGAAGTTTTTACGATCAGAAGGACGAAGAGCTCTCGAAATTTAATGCTCCAGGCCTAACTGCATGGCTACTCAGTACCATCGTAGGCTTACTTATCATGAATTTTGGCAACAGTTTCGCCTCTTTTTCAGCACCAGCTACGTTTATTATCTCTATCGTTATCTATATCCGTCTAAAGCCTGACTATCGTAAAAGTAAGCTCTCTGAAAATTAAACCGCCTTAATAAAATAATATCTCACAAATCACTTAATTTAATCCCAATTGTTAGATGACTAACATTGGGATTTTTTAAACACGTAAGCGACCCTAAATCGACATATTTCAGAATCTCGCCTAGGGAAATGGGATGGACTCCCCAGCGTTTGCTAGACAGTGGGTACTTCAAAAAATACATTTCTTCGAACTTAGCAGATGACACGCCGCTTGTATGAGAATGACGTTTTATTCGATTGTAGAACATCTCAATAAAATTAAGCATCTCACCTTTCGCCTCTTCCCTTGTCGAGTAGATCTTTCGTTTTCCCACTTTCTTCTTGAAGGTCGCAATAAAGCTTTCTGCAACGGCGTTATCATGGCAATTTCCTCGACGACTCATCGATGGCGCTAAATTATGAGCCTTCATAAAAGCGAGGTAATCAGAACTCGCGTATTGGCTCCCCTGATCGCTGTGCACTAATACTCCGTTCTTAGGTTTACGCTGCCAAACCGCCATTAATAAAGCATTAATAAAGCATTAATAACCAGATGATGATCCATCGTATTATCCATCGACCACCCGACAACACGTCGGGAAAATAAATCTATAACTGTCGCTACGTACAAAATCCTTCATGGGTTCTAACGTAGGTGATGTCAATTACCCACGCTTTATTGGGTGCATCAGGGTTAAACTGGCGCTTCAATATGTTGTCCGCAATCTGCGACCTTAATGCTGTTATTACACATAATCTTGGCAATACGATGCACGCTACAAAATTCACCTTCATCACGAAGATCACGGTGTATCCATGAACTTCCATAGGTTCCTCAGTGATTCGCGCAGTTCAGACTTGAGTCGTTCGTTCTCAGAGGCTATATCAAAATCTTCAAATGTCTGAGGCTGCGACTCACCATGATTTTTGATCTAAGCGCATAAACTGTGGGCGGTCGTATCGAACCGTGAGTGACAGAATAACCACGCTCTGTCACTTGTTTAACGGCTTCTCTTTTGAACTCTTCGGGATAACATTTGGACGTTATCAAACATCTATTGTTTAACTAGATTTTAATGTTAATGGGTGTCTAGTAAGATCTGGGAAGTCCACTTGACCATTACAACTGTTCAGCATTTACTATT
Source organism: uncultured Marinomonas sp. (assembly GCA_963975045.1). GTDB lineage: Bacteria > Pseudomonadota > Gammaproteobacteria > Pseudomonadales > Marinomonadaceae > Marinomonas. Next base: position 596 of record CAXBGJ010000004.1, on the reverse strand, counting down.
ATTTTCTTTTTCCCTTTGCCACTCTTGGGAGCTATCTCAATACTAGGTTCTTTCTTATGCGCATCACTTATTTCAAATTCTAGAAAAAACAGTTCTTCTGCTTCAGGACTAAACTCTGGCCTTTCAGGTTCTCCAAGGATGTTTATGTGATGCGGGCTCTTATTTCCTTCAACTTTGATATCAAACTCGGTAGCATCCTCTTTTTTCGCTATTTCATTGAGTATTTTAACAGCTTCGTAAGCATCATTAATATTTGAGAAACCTGAAACTGAATAAGATGCTGATGCTGGCTGATCGACTTCGTTAAGCTGTTTTATTGATTTCGATATACCAGCTAAATGTAGATCTAAAACTTCACAAACAATGTCTTTTAGAGAATGGATAAGATCGGGTTCACTGTCTGAAAAGTCATAATTTACTTGGGTATGATCTCCTAATGCTGCGACTGAAAACTTTGTAGCATCCAGTTTAAAGCCTGCCTTCTTCTTTCGAGCTTCTACAGGGGAATTTTTACTGTTAGCAATTTTAGCCAAGAGCGTTGTTAGGGAACATGCGATCAAGTCGAGCTGCGCGCCTTAACATTCTGAAAAGCCCAA
>CAXBGJ010000003.1:0-51497 GCA_963975045.1 uncultured Marinomonas sp. | reverse complement strand
TCTTTTCTGCCATTAATCGATAGGTCAAGTCGTTCAATAGCAACTTACTAGACAACAAGACCGCAAAATAAGGCAGTGCATTGGGGGAACTAAATACGTTCATCGGCTCTCTAAAATAAATGGCTATATTTTTACAAATTCGCATAGATAGCATTTTATCCGCGCTTATTTGAAATCTCAGACTATAGTTAGTATTAACCTCTTGGACAGATCTATACTGACGAGGACACTATTTTATAGAGCCTTGTAATACAAAGTCGCTATATGCTTTACAGTGCTGTCAGATAAATGCACTACACGATTTATATACTCTATTTAGGCTTCGAAAAGCCAAGTGTAAATAGATCTTCCTTATTGAGATTCCTCCCCTAAATCAATAAGGATATGGATAGCTTTGTGCCCGCATCATGCGGGCACCTTTTTGTTTTTGCCTACTTTTCCCAAGTAATACCAGCACCCGAAGTGATTGCTTGATATTGATCTGGTCGGCGGTCACGAAACAAACCAAAGGACCGACGCGCTTTACGTATGGCCTCTAAATCATATTCTGAATATAAAATAGTACTTTCATCTCGTCCAGCAACGCATTTCATAGCCCCCATTTCATCCGTCATGAAAGACGAACCATAGAACTGTATGAAACTATTGTCACCCTCCTCCCTACCAACACGGTTTGAAGCAATAACTGGCACCATATTGGCCGCAGCGTGTCCTTGCATGGTTCTTTGCCAATGATCTTTCGAGTCCCATTCAGGATATGGAGGTTCAGAACCAATCGCGGTAGGGTAAAAAATTAATTCAGCGCCTTTTAAAGCCAATTCACGAGCTAATTCTGGAAACCACTGATCCCAACAGATCCCACAACCAATACGTCCAAACTGGGTGTCCCACACTTTTATGCCAGTATTTCCAGGGGTGAAATAATATTTTTCTTGATAGCCTGGGCCATCAGGAATATGCGTTTTACGATACAAATCCATCACGTCACCATTGGCATCAATCATCACCAAGGAGTTGTAAAAGACGTTTCCATCACGCTCAAAAAAACTAATAGGCAAAACCACACCCAACTCTTTGGCAAGCTTGCTCATTGTCTGAATGGCTAAGCAATCATCAACAGGCTGAGCCCAATCAAAATAAGCGGGCTTTTGATCAATACAAAAATAGGGACCCATAAACAATTCTTGCAAAAGAATGATATTCGACTGCTGCGCGGCGGCTTCTCTTACTTGTGCAACGGCATTGTCTAAATTCGCTTGAAAATCATGACTAACCGCCATTTGAACGCAGGCCACTTTTACGTTATTCATATTTCACTACCTCCAAAAAAGTATGCATCATTACTAGCATGACGCTCCAGTTTATACCTGAGTTAAATAGGTTGTGCCTTCAAGCACTTTTTTATAGGTCGCTAAAAGCGCTACTTGCTCATCCTGACTCAACGGGCTGGCGGCCACTTTATCCTGATAACGTTTCATCAATTCATGCTCATTATAACTTACAGACTTAAGCACATCCTGAACGCTGTCGCCTTTTAGCACATGATCAATTTTGAAACCGTCTTCCGTTAAATACACATCAACAGAACAGGTATCACCAAATAAATTATGCAAATCACCTAAGGTTTCTTGATAAGCCCCAACCAAAAAGAAGCCCATTAAATAGTCTTCGCCCTTTGCTGGCGGTGGAGGTAAAGGTAAAGATGACTCAATGCCTTGACCGTCTACATAGCTGTACAAACAACCATCAGAATCACAGGTAACATCCTGAATTTTACCTCGGAACGAAGGCGCTTTTTCCAAGCCTTGCAAAGGCAACACTGGAAACAGTTGATCAATCCCCCACGCATCCGGCATAGATTGAAAGACAGACAAGTTAACAAACAACTTCTCAGCCAAACGTTCATTTAGTTCGTCGATTACAGCACGGTGCCCTCTGTTACGATTATCTAAGCGCGGCAATAAATTGCGGCACGCGGATAAGAAAAGATTCTCAGCTTGCGCTCTTTGAGGCAGGTTAAGTTGACCATGGTTATACAAGGCCAAACTGTCATTAAAGTCATCCAACAAATCATGGTAAATTTCTACCAAAGAACGGCTTTCTTCATCATCTTGGCCTTTCAAACTTTGATAAGACGTCCATAGTCGCTGAAGCTCAAGTCCACTGTCTTCCGCAGGTTCCTCAATCGGTAAATGTTCTGCACCATGGGAGAAAACATCGGCAATCATCATGGCATGATGAGCTGTCACCGCGCGGCCAGATTCGGAGATCAAATGAGGATGAGGAAGCTCGTATTGCTCACATACGTTATGAAAAGCAAACACCACATTATTGGCGTATTCGCCAATGCTGTAGTTTGCGGAGAAATCATTTTGACAACGAGTACCTTCGTAATCGACACCCAAACCACCACCAACATCAACCCACTTAACCTCAACACCCATCTGGTGGAGTTCAGCGTAGTAGCGAGCACACTCTTTCAAACTGTTTTGAATGTCTCGAATACGAGTAATCTGAGATCCAAGGTGAAAATGAATTAACTCAAGGCAATGCAGCAATCCTAATTCGCGCAAACGATCAATAGCTCGTAGCAATTGAGAAGTGGTCAAACCAAATTTGGATTTTTCGCCACCACTATTCCCCCAATGTGTCGTGCAAGTAGACGCCAGTCGAATACGGATACCAATACGAGGTTGAACCCCAATTTTTTTGGCTTCCTCTAAAATCCAGTCGAGTTCATGCATTTTTTCTACGACAATGAACACTTGATGACCCATTTTTTCAGCCATCAAAGCCAGATGAATAAACTCACGGTCTTTGTAACCATTACAAACTATGATGCCATCCGCATTTTTATGCATAGCCAACACCGCCATCAATTCAGGCTTGCTGCCGGCTTCGAGACCAACGGTTGAAGCATTATCCGGCTGACAAGCGGCGATTTCTTCCACAACTCGGCGCTGCTGATTAACCTTAATAGGGTACACAATGGCGTATTTTGCGTTGTAATCGTAATGTTCTATTGCCTGTTGAAATGAATTGGTGATTTTTTCAATTCGAGAGTGAAGAATATTAGGGAATCGAACAAGACATGGATAAGGAATACCCTGCTCTTTAAGTGCAACAGAAAGTTCGGTCAAATCAATGCTGTTTTCCCTATCAGGTAACGCAATAACCCGACCCTTATCATTGATTGAAAAAAAGCCACTACTCCAATGACTTACATTATAAAGTTCCATTGAATCTTTGATTGACCAAGGCTTCATATCATCTCCAAAAATCTAAATAACGATAGATAAGTACCTTTTCAATAAAGGTACTCAATAATAAACACAGACGCATTTTCAGGTTCAGTTCGCATAAAAAAAAGCGGGGCTAAGAAACATCTTAACACCGCTTTATTCTAGCAATCGAAAAAATTAAGAAACGTGTTCACCATGCGCTTGCTTATCCGCATGGTAAGACGAGCGAACCAATGGTCCGCATGCTGCACGTTTGAAACCTAAATCTTTTGCCACTTTTTCATAACGCGCAAATTCTTCTGGCGGAACAAAACGCGCCATTGGAAAATGATGCTTCGACGGTTGTAAATATTGCCCAATCGTCAGCATGTCAACATTATGAGCTCTCAAATCTTTCAGTACTTCAACAATCTCTTCAAAGGTTTCACCCATTCCTACCATCAAACCAGATTTGGTTGGTACGTCAGGACAACGGTCTTTAAAGTTCTTCAATAAATCTAGTGACCACTGATAGTCTGAACCCGGTCGTACTTGACGGTATAAACGTGGAATCGACTCCAAATTATGGTTGAACACATCAGGGGGGGCTATCGAAAGTGTATCGATGGCCACTTCCATTCGTCCACGGAAATCTGGAACGAGTGTTTCAATCTCAATATTTGGGCTTTCAGCACGCGTCTCTCTGATACATTCAACAAAGTGCTGCGCACCACCATCACGAAGATCATCACGATCTACTGAGGTAATAACCACGTATTTAAGTTTCATATCACGAATCGCTGCAGCCAACTCTTTTGGCTCATCCACTTTTAGAGGGTTCGGACGACCGTGAGCAACATCACAGAAAGGACAACGGCGGGTACAAATTTCACCCATAATCATAAAAGTAGCCGTTCCATTACTGAAACATTCACCTAAATTTGGACAATTAGCTTCTTCGCACACAGACGCTAATTTATGTTCTCTCAAAGTAGCCTTAATACGAGCAATTTCGGGAGAAGCCGGCATACGAACTCGAAGCCAATCAGGCTTACGAGGAATTTCTTCTGTAGGAACAATTTTAACGGGGATACGCGCCATTTTATCGGCACCACGTAGCTTTTCCCCTTGGACAACGCGTTTGCGTTCTGCAGTCATTCTATTTCCACCCTTGTTGGATAGCCGGATAGGTATATCCGAGTTGTTCAGCCAGCTGATTCGCTAACTGAACCTTAATATTCGATACATTTATGTTTTTGTTCAGACGTTTCATATCAACCATTTGTAAACCTTGATAGCCACATGGATTAATACGATTAAATGGGGTGAGATCCATATCAACATTTAAGGCAAGGCCATGAAATGAACAACCTCTGCGAACACGTAATCCTAGTGACGCGATTTTTTGTTCATCTACATAAACACCTGGCGCATCTGGCTTTGCATAAGCCGCTATTAAATTCGCCTTCAAAGTATGAACTATAGCGTTTTCTAACACATTAACCAGATCACGAACACCTATTCCAAGACGCTTTAGATCAATAAGAACATAGGCAACCAATTGACCAGGCCCATGATACGTGACCTGACCACCACGGTCGACCTGAATCACAGGAATATCACCCGGAGCCAAAAGGTGCTCCAGCTTACCGGCTTGCCCTTGCGTAAACAAAGGCGGATGTTCTAATAACCAGATTTCATCCGCATCATCCTTTGAACGAGACTGAGTAAAGTCTTTCATCCGTTCCCATGTATCGGCGTAGTCAGCCACACCTAAATCACGGCATATTAAATCAAGACTCATCTACATGACCATCTTAACAGCTTGAATTGACATCAAGTCACGATGCAAGGAAGACAGTTGTGTTTCGCTATGGGCTACAATACGAAAGCTATAGCTGACGAATCGGCCTTTACTAGAGCGGTTAACCCCCTCTGCGTTCGTGTCCATTTCAGGAGCATGAACAAGCATACATTGCGTTATTTCTGTATGAATGCCATCCACATCAAGAGACACCACTTTTATAACGTAATTTTCACAAGGAAACTCTATTTTTGGTGCATCTACTGTTTTTTCAGCCTGATCACCGTCTTTCGTAATTAGCGCCATAATTTACCATGAGTCCATTAAAGCTTAAAATAAATTCATAAAAAAGAGCTTGATGCTATCAAACATACGCTTGAAGAAACCACCCTCTTCCACCGCTTCTAATGCAACAACTGAACGCTCTAATAGAACATTACCTTCTAGACCAACAATAATTTTCCCCAATACATCACCCACCGCTATCGGCGCTGTAATTTCTTGTTGCATATCTAGTGTTGCTGGAATAGAAGCGCCTTGCTGACGAGGCATAGTAACCAGCACATCATCCGCAAACCCAACTTTTACGCTAGATTGGCTGCCGCCCCAAACGCGAGCATTGTTAACCACCTGACCACGACTGTATAATTTTCGCGTTTCATAGTATCTAAAACCATAATCCAGCAGCTTTTGAGACTCTACTGCACGAGCAGTATCAGAATTAGTCCCCATTACAACCGTAATCAAGCGAGTACCATTTCGTACCGCTGTGGCGGCCAAACAGAAACCAGCAGCCTCAGTATGGCCTGTTTTCAGACCATCAACTGTTTTATCACGCCATAACAATTTATTACGATTAGGCTGTCGAATATTGTTGTAAGTAAAATCTTTCTCAGAATACATAGAGAAATTTTCTGGGAACTGCAAAATAGTCGCGCGTGACAACTTCGCTATATCGTGAGCACTTGAATAGTGGTCTTCAGCAGGAAACCCGGTCGAGTTAACAAAATGTGTGTTCTCCATCCCAAGTAGCTGTGCATGCTGATTCATCAAATCAGCAAAAGCAGACTCACTGCCAGCAATATGCTCCGCCGCAGCAACACTCGCGTCATTCCCAGACTGAATAATAATACCGCGCATTATATCTTCTAACTTAACTTGAGTTCCCTCACGTATAAACATACGTGAGCCCTCCATTCTCCATGCTTTTTCACTTATATTGACTTTATCTTCTAATGATAAATTTCCTCGAGCCAATTCATATTCAATAATATAAGCGGTCATCAATTTGGTTAAGCTTGCTGGAGGCAAAGCCTCATCAGCATTATGTTCAACCAATATATCGCCCGTGTAAGCATCCATCAAAATATAGCTGCTCGCAGACAATTGTGGCGGAGTTGGGATTAATGAAGGAGCGGAAAATACAGGGCCGCTGACAAAGTAAAATACAAGGGATAAAGTAACCAGGAGTTTTTTCATACTCAAAAAAATCGTCTTCTTAAAAAATGTGAATAAATGATACTAGAGCGCTCTATTAATCTCTAGCCCAAACAAAACGCTCTTAAGGTATCAAAGCAACCCTAACAGGATTACCAAAACCTTCTTGCTGTAATTTTTGCTGCCATTCAACTAGCTTACTAGCGTCATCGAAAGGCCCAACCAAAACCTTGTACAGGCCATCGTCCTGCTTATTTATTAACACGTTAACACTCGTATCGAATGCCTCAAAAAGACGTTTCCTCAATCGATCCGCCGATTCCTCTGCACCAAAAGCACCTAACTGAAGATGAGAAAAAACCAACTCCGAAGACGTGCTAGAAATCTCATTTGGCGGGACCTCTAATACCTTAGGGGGCAAGGCTTCTAGAGGGCGACTAGATGTTTTTAATACTGTTTTTTCAGGGTTATAAGACGCCCCCTGAGCAGGCGTAATCGCCTCAACTCTAACCCGAGCCAAACCTTTTTTATGATAATCCAACCGAGCCGCTGCCGCATAAGAAAGATCAATCAATCGATCCCCATGGAAAGGTCCTCGATCGTTCACTCTAACAATAACAGAACGCTGATTATCCAGATTCGTCACCTTAAGATAAGTCGGTAATGGTAAGGATTTATGCGCCGCAGAAAAATTGTACATGTCATATGTTTCCCCATTTGAGGTTTTATGACCATGGAATTTCTTTCCATACCAAGATGCTGTGCCCTCTGCAACATACCCTTGAGCGGAATCCATTACCCAATATTTTTTACCCCAAACTTCATAGGGGCTCTTATTACCACCACGACTCTTCTGCTCCCAACTTGGTATCAAATCAGGCAAGTGGTCAACTTTAATATCACCTGTTGGAGCATGATCTTGTAAAATGGAATAACGCCCACCCGCAGAGGCTTTTTCATAGTCTGCATCGCTTTGTCCTAACACATGACGCGTACTCATACATCCATTCAGCACCAGTAAACTAATACTGACAACAAATAGCATGTTAGTTATTCTCATAGCTTCCTATACTCTCAGCCAGTTCTAACACGGACATGGCATAGCGTCTACTTGGATTGTAATCCATAATAGTGAAAAAATTCTCATACGCCAGCCAATAAGATATCTCTTCAGGCCCTGTTCGCAAACCAATCAAGCCTGTTTTTTGAAGTGAAAAAGGCTGCGTAGGCAGTACACCTAAAGACGACCAAACCGTCATATCAACATTCGGTTTTCGCCCTCGATTAATGTCATCCGCCACCTTATTTGAATCTTCGATCTGTGCCATAACAAACCATGGTTCGCCAGCTTTCCAACCGTGATGTCTTAGATAATTTGCCACACTGCCAATGGCGTCAGCGTCAGAACCCCATAAATCGATATGTCCGTTATTATCGTAATCTATTGCCAGCTTCTGATAGTTGCTAGGCATAAATTGCACCATACCCATCGCACCACTGTATGATCCTTTTGTTTCACCAATGTTCCAACCTTCTTTGCGGGCAAGCAACAAATACGCTTCTAATTCACTTTGAAAATAGTCTTTGCGTCGAGGGTAATCGAATGCCAGTGTAGTCAAAGACGTAAAAACATCCTTAGACCCCGTAATACGTCCGTAATACGTCTCAACACCTATCAATGCCACAATCACTCTAGATTCAACACCGAACTCTAGCTCGGCTTTATGTAGCCATTCAGCATTACGTTTTGCAAACTGCCGACCAAGTTCAGCTCTTTCTTCATTCACAAACCGAGTTTTATACTCGTAATAAGGCGTTATCACTTCCGGTTGGTTGTCTGATTTTTCAATGACTTTTGGGCGAACTTTGATATGTGAAAAAGCCAACTCCAAGCGTTTTCTATCATAGTTATGTTCTTCAACGAGGCGGTCAATAAAAAGCTGAACCTCGAGATTACCAGCATAAGAATCAGCCCACTCTTTAGGCATATCTTCAAGAAGGGCATTACTTACCCCTGAATTTGCAGACAATGAGGGTTGATCTATACCGCTACACGCAGCTAGACCAAGCGCCAAAAAAATTAATGTAGCTTGCTTAATCATCACCTTGCCTTTTTATGTGTTTGTATTGACATTAAAATACCGAAGGTTGCCATGATGGTTATAATGGAAGTACCACCGTAACTAACAAGTGGTAAGGGTACCCCAACGACAGGTAGAATGCCTGACACCATGCCAATATTTACAAACATGTACACAAAAAAGGTAAGCGTTAAACTACCTGCAAGCAATCGCGCGTAGTTATCCGCTGCCGTTGCTGAAATATACAAACCTCGAGCGATCACCAGTAAATAAGCTAAAATCAAAACACTACAACCCAGCATACCGAACTCTTCTGCAAGCACCGCGATAATAAAGTCAGTGTGACTTTCTGGTAGAAAGTCTAACTGAGCTTGAGTTCCTTCTAACCAGCCTTTACCGTAAAGACCACCAGATCCAATCGCTGTTTTAGATTGAATAATATTCCAACCTGACCCCAACGGATCACTCTCTGGATTCAAAAAAGTTAATACACGTTGGCGTTGGTAATCATGCATAAATTGCCATAACGCATAACCCGCGATAGGCGCCAACGCCGCAGCGCCCAAAATATAGCGCCACCTAAGTCCTGCAAGGAATAGAACAAAAATCCCAGAAACCGCCACCAACAAAGCTGTCCCTAAGTCAGGTTGCTTAGCTATAATCAGCACAGGCAAAACAATTAAACTCAGTACCGTCAATATATGCTTAAAATTCGGAGGAAGCTGCCTATCAGAGAAATACCAAGCAATCATCATTGGCATCACTATTTTCATAATCTCCGAAGGTTGAAAACGTAACCCTCCAGGCAACGCCAACCAACGCTGCGCCCCTTTCGCTCCAACACCAAATAACAACACGCCAATAAGAAGAACGGTAATGAAAATAAATAATGCGGGAGAGGCTCGTCGCATGTATTTGGGCGGCAACTGTGCCAAAGCCAAACACACTAATAAACCGATCGCCAGCCGAAACGCTTGCCTCTCAACCATTGCTACATTCTGCCCAGACGCAGAATACAAAATAAAAAGACCACCACCTATCAGAAGCAGCAAAGACCCCATTAGCAACACATCTATATGAACCAATTTCCACAAACGCGCATTGGTAAAAGACACCGCTCTACGATAAAAGCTATCAGTCATTCTTATTACCTTTCAAATAATCATAACGTTCAGGGTAATCATCATGTAGATAAGCGTTAAACAGCTGCCCCGTTAAATCGGCCGGCTTAGAGCTACTACCACCATTTTCAAAAATAGCGAATACCGCAATTTTAGGGCTTTTAGCTGGGGCAAAACCAATGAATAATCCATGATCGTGCAGCCGCTTCTCAAGCTTTTCAGAGTCATACTCTTCATCCTCTTGTAAGCTAAACACTTGCCCCGTTCCTGTTTTACCTGCAATGTCATAATCCGTCCCTTGCAAACGCCTCCCTGTACCTTGAGAGTCCGTGATTACCTTTCGCATAGCATCGGTCATTTTGTCCCAGTTCCGCTGATCTTTCAGAACGATATCATGTTCATCACCAAGCCCATCTTCAAATTCCGCAGGTTGATCATCTATCAGGCGTGTCATACGAGGATAAAAATAATGACCTTTACTGGCCAACGCTGACGTCGCAGAAGCCATTTGCAATGGCGTTGCCACCATAAATCCCTGTCCAATACCGACATTCACAGAGTCACCAGAATACCAAGGCTCTCTATACTTGGCTTTTTTCCATTCACTCGATGGCAATAAACCGTTACTTTCACCATACAGATCTAATAAGTTACTTTGTCCAAAACCAAACCGTGTCAAAAAATTATGAATAGGGGTAATCCCCATTTTGTTGGCTAACTGATAATAATAGGTATCCACGGATTCAATAATAGACCGTTCTAAATTGATCCAACCATGCCCAGTACGCTTCCAATCCCGATACCGTCGACCATCAGGGTTAATTTGATAATACCCTTTAGCAAAGTAACGCTCAGTCCATGACGCAAAGCCATACTCAAGACCAGCCAGCGCCATAAAAGGCTTAATAGTCGATGCAGGAGGATAACCACCACGTAAAGCACGATTAAAAAGTGGGAGTTTTTTAGACTGACGAAGGAGTGCGTAATTTTTTACAGAAATACCGCGAACAAATAAATTAGGGTCATAGCCAGGCTTAGAAACAAGCGCTAGAATCCCTCCAGTTGTCGGATCTATAGCCACCACAGAACCAGTATAGTCGCCAAGAAGGTCGTAAGCGTACTGTTGCAACCTAGCGTCTAAGTACAAATGTAAATCTTTTCCTGGTGTGGGGTTTTGCCTTTCCAGCTCGGACATAATCCTACCGCGGGCATTAACTTCTACTTTACTCAAACCTGCTTCACCAAACAGTGTTTTTTCGTAGAATCCCTCCACACCGGTTTTTCCGATAAATAAAGCCCCTTGATAAGCCTGCCTATCAACTCGCTCTAAATCTTTTGAAGTAATTCGGCCAACATACCCAATGGCATGCGCAAACGCCTCACCAAATGGATAATAACGCGTTAATTGCGCTTCCACCTGAACACCGTCAAGCTTATACAAATCAACAGAGATTCTAGCCCACTCTTCATCCGTTAATTGAGACTTTAAAGTAAGAGATTGGTACGGTCGGCGGTATTCTTTAAGTCGATCATCAAAGTCTTCCCACTCAATATCGTTAATGTCGATAATGTCTGAAAGCATTTGTTTAAGTCTTGGGAAATTAATGACTCGCTCAGGTATCACCGTCAAACTGTGTATTGGTCGATTATCCGCTAATACAACACCATTACGGTCATAAATCAAACCTCTTGGGGGCGGCTCTGTAACCAACATAACTCGGTTATCATCAGCTTTAGTTTGATACAGTTGATGCTCAATCACTTGAAGGTAAAATAACCGAGCTATTAGCACGACAGCTAACAATAAGACAAAAACAGCAGAAGCCAACACACGACGCTGGGTTAGCTTCTGCTCTTGGCGATAATTACGGAAGTTTTGATGTCGACGACTCACCAACCCCACCTTATCTATGATATGGGTGATTATTCATTAGCGTCCAAGCACGATAAATTTGCTCCGCTAATATAACTCTCACCATTGGGTGCGGTAACGTCAGACGTGACAATGACCAAACTTGATCTGCCCGAGCTGTACATCTAGGATCAAGACCATCAGGCCCACCCACAAGTAAGCTCACGTTGTAACCATCCATTCGCCACTGTTCGGTCTGATCTGACAATTGCTCTGTGGACCATTCTTTACCAAGAACTTCCATTGCTATGACCTTATCTCCAGAAGGAATGGCCTCAAGCATAGCATCCCCTTCTTTACGAATCGCTTTTGGTATATCGGTATTTTTTCCGCGCGGCGACATTGGAATTTCAACAAGCTCTAATGCAAAGTCTTTTGGGAGACGTTTAGAGTACTCATCATAACCTTCAGCAACCCACTTTGGCATTTTATTACCAACAGCAATCAAACGAACACGCATTTAAAAGAGCCTTACATCTGTTCTGGCTTAATATCCCACAATTTTTCAAGATCATAAAACGCTCGAGCTTCCTCAGTCATTACATGAACTACAACATCGTGTAAATCAACCAACACCCAATCACTTCCCATGCCACGGCCTTCAAAACCTAATGGCTGAAGCCCTTGAGTTTTTAAATGCTCAAATACATTCTGGCCTAAAGCGTTAACATGACGCTTTGATGTACCGGTACAGATCACCATGAAGTCCATCATGTCGGTATGACTACCAACATTCAACACTGTGATCTTATCACCCTTCACATCTTCCAATGCTTCAACAGCAAAAGCCAAAATTTGATCTGCTGTGAGGTTAAGTTGACTCATATAATTACGTTACCCTATCGATATAATTGATGTTGTTCTATGTATTTTTGGACCGGCTCTGGCAATAGATACGCAATCGATTCGTTCTTACGAGCCAGCGCTCTAATCATGCTAGAAGATATCCCCAAAGGAGTAAGCGTTTCGAACCAGACACGCCCTGAGGGCGCGCATTGTAACTCATGCGACGATGCGGCACGATAGTTTTCGCAAAAAGCACTTAATTCAGAAATTAAATCAGGCTCCCAACCAGGTCGAGAAACCACAAGAAGATGCGAATACTGAATCAATTCCTGCCAATTCTGCCATGTCGGGAGAGACAAGAAGCTGTCCATCCCTAACACCATAATAAGTGATTCATTAGGACCAATCTCTGAGCGAATATCTCGCAAAGTATCCACACTATAGCTCGGCCCTTCTCGATCCATTTCACGAGAGTCTACTCGTAACCGAGAATCACCCGATATCGCCAATTTCGCCATTTCTAAGCGTTGCTGAGGCGAAACACTCGGCCAACCTTTATGTACAGGTTGAAAGCAAGGAATCAACCTCAACTCAGAATACTGATAGCGATCCAGTACTTCTACCGCTGTTCGCAGATGACCATTATGAATGGGATCAAATGTCCCACCCATGATAGCAACACCGGATTTTTCAGTACTCTTATCTATTTTAATTGTCACGAGTATGGCCGTCACCAAGCACTATGTACTTCTGACTCGTTAAACCCAACAACCCAACGGGGCCACGGGCATGAATTTTATCCGTCGAAATGCCGATTTCAGCACCAAAGCCGTATTCGAAACCATCTGCAAATGACGTTGAAGCATTCACCATGACAGATGATGAGTCGACCTCAGTCATAAAGGCGCGAGTTTTTGAGTAGTTCTGCGACACAATGGCATCGGTATGATGTGAACCATACTGGTTAATATGAGCAATAGCCTCTTCCATATCGACAACAATTTTAATCGAAAGTTTCGGCGCTAAATATTCTGTGTACCAATCTTCTTCTGTCGCTGCACCTATTAGAGCACTAATGCCACGAGCTGAATCACACCCGACCAACGCAACCCCTTTTTCTTGGAAGGCTGCAACCAACTTAGGCAAAATACGCTCAGCAATGGCAGAATGAATTAGCAGAGATTCCATCGCATTGCACACGCCATAACGACGTGTTTTTGCATTCATCGCGATCAAAAACGCTTTTTCCAAATCCGCTTCATCGTCAATATAAACATGACAGTTGCCATCCAAATGCTTAATCACTGGCACGCGAGCATCTTTACTGATCCGCTCGATTAACCCTTTACCACCACGAGGTACAACTACATCAACAAATTCGGGCATGGTAATCAATTTGCCTACCGCATCTCTGTCAGTCGTATTAAGCACTTGAACAGCATGCTCCGGTAAACCCGACAAAACAACGCCCTTTGTTACCGCCTCAGCAATGGCTTGATTTGAATAAAAAGCTTCAGAGCCACCACGCAAAATAGTTGCATTACCAGACTTTAAACATAAGCTCGCCGCATCAATAGTAACGTTAGGACGAGACTCATAAATAATCCCAATAACACCAAGAGGAACGCGCATTTGCCCACGCTGAATACCAGACGGTAAGAAGACCATACCGGATATTTCTCCGATAGGATCCGGTAAAGAGGCCACCTGCTTCAACCCTTCGATCATGCCATCAATTCGAGCATCATCTAATAACAATCGATCCAGTAACGCTGGATCAAGACCTTTTGCTCGACCGTTATCCATGTCTTTTTGATTCTCTTCTATCAATCGAGGTCGTGCATCTTCCAAAGCCTTTGCCATAGCAAACAACGCCATGTTTTTTTGCTGAGTGGACGCTTTAGCAAGTAGACGAGAAGCCGCCCGCGCCTGCTGACCAATTTGATTCATATAAGATTCTAAAGACATTTTTAATCTCTAACAAAAGTAAGAAGAACAAACAATAGACCACAAAATAGATCGTGATCCGATTTGACAAGACAGTATACTATCACAATATTTTTATTCATTTAGTGCCGTTTTTCACGAAAAGGACCATCCTGTGTTGCCATCAAACTCATTTTCTTTATCAACAATCGGCATAATACATTCTTGCTACAAAGAAAAATTCGGCATTCCAAAACAGCCGGGACTAATAGACGGAGCTACCGCTCGATTAGAACTCCTCCCTCCTTATAATCGATTAGACACACTAGAAGGACTCGATGACTTTTCACACATTTGGATTCAGTTTATTTTCCATGCCTGCATTAAGGAAAACTGGAAAGCAAAAATACGTCCTCCGCGCCTCGGCGGAAAAGAAAAGCTAGGTGTTTTTGCAACGCGATCAACACACAGGCCTAACCCAATAGGACTCTCTGTTGTAAAAATAGGGCGCATTTATCAAGAAGGCAAAAGAATTTTCATTGATCTATACGGTGCAGATTTACTAGATGGGACTCCTGTTCTAGACATAAAACCCTATTTACCTTACGCAGATAGCATTACAGACGCCCGTGGCGGTTTCGCACCAAAACCGACACAAACCAAACCAGTAAAGTTTTCAGAACAAGCCAAAAATCAATGCGAGCATTACCAAAGTTTGCACAACAGAGAAATAACCTCTTTAATAAAACAAATAATCGAGCAAGATCCAAGACCCGCTTATTTATCTAATCAGGTGGATAGAGAGCATGGAATCATGCTTTGGGACGTCAATATAAAGTGGTGTGCAAGAAGTGATCATTTTGAAATTCTTCGAATAGAATACGAATGATAGGGACAAGATATGAATAAAAAACAGTTCTTAAAGACCTACAAAAAAATAGAGGCAATGGATCAAAGAGAAACGGAAAGCACAGAGAAAGCATCACTTTATCGCTCAGAATACGACGAACGTCTGATAAAAGACTTCCATTACGCCAAATTCCAAAAAAATCTTAATAATGCCCAAAAAAGCGAAGCACTAAAAGTACTACTAGAAAAAGAAAACTGGGATGAAACAGACACGAAGAAACTCTTAGAATCTTTACGCTAAAAAAACATACACCGGGTCTATACCCATGGTTATCCACATGTTATGTGTATAGTTTTCTTGTCAATAAATTCAAAAGAATTTAATAAAAAAAGCGGGCCTAGGCCCGCTTTTTAATAACATCTAAAAATCAAAACTTAGTTTTGGTTTTCTAGTTGCGCTTTGATCAAATCACCAATAGTTGTAGGGCCATTAGCCTCAACTTGTTGCTTCTCAGTGTGAGACTTCATCGCTGCTTTTTCTTCAGTTGCATTTTTCTGCTTGATAGAAAGAGTAATAGTACGAGCTTTACGATCAACATTAATGATCGCTGCTTCTACTTTATCGCCTTCTTTCAATGCAGTTGTTGCATCTTCAACACGCTCACGGCTAATTTCAGATACTTTCAAAGTAGCTTCAACGCCTTCAGCAAGAACAACGACAGCACCTTTCGCATCAACTTCAGAGACAGTACCGTTAACGATAGTGCCTTTGTCATTTTCTGCTACGAAAGCAAGGAACGGATCTTCTTCAAGTTGTTTAACACCCAAAGAAATACGCTCGCGCTCAGCATCGATAGACAATACTACTGTTTCTAGCATATCGCCTTTCTTGTATTGACGAACTGCATCTTCACCAGTTTCGTCCCAAGATAGGTCAGATAGATGAACAAGACCATCAATACCGCCGTCAAGACCAATGAACACACCAAAGTCAGTGATAGACTTGATTGCGCCAGAGATTTTGTCGCCTTTATTGAAAGAAGTAGCAAACTCTTCCCATGGGTTCATGGTGCACTGCTTGATACCCAAAGAGATACGACGACGTTCTTCATCAATGTCAAGAACCATAACTTCAACTTCATCACCAATCTGAACAACTTTAGATGGGTGAATGTTTTTGTTAGTCCAATCCATTTCAGAAACGTGTACTAGACCTTCAACGCCTTCTTCAAGTTCAGCGAAGCAACCGTAGTCAGTCAAGTTAGTAACTTTAGCCGTTACTTTCGTGTTCTCTGGGTAACGAGCTTTGATAGCTACCCATGGATCTTCGCCAAGCTGCTTAAGACCTAGAGACACGCGGTTACGCTCGCGGTCGAACTTAAGAACTTTAACGTCGATCTCATCGCCAACAGCAATGATTTCACTTGGGTGTTTAATGCGCTTCCAAGCCATATCAGTGATATGTAGAAGACCATCAACGCCACCAAGATCAACGAAAGCACCGTAGTCTGTAAGGTTCTTAACGATACCTTTAACTTCTTGGCCTTCTTCAAGAGAAGCAAGTAATGTTTCGCGTTCAGCGCTGTTAGTCGCTTCCATAACGGCACGACGAGATACAACAACGTTGTTGCGTTTTTGATCAAGCTTAATAAGTTTGAACTCTAGATCAACACCTTCCAGATGAGACGTGTCGCGGATTGGGCGAACATCTACCAAAGAACCAGGTAAGAAGGCACGGATGTTAGCGATATCAACTGTGAAGCCACCTTTGACTTTACCGTTAATAACACCGTGAACAATGGCGTTTTCTTCGTAAGCTTTTTCAAGCACAGACCAAGTCTCTGCACGTTTCGCTTTTTCACGAGACAATTTAGTCTCACCGAAACCATCTTCAACAGCTTCAAGTGCAACTTTAACTTCGTCACCGATGTTTAAGCTGAACTCACCACTTTCCGTTAGAAACTGAGAACGAGGAATTACGCCTTCAGATTTAAGACCTGCATGAACAGTTACCCATTCGCTGTCGATATCAACAACAATACCAGTAACAATTGAGCCTGGCGCCATTTCGACGGTTAACAGGCTTTCTTCAAACAGTTCTGCGAAGCTTTGAGTCATTGTATTTCCTATATGATCGGTTTAGCTAGGCTAAACCTTAATCCACATTGCCAGCAAACGTGGGTCAGTTTTTTTGGATGATGCGACAAAAGCCTGCTGGCCCTTTGTCGACTTGAATAACATTTGATCTATTCTAGCACATTTTAGACGCGAGAAAGAACAGATTATACAAGACCTGCCTTCGCTGTTTCAGCAAAAATCATCTCGACAACCTGCTCTATGGTCAAATCTGTACTATCGATGACTAAAGCGCCCGCTGCAGGCACAAGAGGAGCAATGGCTCTATTCGCATCTCGCTCATCTCGCTCTTTAATCGACTTAACAAGTTCCTTAAGATTAACAGCTTCACCTTTTTGCTGCAATTGCTGCAAACGCCTTTGCGCTCGCTCTTCAGCAGACGCTGTTAAAAATATTTTTATTTGAGCAGAAGGAAAAACCACCGTCCCCATATCTCGCCCATCAGCCACCAAACCAGGCGCCTGTGAAAAAGCCCGCTGACGAAGTAACAAACCTTCGCGAACTTCAGGGATGGCCGCTAATTTAGACGCGCAGTTCCCAACTTCTTCTGTTCGAATAGCCTGAGTCACCGTCTCGCCCTCTAGAATAATTTCAATTTTACCTTCTTCCGAAGGTTCAAATTGTATATCCAGATGCTCCGCCAAAACTTTAAGAGTCTCTACATCGTCCGCCGACATTCCATGATGTGAAACAGCAAGAGCAAGCAGTCGATATAAAGCACCACTATCCAGTATGTGCCACCCCAGCTTTTCTGCGATCAATTGACTTACAGTACCTTTACCGGCACCACTTGGACCATCAATCGTAATAACCGGGCCTTGGTTGATCATAACTATTCCTCTTAAAAAACTATTGCGCCACTAAACAATGAAAACCTAATTGCATAGCGACACTCTCTAACTCATTAAATTCTTCTAATAATTTTTGACAGTCATTGATTTTAGTCACTGACTGACTGCGCGCACCCAATGCAAGCATGGCAAGTGCCAACCTATCATCGCCAGCACAATCAAGCTCTCCACCTTGCGGTAGACCACCCTCAATCACTAATTCGCCATTTACATAATGACAGACTATTTTCATTTGCCTTAATGCATCCACTAAAGCCAACACCCTATCTTCATAATGATACGGCAAAGAGCCAACGCCCTGCATGCGACTTTCACCTACTGAGTAAGCCGCCACCACACACAACAAAGGCAACTCATCTCTAAACTGATAACTCTGCTGCGATGTCAAAGAGAATGCTTTTAGCTCCGAAAAACCAGTCTGAAGTACACCTTCGTAAAGGCCAAACTCATCTTGCGGAGGCATTGAAATATCAGCACCAATCGACTGAAAGAATGACAAAAATGCAAACATGGCAGAGTCTAGCCCCGCATTTTTTATTGATAGCTCAGAACCTGGTAACAAGCTTGCCAACACAACCAACCAAGCCACTTCATATTCATCACCCGACAATACGATGTCCGTACCAACCAGAGGCGCCGACACTACTTTAAAGCCGACACCGTGATCCAATATAGTTACGCCAAAATGCCTCAGCAAAACCTCATCATGACATACACCTGACAAAAATGGTGTGACACAACCTTCAACAGGCGAATACAACGCTGCCAAAAAAGCCGCCATCCTAAGCCGCTCAGAACCACTAGTCAAATCAACAGAAACATTCAACGGCACGCCTGGAGACAGATCCACAGGTAAGCAATCAGCTACTTCAGACACAACTTGCCCACCCATTTTACGCACCAGCGAAAACAAATCCCCCATCGAGCGATTGAGTAATTTACCTTCTGCCACAATAGATGCAGAAAACGACTGCCCAGCCAAAATGGGAAGCAATAAATACAAGCTATCTCTTGATTGATGAACATTAATTGGGGCAATTGGGGCCTTCAAACCACGAAGACCAACACCATAAACACGCAAATGATCCGCCGTAACTTCTTCGATAACCACGCCCATATCACGAAAAGCCTGCATGGTGATACGCACATCGCCAGTCAGATCAACATTCTTTATTTCACTCATACCTGCCGACAATGCAGCTATAGTAATGGCTTTATGTGACAAAGATTTGTCACCCAACAAAGAAATATCACCCTTAATAGAAGAAGCAGGCAAAACAGAAATAGACACCGGACAAACTTCTTTTACTGAGCCAATTGTACGCTGCTCTAACAAACGAAGAAAATGATCTCGCGCAGACTTTGCCCGAGTAAAAACACCAAACATACTTGCACCGTCACCTTGCGCTATAGCAGTACGCATATCAGCAAGGCGATCCGTGAAATGATCCAACGTAGCCAACGTGGCGTCTTTATTAGCCATAAAAACATCTCGCCACATAACGGGATCACTCGACGCGATCCTCGTAAAATCACGAAAGCCACCAGCCGCAAATTTGAATACGTCCTGACTACGCTCACCATTAGCAAGTGCATCAACCAAAGTATAAGCAAGTAAATGCGGCAAATGGCTAGATGAAGCCAACACATGATCGTGATGCTCGACATCCATACTGACAACATCCGCCCCTACTGCACGCCAAAGACGGTGAAGGCGATCTAACAAAACAGGATTACTGTCTGGAAGAGGCGTTACAATGGCCATATGTTTTTCGAACAACAAAGAATTTGATGCCAATACGCCGCTTTTCTCTGCGCCAGCTATAGGATGACTGGGGATGAAATTAGGAGGCACTTCCAAGAAGACTCGGCGAACCGCATCAACCACACTTCCTTTCGTCGACCCTACATCTGTAACCAGAATATTTTTTGATAAAAAAGGCTTAATTTCAGATAAAACAGACTCCATCGCTCTCACTGGCGTGGCAAGAATAATGATATCCATTTTAGACACAAACTCTGCAGACAACTCGGCAGGATGATCAATGACGCCAGTAGAAACACCTAACGTCAACTCTCCTTCTCGACGGTCAACACCATAAAGTGTTGCCAAACCTCGTTCTTTTAGCGCTTTAGCAAAAGACCCGCCTATCATGCCAAGACCAATAATCATGACATTGCCAAATTTCTTTTTTTCTTGCGGCGCTACATTATCAGACGCCTGAAAATCACTTTCACCAGTCAAAGCACAACACTCTTATAGATTTACTAAAGCACAGCCACAGGATAAGAACCCAACACCTTCACTTCCGATGCTCTCTCACGAAGCTCACCAATCACGGCACAACATTTTTCATCCAAATGATGTCCGACAAAATCAATGTAAAATATATAACCCCAACGACTCATTAATGAAGGACGAGTCTCTAATCGCGTCATATCCACACCATGACGCTCAAAAGCCTCAAGTAATCGATATAAAGCACCGGGTTCATTTTTAGCACTAATAAGCAGCGATGTTTTGTCTTTGCCACTCGGAGGAACATCTTGATTCCCAACAATCAAAAAGCGCGTTGTATTATCTGGACGGTCTTCAATATTTGCCGACACCTTTGATAAACCATACAACTCACAAGCTACCTCACCAGCGATCGCAGCAATAGCCCGACCACTTCTACCCGCCTCGGCGGCAAGGCGTGCCGCTTCGGCATTAGAACTTACGGCGACACGCTCTGCGTGGGGCCAATAACGGTCTAGCCAAGCACGACATTGCGCCAAAGACTGTTGATGAGAATAAATGTGTGTGACATCTTCAGAGCTAATATTTGGGCTAACTAAAAGATGATGATGAATACGCTCTTCGACTTCACCGCATATTTTTAAGCGTGAATCGCGAAAGCTGTCCAAGGTATGATTAACAACACCTTCCGTTGAATTCTCAACAGGCACAACACCATAATTTGCAGCACCAGATTCAACTTCACGGAACACTTCATCAATGGCCGCCATCGGCGCACTAATAATGGATTTACCAAAATGTTTTAAAGCGGCCTGCTGCGTAAAAGTGCCCTCTGGGCCCAAAAACGCAATGCGCATTGGCTTCTCAAGCGCAAGACAAGAAGACATGACTTGACGAAAAATCTTCGCCATTTCTTCATTCCCTAAAGGCCCTTCATTACGCTCCATAACTCGACGCAAAACTTGAGCCTCGCGTTCAGGGCGGTAAAAAACAACCACTTCACAGCCTTGCTCAGCCAACTTCACTTCAGCAACCTTTTGCGCACAAGTTGCACGTTCGTTAATCAACAGCTGTATTTGCGAATCAATCGAATCAATACGATCACGCAATAGAGGCAGTGTTTCTGGCACCGCCTGTTTAGAATTCGACATTTTAGTTACCCGTGACGTTTTTCGAAAGCGCGCATAAAGTCAATTAAGGCCACAATTCCTTCCATCGGCATCGCGTTATATATGCTTGCTCGCATACCACCAACAGATCGATGCCCTGCCAATGTACGCAACCCAGCCGCTTCAGATTCTTCAATAAACAGTGCGTCCAGAGAATCATCAGCCAATATAAAAGGCACATTCATTCGAGATCGAAAAGCAGGATCAACCGGATTGGAGTAAAACTTACTTGAATCGATAAAGTCATACAAAGCCTGTGCTTTACGAATATTTACCGCTTCAATTGCCTCGACTCCGCCTTGCCCTTCCAACCACTCGAACACAAGATCCGCTAGATAAATCGCATAAGTGGGCGGCGTATTTATCATAGAATCATTTTCCGCCAAATGGGCGAAATTCCAGATAGACGGCAGATCATCAGTACTACGAGTCAATAAATCCTTACGGATGATACAAATCACCACACCGGCAGGACCAACGTTTTTTTGCGCCCCAGCGTAAATCAAACCGTATTTACTAACGTCTATTTTTCGAGAAAGAATAGTAGAAGACAAATCTGCCACGATAGGCAAACTGGTTTCTGGCAAATCAGAAAACTCAACGCCACCAATTGTTTCATTTGGGCAAATATGCAAATAAGCCGCATTTTCATCCAACTCCAGGGTGGAGAAATCAGGCACTGTAGAATAGTTTTGCTCTTTAGAAGATCCAACCACATCAACCTTGGTGTATCTCTTCGCTTCCTTGATCGCTTTTGAAGACCAGGCGCCAGTATCCAAATAGCACGCTGAATCAAAGCCATTCGTTAGATTGGCAGGAATCTGAGCAAATAAGGTAGAAGCACCTCCCTGAACAAATAAAATATCATAATCATCACCAATATCCAGCAAGCGCGCTAAACGTGCTTTAGCGGACGCTAGTATCGACATAAACTCAGAACTACGATGGCTCATTTCCATCACGGAAACGCCAGCACCATGCCAATCTAACATTTCGGCTTGTGCTTTTTTCAAAACCGCTTCTGGAAGCGCTGCCGGACCAGAACAAAAATTATATACTCGGCTCATCCCGCTTATTACCTCTAATATTTTCAGGACCTATCTACAACAAAAGCGACGCACCTAGGTGCGTCGCTTTATTTTCTACTCAGTATCTGTTTCAGCGATATCAGGAGATTCGTCACCATCACTTGGTGCCTGATCAACGACGGCTCCATCGGCCTCATCAATCTCATCGATCTCTATATCTACTTCATCATCTTCCACGACACGTTCAATACCAACCAAATGTTCGTCATTGGTCAAACGTATCAAAGTAACACCTTGAGTATTTCGACCTTGGCAAGACACTTCCGTCACTCTAGTACGAACCAACGTTCCCTGATCTGTAATCAAAATGATTTCATCTGTTTCATCTACTTGAGCGGCGCCGATTACAGGACCATTACGCTCAGATACTTGAATACCGATAACACCTTGACCACCACGACCGTAAACTGGGAAGTCTTCTACAGCAGTACGTTTACCATAGCCGTTTTCACAAGCCATCAATACCGCAGAACCTTCCTGAGGAACAATAAGAGAAACCACTTTTGCATCTTCGCCCAATCGAATACCTCGAACGCCCGCAGCCGTACGACCCATCGCTCGAACATCAGATTCTTTAAAGCGAATCGTTTTACCAGAAGAAGAGACCAACATAATGTCATTCTCGCCCGTCGTAACCGATACGCCAACCAGCTCATCCGTCTCATCTAAGCTCAATGCAATTAAGCCAGTAGAACGAGGACGTGCAAAGTTTTGCATTGCAGTTTTCTTAACCGTACCGTTCGCGGTCGCCATAAAGATATAGCTGCTCGCTTCTACAGTAACGTCATCCGCCACGTCATCATCACCCTCTTCTTTACCTGCATCTTCAACAACAGGCAAAGGCAACAAGGCGGAAATTGACTCGCCCTCTCTTAGTGGTAACAAGTTAATAATTGGACGACCTTTCGCACCACGGCTCGCAACAGGAATTTCAAAGACACGTAACCAGTACACTTTACCGAAGTTACTAAACAACATAATGGTGTCATGGCTGCTGGTCACAAGAAGATGCTCAATATGATCTTCATCTTTCATGCTTGCAGAAGATTTACCACGACCGCCACGGCGTTGAGATTGATACTCTTCGAGTGGCTGAGATTTCGCGTAACCGGTATTTGAAATCGTCACAACCATTGGCGCTTCGTCAATCAAATCTGCAATAGTCAAGTCTTGACGAGAAGTTAAGATCTCAGTACGACGTGCATCACCAAAAGCGTCTCGAACTTCTTCTAGTTCTTCACGAATCACTTCCATCAAACGATCTGGGCTAGATAAAATATCAAGAAGCTCACCAATAAGCTCAATAAGAGACTTATATTCACCAAGCAATTTGTCATGCTCTAGTCCAGTCAAGCGATGCAAACGCAAGTCCAAAATAGCCTGAGCTTGATCTGGCGACAAATGATAAGCACCGTCAACAAATCCGTAACCCGCGTCCAAATCATCTGGACGACACGCATCAGCACCAGCACGCTCTAGCATCGCAACCACATTACCTGGCTGCCAAGCCTCACCTACAATCTTTTCTTTTGCTTCAGCTGACGTTGGCGATGTACGAATCAATTCTATTACGCGATCGATATTGGCTAAAGAAACAGCCAAACCTTCAAGAATATGACCTCGTTCACGCGCTTTACGTAACTCAAAGATAGTACGACGAGTAACCACTTCACGACGGTGTTTAACGAAACACTCTAGAATTTGTTTGATATTAAGTAATTGAGGGCGACCATCAACCAAGGCCACCATATTGATACCAAACACAGACTGTAATTGGGTTTGCGTAAAAATGTTATTCACTACAACATCTGGATTCTCACCCCGACGAAGTTCAATGACAATACGCATACCGTCTTTATCAGACTCGTCACGCAACTCACTGATACCTTCCAGTTTTTTCTCTTTTACAAGCTCTGCGATCCTTTCGATCACTTTCGCTTTGTTTAACTGATAAGGAATTTCTGTAAAAACGATGGACTGGCGATTGCCTTTTTCCATGTCTTCAAAGTGATGACGGGCGCGCATATAAATGCGACCACGACCTGTTTTATAGGCTTCAAGAATACCTGCACGGCCATTAATAAAAGCCCCTGTAGGGAAATCAGGCCCGGGGATATGATCAATGAGTTCATCAATTGTAATGTCTGCATTGTCGATAACAGCAAGACACCCATCGATAATTTCACCAAGATTATGAGGCGGAATATTAGTCGCCATGCCAACAGCAATACCAGCAGAACCATTGACCAATAAGCCAGGTACGCGGGACGGCATAACCGACGGCATAAATTCAGTGCCATCATAGTTAGGTACAAAATCAACGGTTTCTTTTTCTAAATCCATGAGAAGATGATGTGCAATCTTCGCCATACGGATTTCGGTATAACGCATTGCTGCAGCACTGTCACCATCGACAGAACCGAAGTTACCTTGACCATCAACCAAGGTATAACGCATTGAAAAAGGCTGTGCCATACGAACAATCGTATCGTATACAGCAGAATCACCATGTGGGTGATATTTACCGATTACATCACCGACGATACGCGCCGATTTTTTGTACGGTTTATTCCAATCATTTTTAAGTTCACTCATCGCAAATAGAACACGACGGTGAACAGGCTTTAACCCATCTCGTACATCAGGCAATGCTCGACCAACAATTACGCTCATCGCATAATCTAGGTAAGATCCCTTAAGTTCATTTTCGATACTGACGGGAATAATTTCTTTGGCTAATTCACCCATAGATACAATCGATCCTTATGCCTCGGAGTCTGACAGACTACCTAATATCTTTTTTATAAGTGCCGAATTATACCATAAGGAAAAAAATAACACCCCTTTCAGAGACATGTTTTGTTGCCAACTTACGGTTTAATCAACCCTCGCCCTTTCAAAGTCTCAATCCACCTTAACTAAGCCACACGGTCTATTATCAATACAATACAAGTTTACTATTGGTCACCTATTACGATAACGCTATACTAGCCTGATAAAGCGTCAGCATAAATGCAACGTAAGAGGCAGTGATAAGCAACGCACTTTGCAGCTCCAACATCGAGCATACGCACTCAATTTTTAGCAATACAAAAGATGGAAGCCCGACATGTCAAACACACAAAACAGCAATGTAGACCTAAGTGAGGTAGCGAAGTTTGAAGCCCTTGCAAGCCGCTGGTGGGACACAGAAAATGAATTCAAGCCCCTGCATGATATCAACCCGTTACGCACAAACTACATAAACGAGCGTGCAAACGGATTACAAAACAAAAAAGTCATTGATATTGGCTGTGGCGGTGGCATTTTATCAGAAGCCATGGCAAAACTTGGTGCCAAAGTGAAAGGCATTGACATGGGCGAAGCCCCTCTTGCGGTTGCCAAATTACACCGAAAAGAATCCAAACTCGATATCGATTACGAAAAGATAACAGCCGAAGACATTGCAGAACGCGAAGCGGGTCAATACGATGTAGTGACATGCCTTGAAATGCTAGAACACGTTCCAGACCCATCTTCAGTCATCAAAGCCTGCATGGCACTTGTGAAGCCTGGCGGCCATGTATTTTTCTCTACTATTAATAGAAACCCAAAAGCGTATCTTTTTGCGATTGTTGGAGCTGAATATATTCTAAACATGCTTCCAAAAGGCACTCATGACTACGCTAAATTCATCCAACCTGCCGAACTAAATAATTACGCAAGACAAGCAGGACTGGACGTTAGTCACATAACAGGAATGACCTATAATCCACTAACAAAAGTATACCGACTCAATGACAAAGACGTGTCCGTAAACTATTTAATGCACACCCAAAAAACCGACGCCTAATCAAGGCAATAAGGAGGAGATATGTTTCATTATCAAGCCCCCAACCAGCTACTCAAAAACAAAGTGATTCTTGTTACAGGCGCAGGTGATGGTATAGGAAAAGCCGCCGCTATTACGTATGCAAAATACGGGGCGACTGTTATTTTATTAGGCCGCTCTATCAAGAAACTCGAAGCGGTATACGATCACATTGAAAAACAAAATTACCCCCAAGCCGCCATCGTTCCATTAAATCTCGACGGTGCAGCAGAGCACGACTACGTAGAGCTTGCCAACACCATTGAAAATGAATTTGGTCACCTTAACGGCATCCTCCACAACGCAAGTTTACTAGGCGAACGAACGACACTGGCAAGTTATGATCCCACTTTATTTGAACAAGTAATGCGAGTTAATGTCACCAGCCAACTGCTATTAAACCAAGCATTATTACTTTTGATGCAAAAAGCAGAAAACGCCTCCATTATTTTCACATCCTCTGGCGTGGGTAGAAAAGCCAAAGCAAACTGGGGAGCCTACGCCATATCAAAGTTTGCCACAGAAGCTATGATGCAGATACTGTCAAGCGAGCTCGCCAGCCAATCCCCTACCATTCGAGCAAACGCCATTAACCCTGGCGCAACACGAACTAGCATGCGAGCCAATGCTTACCCAGCAGAAGATCCAACCACTCTAGCCACACCGGATGACATTATGCCGCTGTACCTCTACTTAATGGGCAAAGACAGCCTAACCATAAATGGCCAATCTTTAGATGCACAATAAAACATCGCCTTTTTATGCAATGGACAAAAAACATGTCCATTGCATCACACTGCACGTTTCAGTTAGCCTGACGAAATGATTCAAACCTTTAAAAAAGCCACCCCCTATATCGCCCTATTCTTTTTAGCGCTTACGTCACTCTCAGCTCACACCACAAATCCAACTCAAAAAGACTCTTCATTAGGTACCAGTAGCGAAATGAGCCAAGACAAAACAACACAAGCAAATAATAATGGCGCAACGACAGACAATAAAGTCATTAAAATACAGAAAAAGAGCCTAACGGATAAAAATAACTATCACCTAATAACGCTACCAAACAATCTCAAAGTACTTCTAGTAAGCGACCCTCAGGCCGAACGTTTTTCTGCTTCTTTATCTGTGAACGTAGGCAGCTTTCAAGATCCAGAAGAACAACAAGGACTAGCACACTTTTTAGAACACATGCTTTTTCTTGGAACCGAAAAGTACCCGGAGTCTGGCAACTACCAATCTTACATAAACACTCACGGCGGCTCACACAACGCCTACACAAGTACAGACACAACTAATTATTATTTTGATATAAAACCTTCTGCATACGAAGGGGCACTGGATAGATTTTCACAATTTTTTATCACCCCACTATTCAGTGAATCACTTACTCAAAGAGAAAAAAATGCTGTCGATGCTGAATACAAAGCTAAACTCAAAACAGAAAGCCGTCGCAACAACCAGGCCCTAAAAACACTGATCAATCCTGAACACCCATACAGCCGATTCACCGTAGGCAATCTAGACACTCTTAAGGATCGACCAAACAACCCATTAAGAGAGCAACTTCTTAACCTTTATAAACAAAACTATTACAGCGAGAACATGGCGTTAGTGATGGTCGCCAATCGCTCATACAAAGAAATGGCCAATCTTGCTCAGCAATATTTTTCTGATATACAAAGCAAAGACAACGTCATACAAGAAGACATATATCAGCCAACACTGATTCCCGTAGGCAAACCACACTTACAATTTATTCGCTCACTAATCGATAACAACACACTAAAATTTTACTACCAAATCGACGCTCAAAAGAAAAATTATAAAACCCAACCTACCCGCTACTTATCGTATATTTTAGGCAATGAGAACAAGGGTTCGCTTTATGCCTCTCTTAAGTCAGAAGGGCTAATCAATGGCATTTCCGCAAATATCAGCGCTGATTACGAAGACAACGCCTTCCTTATTATAACAATGCGCCTTAGCAATGAAGGACTTGAAAAAATAGACACAGTTGCAAAGCGCTTTTTTGCCACTATCAGCCTCTTAAGCTCATCACCTATCAACCCAATGTACATAGAAGAAGGACTCAAACTAAGCCAACTCATGTACAACCATCAAAACTATGTCGATCCTCAAAACCTCGCTCGCTCCTTATCCGCCAGAATGCTGAAAATACCAACCGAAGACATTTTAAGCAGCTTCCGCCTAGAATCCGCCGCGAGCGAAGAACAAATTCGTCATTTACTACAACAACTCAACCCAGAAAACTTATTAATTCAAGTAATCACAAACAAAGCGCACCCTGAAAGCTGGGCAGATCAAAAAACACAGTGGAAAGTCGAACCTTGGTATCAAAGTGAATACAGCAACAACAACTTCAGCCAGTTATTTTTGGATCTCATTAACTTATCCGTAAAAAGCACTCAAGTGACCCTGCCAGAGAAAAACAACTTCATACCAGAGTCTCTCGCTTTAATTAATGAAAAAGATCACACACCATCGATTGTTTTTCAAAAAGAAGGTTTCACCTACTGGAACAAATCTGATTCAAGCTTTGGAAAACCCGTTGCAATGAACTTCATTGGCATTCGCTTTGATCATGCCGCAGACACCCCAAAACACACACTACTGAACCGTTTATGGAGTCGTTTATTTAACGATAGCATCCGCGAATCTACCTACGCGCCTTTTGTAGCAGGATTGGGTTACACTTTTTATCCTCATACCAATGGTGCAACATTACGAACCAATGGCTATTCAGATAAACAAAGTATTTACACTGCTTGGCTGATCGATCAGCTGTTTCTATTCCGCCCCAACCTTACACGCTTTGAGCAAGCAAAAATCCAGCTTAAAAAAGACCTCGTCAATCAAAAAAGCAGACAAGCTTACCGTAATGCAGGCAGCGCATTGCACGCTTTAATTACGAAAAACAGCTTCACCACAAGACAACTCGAAGACGCACTTGATCAACTGTCCCTAGATGACCTTCAGGAATACACCAAAAAAGCGCGTGAGAACTTTGATATAACCGGCTATAGCACAGGCAACTCAACCAAAGACCAAACCAAAGAACTCGCTAACTTGCTGCACAAGCGTTTCGTAGGACGACTTACCCCCAGAAAGCCGCTAGAAATAGAAACCAAAAATCTAACCGCACAACAAAAGCATCACTACCAGTTTGAATCAACCAGCGACGACAGCGTCGTTTTATACACCATCATTGACACCAGCAAGCAATCATCAGCCACCAGCAATAAAGCCATCACCGAGAAAGCGTGTTTTTCTATCCTTAGAACACTGATTAGTAGTCCATTTTACCAAGACCTAAGAACCAACCAACAACTTGGTTACATTGTCGGAGCGCAAGACCTAAGCATTCGCACCACTCCAATACTAGGACTACTCGTGCAATCGCCCAACAAGGACTCAATCACTATTATTAACGCCATAGAGAGCTTCTTAAAGGAACAAAGAATCAGACTACACGACCTACAAGAAGGCGAGTTTGAAAGTGCAAAAAACGCACTGTTAAGCGAACTAAGAATGAATGCAAAAAATTTAAGTGATAACGCCCTAAGAGAATGGCATCAGGTCGCTAAAGCAGAGCCTAATTTTCAGACAAGAGAAGAATGGATAGAGAGCGTAGAAAAAATACAAAGAAAAGATTTTATTGCCTTCATTAAAGACAAACTTCAGTCAACCGACACTACCAAAATAATCATCCACAACAAGGAATTTCCAACACAACTCATAGAGCAACAAGACTGGATAGAAGCCTTACTTTCTACCCCTAATCTGTAACGTAAACACAAACAATGTAAGTTGAAAAAAGAGAAATGAGACGCTACCCCCCTATCAATTTTTCTAATTTTTCCTCATCACTCACTGGAGCACTTTTCGCTCCTGTGGCGCCTGCTGGAGAAACCCCCTTCCCAATAGGAGAAAAGTCACCAACATCTGGTTTCACATTATTACTAGATACATCACCTGTTTTAACTTGATCGCCAAAAATACCCACTTCTGGCATCATACGAAGACGCCTTTCTTGAATATCTTCAGGAATATTACCGGTAAACAAAACTGTAAACGGCGCCTCTTCAGTGCGTTTGTTTACCTCATCGTAAATAGCCTGCTCACGCTCCGCTATGATACTTTCTTCAAGATATGACATACCGACACCATCCGCAGTAATAACGATATTAGGCCCAAGTGTCGATCTCGCCTTTTCAGCAGGGATGACCGCAACTTCTTCTTGAGAGCTTACCACTACCTGATGTTGAGTTCGTATCACCTGATTGCCATAAATAATATCGACAGGCTGAACTTCTATCGTCTGAGCATTCGTAAAAAACGACACAGCACAAAGCAACCCCAATGAATGTTTCATAATCGCCCCAAAACATGAATCTCTTCACTATAAGAGATAAAAAGACATAAAAAAAGGAGTCCAAGCAAAGCTTGGACTCCTTTTAGACGCTTTATTACAATATTAAAGTGTAATAACCTCAAATTTCGCTTCTGGGCTCACTTCAGCATCATAATCGACACCTTTCACACCAAAGCCAAACAATTTCAAAAACTCGTCTTTATACAGCTGATAATCCGTCTCAGAAAACAAGTTAGCATCATTAATTGTCGGCCAAAGCTCACGACAAGCCTGCTGAATATCTTCACGCAACTCCCAATCATCCAGACGTAAACGATTTTTATCGTCTGTCAATTCAGCTGGATTATGATTATTGTAAAGACGCTCAGAGAACAAACGATAAATCTGATCCATACAACCTTCATGAAGGCCTTCTGCACGCATTACCTTGAACACCATCGCCAAGTACAAAGGCATAACAGGAATAGCAGAAGAGGCCTGCGTCACAACAGACTTCAGCACAGCGACGTTAGCACCGCCATTCAAAGGAGCAAGTTGCTTATCAATCGCACCAGAAGCACGATCTAGATCTTCTTTCGCCTTACCTAGCGCCCCATGCCAATAAATAGGCCAAGTAATATCAGAGCCAATGTAAGAGTAAGCAACGGTACGAACACCTTTTGCAAGAACACCAGCGTCATTAAGAGCTGACATCCACAATTCCCAATCTTGACCACCCATTACCGTCATCGTCGCAGCCACTTCCGCTTCAGTTGCTGGCTCAATTTCCGCTTCGATAATGACATCTTTATTGGTATCAATCGCAGTAGATCGGTAGGTTTCGCCAATCGGCTTAAGCACAGAGCGAACTACTTCACCTGTTTCTGGCATCTTACGAACCGGCGAAGCCAGTGAGTAAACCACCATATCAATCTCACCAAGATCTTCTTTGATTAACTCAATAACTTTAGCACGCGCTTCATTTGAAAAGGCATCGCCATTAATGCTTTTGGCGTACAAACCTTCTTCTTTGGCAACTTTATCGAAGGCCGCTGAATTGTACCAACCTGCCGTACCTGTCTTTTTGTCTGTACTGGCTTTTTCAAAGAAAACACCGATAGTCGCGGCACCAGAACCGAATGCAGCAGCAATTCGAGAAGACAAACCATAACCACTTGACGCACCGATTATGAGTACTTTTTTAGGACCATTTACAATGGCTCCTTTGCTTTTAGTAAAAGCAATCTGCTCTCTTACATTTTGCTCACAACCTACTGGGTGCGTTGTTGTACAAATAAATCCGCGAATCTTTGGCTTTATGATCATAATAATCGTCTCAACGTCATGTTTTGCTTACGTCTTGCCTAACCATCTCTACAGATGAGGCAGGCAACACAAATCTGTTTGCCATGATACAATAGCTGGACGAATATGTCCTGATTCTCGTTTAAATCTTGAATCGCCCTCCCTTTTAAACCTTGAGAATACACAGTGCGCTTACTTGTTATTGGTTATGTCTGGCCTGAACCTAACTCCTCTGCCGCAGGCAGTAGAATGATGCAACTACTCAATTGTTTTTATAAAAACCAATGGCAAATATCATTTGCAAGCCCAGCCCAGCAAACAGATCACATGGCAGACCTATCCACATTAGGCATCCAAACTGAGCATATCGATCTCAACAACGCTTCATTTGACCATTACATTACAGACAAAAAGCCTGATATCGTCATTTTTGATCGTTTTATGATGGAAGAGCAATTCGGCTGGCGCGTAGAAAAATTCAGTCCAGATTCCTTACGAGTATTAAACACAGAAGACCTTCACTCGTTAAGGCAAGCTAGACACCTAGCGCTCAAACAAAACAGAGTTTTTCAAACGGAAGATCTTTACAACGATCACGGTATTAGAGAAATGGCTGCCATTCATCGTTGTGATTTAACGCTGATGATCTCCGAAATGGAAACCAAACTTCTCATTGATAAATTTCAAGTACCTGAAACACACGTATTTCACCTTCCGTTCATGTTGCCAGCGCCAACAAAAATCAATGAATTAACATCTTTCGAAGAGCGCCAGCACTTCATTAGCATAGGGAATTTTCGCCACGCGCCGAATTGGGACGCGGTTTTGCAATTGAAAACCGACATCTGGCCAAAGATCCGCAAGCGCCTACCAAAAGCGGAACTTCACATTTATGGCGCCTACCCACCACCTAAAGCCACTCAACTACACAATGCAAAGGAAGGGTTTTTAGTCAAAGGCTGGGCAGAAAATGCCCAAGAAGTCATGCAAAACGCTCGGATTTGTTTAGCGCCCTTACGCTTTGGTGCAGGCATAAAAGGCAAACTAGTTGAAGCAATGCAAATGGGGACACCAAGCATAACCACTCAAATAGGCGCCGAAGCTATGCATGGCTTATTACCTTGGAATGGTGTGATAACGGATAACATCGAGACGTTTATTGACGCGGCGGTTTCGCTTTATGAAGACAAAACAAACTGGCAGCTAATGCAAAAAAATGGCCACGAAATACTACAATCCCGTTACCAAGCACAAGAATGGGAACCTAAATTAATAAATCGATTGCAGTTACAGACTAAACTCAAAGAAAGCTTACGTAAAAAACATTTTTTAGGGTTGATGTTGCGACATCACAGCTTAAAAAGCACTCAATACATGTCGCAATGGATTGAGTTAAAAAATACGATCGATAAAAAATAATCTAGGAAATACGAGAAGCCAAAACAAAAAAAATAGGCTAACCACTCACAAACTGGCTTTTCACTTCACGCTCACGAACCTTCTTCATAACAGCAAGTTGAGAAGATTTATTCATCCCCCCCCACAAGGTAATTTCTTTTCCAGTTCGATAACAACCGACACAAACATCGTCTTCATTTAATAGGCATAAATTCACGCAAGGGGATTTTACCTGAGGCTTAGGTTTTGTCATGGCTGTCTTCTCTATTTTTTATCATTCACTAAACTTGCTTACGTTCAACAAACACTGGTCATAAAAAAAGCTCTGACGAACAAGCGCTCGCCAGAGCTTTCTTAACGGTTAAAGTTCAGCGTTATGATAAACGTTCTGAACGTCATCTAAGTCATTGAGTAACTCAAGAAAGTGCTCAAATTTTTCCAGTTCTTCACCTTCTAGAGGTGATGTATTTTGCGCAACAAATTGAATTTCGTCCACTTCAAACTCAATATTACCAAGTGCTTCGGTTAGTGCTGATTTTGCTTTACCGTAATCCGTATTTGGTGCAAAAACGGTGACTTTACCGTCTTCTAATTCGATATCAGTGACGTCCACATCAGCCATCATTAAGGCCTCAAGAACAACCTCTTCATCATTACCAGCAAAAACAAAAATCGCACTGTGGTCAAACATATGACTCACGCTACCTTGGCCGCCAATTTTGCATTTCACTTTGTTAAAGCAAGTACGTACATCACCAAATGTGCGGTTAGGATTATCAGACAAACAGTCAATAATCACCATAGTGTTACCAGGCCCAAAACCTTCATAGCGAGCCGTATCAAAATCTTCACCGCCGCCGCCTTTCGCTTTATCGATCGCTTTATCGATTACGTGCGTTGGCACTTGGTCTTTTTTCGCACGCTCAATCAGGGAGCGCAGCGTCAAATTACCATTAGGATCAATACCGCCGGATTTCGCACAAACATAAATCTCACGGCCGTACTTACTGTAAACCTTGGCTTTTTGATCAGACGTTTTTGCCATGGACTCTTTGCGGTTCTGAAAGGCTCTGCCCATTACATATTCCTATTCTATACAGTCTTAAAAGTAAGATTCTAACGCTTCGCCCAAAAAGAAGGAACTGCTAGCCGAGCATAAATACAATAAAAAGCCAGCCTTACCACAACAAAAATGCTATGGAACAAAAAACCTAGCCAATATCTAAATCACAGCCAGCTAGACAAGCCGTCTAATAACCTTCGCAAGCAACGCAATTGCTTGATAGATTTGCGTTGGCGAAACACGTGCAAAACTCAATCTTAGAAACGAATCATCAAGTGGACTTTTGCACGGGAAAAATGGTGTTCCAGGAAGAACCAATACATTGTCCTTCAACGCTTCAGTTAACACTAATTGCGATGAAACGCCTTCGGGTAATTTCACCCAAAAGAACATACCACCGGAAGGAAGCAAAAACTCAACAAGATCACCAAGCTCTGCTTGTAAAGCCTCAGCCATCACATCTCGCTTACTCTTATAGGCCTGCTGGAGCTTGCTAACATGATCTGGGTATTGTCCAGACTTAAAGAACTGAGTAATCATGCTCTGACCAAGGCGGTTGGTATGTAGGTCTACCGCTTGCTTTACTTTAACCAAGTACGGAGAAAAAGCGGCGCATGAAACAATATAGCCTGTACGCAAACCTGGCCACAAAACCTTCGAAAAACTCCCCATGTACAGCCAAGGCGCTTGTTTTATCAAAGTAGAAATAGGCGTAAGGTCAACATTGTCATAACAAAGATCACGATACGGATCATCTTCAATGAGCAAAATGTTTTTCTCATCAAGCAAGGCTGCAATCTCGCGTCGACGCTGCAAGCTATAACAATGCCCTGCTGGATTCTGAAAATTAGGAATCAAATAAACCGCTTTTGGATGATGCTTTTCAATCGCATCTCGTAAAGCTGAAACAGACATGCCCTCAGAATCCGATAGGACATCTTGAACTCTCGCACCTTGCAATTTAAACACCTGACAAGCAGCGAGATAAGTCGGCTGCTCGGTTAAAATGGTCGAACTTTCGTCTAAAATTAAACGACTAACAATGTCCAATCCTTGTTGCGAGCCATTGGTTACCAGCACATTATCAGTAGATGTCTGAATACCTCGCTCAGCCACAATCGACACAATGCATTCTCTCAGGTCTTTCTCACCTTCACTTGGACCATATTGTCGACTGTCGGTTAGTTGCTTCAATTCTGGGTATGCTGGCATCAGGTTTTCATCTGGCAAACCACCTGCTAAAGATAGAATATCTGGCTGTTGACTATAATGCAGCAGCTCACGAACCAAAGAGGCTTCCATGTTTCGTGAGTGAGAGGTCAATAAATGAGAAATATCCATACCAAACGCCTCGATAAATTAAGAGTAGAAAAACAGAGTCAGACATTTCAATAAAATAAAAAAGATACAATTCTCGATTTATTGAAGGATACAGAAAGAGAACGTGTTATTTATTGCTCAATACTATTCGTCTCAGCATACAGTAAGCATTCGAACTGCTGGTCTTTTTGCTGCCAAAGCTCATTCACCCACTGCTGAAAATACGCCCTATATTCTGCGTCATTTTGATAATCACCGAGCAATGCATTTTCAATCGGTAATATGCGAGTATGAACTTTTACTTCTGATGTTTTTCCACAAAGGTAATCAAAAAAACTGGGAATGCCATCTGGGTAAACAATGGTCACATCGATCAAATGATGTAACTTCCCATCCATCGCGTTCAACGCAAAAGATAGACCACCAGCTTTGGGCATTAAAAGGTGTTTATACACACTAGATTGTTGAGCCTGTTTTTGAGTCGTAAAACGCGTTCCCTCCAGAAAATTCATAATGGAAACGGGAAAGTATTGAAATTTATCGCACGCTTTTTTTGTTATCTCGATGTCCTTGCCCTTTAGATCAGGTCGTTTTTTGAGGAACGCTGCGCTATAGCGTTTCATAAAAGGAAACTCTAACGCCCACCAAGTAAGTCCGATAAATGGCACCCAAATCAACTCTCGTTTTAAGAAAAATTTAATAAACGGAATCCGTCGATTAAAAAGACGCTGCAAAATAAGAATATCAACCCAAGACTGATGGTTCGCTGTGATCATGTACCAATCGTTAATTGAAAAATCCTTCGCACCTGACACACTAATCACCGACCGACCAAGATGACGTTGATTAAAATTATTAACACCAATCCAAAAAGTCGCCACTCGATCTAAAACGACGTTTAAAATAGCGTGTACAGATGGAAACGGCATGAGACACTTACACAAAGCCAACAGCATAACTGGGACAAAACACACTAAGGTATTCATCACAATCAGTAAGAATGAAACAACACCTTTCAACACAGACCACAAAGCCATAACGCAACCTAAAAAATACAAATCAGCCGGTAATATTAACAGGAAATCATCAATTAGAAATCCTCATTATTTACACTTCAACCAAGTAGCCAGCTTTCACATTAAAACTGTATAGTAAACAGACGATTAGAACGACTAACGAATAAGTTCGATGCTAAACACTCTTTAACCTAGTATCGATGACTATAATCCCCTGCAAATAAAACCTCAGCAGGACACAGAATAGGATTACAACCCCATCTATGGCCATTACCAAAGGGTTAAAAATTCGACATAAACTTTTTGCAGTTTTTGTTTTGAGCAATATCCTACTTATTGTTTCTATGTGGCAAGTATTCCAATGGAGCTTTGATAGAGGCTTTGTCTCTTACGCGACGGAACGTGACCGTGATTTTTTAGAGCAAATGGCGAACAGAACCGCCAATCTCTACATATATTATGATGATTGGTATTTTTTGGTCCAAGAAAGTCGAATGGAAAACGAATGGCACAAAGCGAAGCTTGAAAACTTAAGAGATTTAGTACCGCCACCTAGTACACCTAATTTAGACTTGATTTACCCGTCACAGTATTATCGTCAGCGTTTTCTCTTATTTGACAGCCAACAGAAGCCAATTATTGGGAAGACTCACTTCACTGATGCAGAAATTTACGCTGTAAAGGTCAATAAAAAAATTGTCGGTTATGTTGGCCTACGTTCAATTAGAGAGTTGGTCCAAGACCAAACATTACGCTTTGTTCGCCAACAAGGTGAAGCATTCTTGCTTATCTCTGCGTTCATGCTCGCGATTGCGGCACTTTTAACATGGCCATTGGCACAATGGTTAAGCCGTCCGATTTGCTCTATGCAGCGAGCCACAAAAAAACTGGCCGCTGGAAAGTATGAAACTCGAATAACGGTAAAAGGCGCCGATGAGCTAGCCAGTCTTAGTTGTGATTTAAATAACTTAGCCTCCACGTTAGAACATACTAGAGAAGCACGTAAACGCTGGGTAGCTGATACCGCCCACGAATTAAGAACACCGGTGGCAATACTCAGGGGAGAAATTGAAGCAATGCAGGACGGTATTATTAAGGTGTCTCCTGAAAGCCTCGCCTCGCTACATCAAGAGACGATCCATATTGCTCGCCTAATTGATGACTTAAATCAATTATCCATGCATGATATGGGCAGTTTGAATTACGACATGGATGAAGTTTCAATAAATGACATTATGGAGCAAACCGTTCAATCCATGATGCTTCCGTTTAACGAAGCCGGATTAGAATTAGAGTTTGAATATTCTCAGAAAAAACCTATTGTTATGACAGGTGACGCAGATCGATTACATCAACTCTTTTTGAATCTGATGAATAATTCACAAAAATATACCAATGCGCCTGGGAAACTAATTATTAAGCTTTCAAAGCAAAATAAAAAGGTCATTATACTTTTTGAAGATACTGCGCCAGGCGTCGACGAAGAAGAAAAGAATAAAATTTTCGAGCAATTTTATCGCGTTGAAAACTCAAGAAACAGAGCAACTGGTGGAAGAGGCTTAGGTCTTGCTATTTGCTCTAATATTGTGGATGGACATCAAGGCACTATCAGTGCTTATCACTCCCCAGATGGTGGCTTAGGAATAAGAATAGAATTCCCTTTAAACTGATATGGAATAAATAATATTATGAGTAAAGTACTGATTATTGAAGACGAACCAAAATTAGCAGAATTAATGTCCGCTTATTTAGAGCAAGCAGGCTACGAACATCACCACCTTGATCGTGGGGATATTGCCGTCAATTATATTAAAAACAATCAAGTAGATATCATTCTACTAGATCTAATGTTACCTGGTTTAGATGGCGTTGAAATCTGCAAACAAGTGCGCCAATTCAGCGGTGTCCCTATCATTATGGTCACTGCAAAAGCAGAAGAAATTGATCGTCTAATTGGCTTGGAAATGGGCGCAGATGATTATGTATGCAAACCGTTCAGCCCACGAGAAATTGTAGCGCGTGTGAAAGCAAATTTACGCCGTGTTGAACTGGATCAAGCTGAATCGCCAAGAACCGATGGTTTTGACATGGATGTAGATCGCCTACGAGTAACCTACAAAGGCGAACTAATCGATCTAACAACCGTTGAGTTTCAGCTACTTCAACTACTCATAAAAGAACCTGGCCGTGTTTTCGGTCGAGACCTTATAATGAAAAGTATCTATGCTGATAGCCGAGTAGTAAGTGACCGCACGATTGATAGCCATATCAAAAAACTGCGCAAAAAAATCTCTGCTGTTGCACCAGAGTTGAATGTTATTCACTCTGTTTATGGTGCAGGATATCGCTTCGAAAACAACGATCAATAAAATTTTTTCTAAGGAATAGCGTTGAACAATTTTTTAGACGTATTGGTATTTTCTTTCTCTATCACCATGCCGATATTTTTAATATTGGTATTGGGCGTCGTGTTATACCGTATACGGCTGATCAATGATAATTTCATTGATGTCGCGTCTAAATTAGTGTTCAACGTCACACTTCCCGCTCTACTTTTTATCAGTATTTCCAAAACAGATTTAACCAGTAACACCGACTTGTCCTTGGTTATTTACGCCATGGCTGCCGTCACTATCACCTACATAGCACTCGAATTGATAATGTCTACTTGGGTTTCAGACAAAGCTGAACGCGCTGTTTTAGTACAAGGTGCCTTTCGCTCCAACATGGGAATCATTGGTTTAGCTTATTGCGTGAATGCTTATGGTGATGAGGTTTTTGCCGTAGCTTCCATTTACTTAGGCGGTGTCACTATTTTATTCAATATATTATCTGTCATCGGATTGAGTCGCGGATTAGGTGGTAACGCTAATATTAAAAGCATATTAAAAGGCATCGCAAAAAATCCGCTTATTATTGCGATAATGGCCGCTTTTGCGTCTAGTCTCACAGGCATAACACTGCCAATGACACTGTACAAAGCCGGTGATTACTTCGCGCAAATGACGCTACCATTGGCTTTATTATGTGCCGGAGCGTCATTGAGTTTTAAGTCTTTGAGAAGCGGTATGCTAGGAGCCATGATGGCCTCGGTGGGAAAGCTCATTTTTATTCCTTTCGTACTCACCTATGGCGGTTATTTATTAGGCTACAGAGGTATGGAACTTGGCGTCCTATTCCTTATGTCATCCGCCCCTACTGCATCCGCAAGCTATATTATGGTACGCGCAATGAATGGCAACTCTGCGCTTGCCGCAAATATCATTGTGATTACCACCATCGTATCCTTGATTACTACTAGTATTGGCGTTACTTTGTTACGCAGCTTTAACCTAATATAATCACACTCTGCAAACTGGCTGACACAATAAAGGCTAGCGAGACTCTCTTTGATTTCACACTTCCGTAAACATCGCCTTTTTTTCTTATCCTTCGGATGCGCCGTACTTACTTTGCTTTTCTTTGGCGTAAACACCATTGCCTATCAAGCGCTTATTATAGACAAACACTCCGAAGGCCAAGATCAGCTACTTGATTATGTGATTGAATTAAGAAATGAATTAAAAAACTACCACATTCTTCCCTATGCCCTTGCAGATAACCCAACGTTATTAGCGTTTATGAATGACACAAGCAACGAAGAGTTAACGCAGCGCCTACAGCGACAGCTAGAAGATCTTACGCATGTATCCAAAACTCAAGACTGGTTCATTCTTTCTGCACAGGGCAACCTTCTTGTCTCAAGTGAGCAATCTCCTCACTTCAACTTAGATGATTACTTTAGTAAACAAGATCTGAGTAACGTACTGAAAGAGCAACAAGGTGAATACATTCTTGTCTCTGGCTATAATCCTGAACAATTTAAATCCGCCCACCTTGTACTTGCTCCAGTGTATACATCAACCGGACTGGCGGGGGCTGTTGCGGTAAAAATTAACGTTAGTGATTTAATTGAACGCTGGAACCTTCTTGATGACTTAGTCGTTATGACAGACCAAAACAACCTCATTTTTTTAGCGGATAGACTTAATCGCCTTTTAGTCAGTGACTGGTTAGAGAACCATACCGACGTTCAGTTTTTCAATAAAACCCGATCTAAAATTTATCATCTGAACGGTAAAAACTATCTGCTACAAAACGTCACTTTAGACGATTTGAAATGGCAAATTCATTATTTGTCCAACTTAAAAGGCATACAAAAGAAAGCTCAAAACATTGCCTTCATTAGCCTAGGAATATTTGCCTTAATCTTTCTATTTTGGTTATATCGCCGCGAACGCTCCCTAAAAATTGCGTCAAAGCTAGAAAACGAATTACTCATCGCCAATAGTGCCCAGCGCCAACGAGTTTTAATTGAAAACACCCACGTTGGGCTTTTACAGCTCACCAAACGTGGTGAAATATCATTTGTTAACCCTATGGGACTTCGTTACTTTGGACAAAGAGCCCAACTTAACGAGCATTACCTGTACGAATTTTTACCTGATTGCCCAGAAAACCAGAGTGCACTGTCCTTTATCAAATCTTTACAGACACAAGAAATAAACACGCCACCCCATGCAACAAATTTATTAGAACAAGAAGTCGTACTGCAAAAAGACAACGGTCAAACCTTCCCTGCACTATTATCCGTGTCTTCTCTAAAATGGAGCGAATCCCAAGGTTACTTAGTGACCTTGCTCGACATCAGCAAGCGTAAGAAAGCAGAACTGAGCTTATTAGAAGCAAATTCTCGACTAGAAGAACGCGTATTGGAACGAACCAAAGCCTTAGAAGCCGCACAAAAAGAACTCTTAAGAACAGAGAAACTCGCTGCTATAGGACAAATGTCGACCGCTATTGCCCATGAGCTAAACCAGCCATTAACAGGCATCAGAACACTGGCTTATACTGCAGAACTACTACTAAAACGCCAAGACTCAGAGCAAGCGTTAAAAATACTCATCGACTTAGAATCCCTTGTGGTAAGAATGCAAAAATTAACCAGTGAATTAAAAGTACTCGCCTACCGAAGACCCGAACAACTTGCACCAACCTCTATAAAAAACTCTGTTACACGAGCTATTGAGAGCCTTGGTGATGACGTTCATGGCATACACTGGGAAATTGAGCTAAACGACTTAGATATGGTCATTGCTGAACCTACTAGGCTGGAGAGAATATTTTCAAATCTAATCAGTAATTCAGTCCAAGCCTGTTCTGAACTAAAAATAATACCAAACATTAAAATATCGTTGCAGAGCCATGATAGCCAAATAACTATTAGCTACCAAGATAATGGCCCAGGAATCGAAAAAAGTAAGACTACGCATATTTTTGAGCCGTTCTTTACAACAAAACCTATTGGCAAAGGATTAGGGCTCGGGCTTGCCATCAGCGCAAACTTAGCAAAAGACATGAATGGAACACTGACAGCAAGCCATAATGATGACTCGCTTCTAGTATTTCGATTAACACTGCTAAAGGCTTAATATGGAAAAAAATACGATTAATCCCATTGAAATCTGGCTGCTTGATGATGACGATATCGTTCGTTCGACGAC
Source organism: uncultured Marinomonas sp. (assembly GCA_963975045.1). GTDB lineage: Bacteria > Pseudomonadota > Gammaproteobacteria > Pseudomonadales > Marinomonadaceae > Marinomonas. The sequence continues at coordinate 9,007 of CAXBGJ010000003.1, read as the reverse complement.
AGCACAATGGCTGCGCCTATCAAGTTATGCGGTAAGAGAATTTCATGAAGCTCAAGAGTTAATCGATCGATTTAATGTCGGTATGCCCTGTATAATTGTCAGTGATATTCGCATGACACCCATCGACGGCCTAACCCTAATGGGCCATTGCCTTTCAAAAGAGCATGAATTGCCCTTTATCCTGATTACCGGCCATGGTGACGTAGACACAGCGGTCAACGCATTGCGTGATGGGGCTTTTGACTTCCTTGAAAAGCCCTTTGATCCAAACAGACTACTGCAAACTGTCGCAAAAGCCATTCAGCTCCGAAAGGTTCAACTTCAGCATGCAAACCAATCTCAATACCTCGGAGACCTTCATGGTCTAGAAGAAATCATCATTGGCCAAAATGAACAAATCATTCGAGTTAGGCAACAAATTTACACCTTTGCCAGCATGGACACTCACGTTATTGTTTATGGTAAAACAGGCTGCGGCAAAGAACTAGTAGCAAAAGCACTGCATGACTGTAGCCCTAGAAACACCAACCCGTTCGTTGCAATAAATTGCGCAGCCATCCCTGCCGAATTGTTTGAAAGTGAACTATTTGGTCATGAAGCTGGTGCCTTTACCAGCGCCAATAAAAAAAGAATTGGAAAACTCGAACATGCCAGTGGCGGCACTTTATTTCTAGATGAAATAGAAAGCATGCCACTCGCAATGCAAATCAAATTACTGCGCGTCTTACAAGAAAATCAACTAGAACGTGTCGGCAGCAACAGTATAATAAAGATAGATTTACGTGTTGTCGCAGCAGCCAAAAGCGATTTACAAACATTAGAAAATTTCAGACAAGACTTATTCTTCCGCCTCAATGTATCGCAAATACACCTTCCAGACTTGCGTAACCGAGGGTCTGACATCCCGCTGCTTTTTGAGAATTTTTGTCGCATGGCGGTCAAAGAACGTGGCGGAGATTTTAGACAACTTAGTCCGATAGATCATGAGACACTGACTTTATACGGATGGCCAGGAAATGTTCGTGAGTTAAGAAATGTTGCCCTACGTTATGCGTTAGAGCCCAATACCAGCGTGGCTAAGATTTTGGCTGGTTATCAGGCCCAAGATGACATAGATACGATCACGCCTCTCCCATTGAGCGTTAAGGTACAAGAATTTGAACGCAGCTTAATCGAGGCAAGTATTCGACAACAAAAGGGCAACATTCAACTTGTTCTTGAACAGCTTCAACTTCCACGCAGAACGCTCAATCAAAAAATGCAAAAATACGGCCTAAATAGAACCGATTATTTAGACTAATTCTTCCTATTTCACCGCGCATATCAGATAAAAACATCGATAAAGTGATTCTCATAAATATTTCTAATGAGAATCACTTGCATTAGATTGAAAAAACCCCTTTAATGATAACCATTATCAGATTAGAGGTAACATACAATGCAAGTAAACATGCGTGATGTATATGACAATGCAGGAGAAATAAAAGAAGAGGTCGCTCCTTGGCTGTCAGGTCATAAACAACAACGTGCCCTACTTCCAAATCTACAACTGCTTAATCAGCACCTAAGTGCCCACTCTGATCTTTCCATTCATGAAGAAGCACAACCCGGATTGTATTTTTCTTTTCTGGGTACAAAACCGATAAAAACAGTAAAAGATATAGATTCGGTGCAGATCTCATATCAAGCACAAAATATCAGTGGTCATTTTTTTATAGCAAAAAACAAAGAACACAGCTTACTACAGGTACGCATTAGCCCAGCGCATTTAGCCTCAGTACTAGGTGAAACAAAAGATCAAATCATTCAGCATTTCACCTCCCTGCAGCACAGCCTAGGGAATGAAAACGCCGTTATAAAACTCCCTATTACAGAAAGAACCACCAGCATAGTACAGCCTATTTTGTCGCATGCGGGTCATTCTATTAGCCTTGCAGGACACTTGTACTCTCTCACATTTACCTTGATAGAGCAGCTGCAAATGCTTAGCCATTTGTCACAATGTGAAGACTGCCAAAGCAAGTTATTCCATGCTCAAAATCTTTTAGAAATGCCGGAATACGACACCTTAGACAGCAAATGTTTAGCACAAAAAGTTGGACTCAATGCAGAAGCACTCGCCATTGGGTTTTATTTGCTCGTTGGACAATCCATTGAGAGCTACCGCTCTCGTAGTCGCATCAGGTCCGCGGCAGCACTGCTTAGACAAAACCCTGCCGCAAAGCCGCATATTGTTGCTCAAAGTGGCTTTTCTGAAGACCAATTTGAAGCCGCTTTTATTAAGCACTTTGGTGTCAGCAGTCACCAATACGAACAAATTCATTAAGTAATAGGAACAGTATTGAATATGGCACATTCATCCATAGCCCTAATTTATGGCACAGATACAAACAACACAGAAGAAGTTGGGCATAAGATTGCCAAACAATGGGAAGAGCTTGGAGAACAGGTAGATCTGTTTAACATCAAAGACATAGAGCTTAGCCAACTTGAACAATATTCCATGCTCATTTTAGGCATCCCTACCTGGGACTTTGGGGGCATTCAATCTGATTGGGAAGACATCGGAGACAGCTTAAGTGAGCTATCTCTAGGAAATACCGCTATCGCCTTATACGGATTAGGCGATCAATTTGGTTATGGCGATTATTTTGTTGATGCAATGGGTTGGCTCTATGAAAAATTATTACCCTCTAATGCCACCTTTATTGGTCAATGGCCAACGGAAGGTTATGAGTTCGAGGCGTCAAGAGCCTGCATTATAAACAAAGAACACTTTATTGGTTTAGCAATAGACGAAGATCAACAGTTTGAACTCACTGACCAACGTATTGAGCAGTGGGTTATCCAACTTTACGCTGAAAGAGCAGTAGAAGCCGCATAAATTATTACCTGACTGGCCATTGTATTTAAGCAAACGACTCAAATTTGGTTTCTACAACATTCACTGCCCTGAATGCCCAAATTTTGCTTTCAGCAATGAGATAATTGTATGGTTTTCTGCAAAGCGTAAAGAACGTGGCTACCTCTCCTTTCTCTCCTGCTTGGAGGTAGCCACGCATTTCTTTCTCTAAAGACTATTTTTTCCTAACCACTATTCGCTATCATGTTAAAACTTCATTGATACATAGTTGGCATACATGAACTTACAACTCTCAGACATTGTTATTTTTCTTTTGATCGCTACAATCATCTATATGTGGTGGAGCAATGCAACTATTCGCGAACAAGCTCTCATAAGGGCAAAACAACATTGTGAATCACTTAACTTGCAATTATTAGAAGGCAGTGTGGCGGGCAATGAGTGGAGACCGACTTGGCATCATGGACAAATAAAGATTAAAAGAGTCTACAAGTTCGAATTCAGCTCCAGCGGTGTAGCTCGCTATTCTGGAAACATAAGCTATCTTGGAAATCAACAAGTTAAAATATGGCTCAGCCCACATGATTTCTAAGCACTTAGCCTACAGTCAAATAAAAGTTGATTAGAAACTATACTCACTGCAAAAAACAAGGTCGATACATCCATATTTCTATGTCATTTAATTGCAAATAAGGCCATAGTAGAAATAGAATACTTAAGTAAATATTTGTAATGCTTTGATAGACGCAAACATAAGATAAAATCATCGGTTATTTCTTATCAGGGCGTCTACTGTTAAATCTATAATAAAAAAGTGCAGGATAAAATATGTTGGCAAACCTTAGTTTTCGTACCAAGCTACTCTCTCTACTTATTGCGGCTATTCTTGGATTCGTTGTTGTAACTGCTGTTGCTTTACAAGGATTGAATGTTCAAGAAACTTCCTCTTCAAAGTTCGAACGTCTAACAAAAGTAGATAAAGATCTAGCCTCCCTAGTTATCACTTTGATGGAAGAGTACGAGTCTTTATCAAGAATCGATAACAGCACTTACGAAAGTTTCATTGAGCAGCTTGATGCTAATAATACAACCTCAATGGCAACGCTTGCAGAAGACATGAATCTACTTCAAGACCCAGAAGCTAAGAAGAACATAAACAACATCACCATTTCTTTAGCAAGTTACAATGAAGCATTGAAACTACTGGTCAGTCAGAAACAACTGATTGGCTTTAATGGTTCTTCAGGGCTTAGAGGTGAAATATCTCTTTTAGGTGAAAATGTCACAGAGGAAATTTCATTCCTAAGCTTAGTAAAGCAAGAATTTTTACCTGTTCGTGAAGCAGAAAAGAATTTTATCTTTGAACCCTCTCCAGCTAACAAAGATATCTTCATGGAGCGTTATGATAAATTCTATCAGCGTGTTGTAAACTTTGGCCTTGAAGAGCGCTTTGGAGAGGGTGTAAATAAATACTTTACCTCTATGGAGAGCTTTGAAAACGAGAACCAACAATTAAAAGAGCTACAATCCAATTTTATGGATGTTAAAGCTAACTTCGGTCAAACACGCTTAATTGCAGTAGAGTACATGCAGAAAGCGGTTTTGGAGGCACGCCAACAAGCCTCAGCAAGCTCTCAACAAGCAAGTATCAGCCTAATTATTGTTAGTATTGTTGTCGCAATCATTGCCGCATTAATGATGATGGGAATTGGTAGCAGCGTTAACAAAACACTCAATCAAATCATTAAAGACCTTGGGAAAGTAAAAGGCGGCGATCTAACTGCACGTTTACACGTAAATAATAAACGTAATGATGAATTTGACTCGTTGTGTAGCTCTGTAAATGAAATGACGAATGGACTTGGCTCGGTCATCGGTGAGGTGGTTAGTACAACTCAAGGTGTAAATGACATGGTATCGCAGTTAAACACTTCGGTTACCAATATCGCACAAAGCAACCGCTCGGTAAGTGAGCAAACAAATTCTTTAGCCGCTGCAACAGAAGAAATTTCAACCACTATTTCTAGTATTTCAACCACGACAGAAGATTTAAGTAGTCAATCACAGAACACGTATGAATCTGCTAAGGTTGGCGCAGAAACGATTAAAAGTGCGCTATCAAACCTTTCAAGCACCATTAGTATCGTCAATAAAACAAGTAAGCAGTTAAACGAACTAGGTCAGCTTTCAAAAGACATCGACAATGTAATCGGGATGATTAACGATCTAGCAAATCAGACCAACCTTCTAGCACTCAACGCAGCAATTGAAGCAGCACGTGCTGGTGAGGCTGGCCGAGGTTTCTCAGTTGTTGCAGATGAGGTTCGCTCTCTCGCAGAAAAAACCGTTGATGCAACCGCAAAAATCACCGATATTGTAAGTACGATTCAATCCTCTACCCAAACTGCTATTGAAACCATGCAGAGCGGACAAGAGAGCCTGCACGCCATTGAAACATTCAGTGAAAAAGCAGAGCTGGCTATTCGAGAGATTGAACAGAATGCTCAAACAAGCTCTGCGTCCTCAATTGATATGGCTAGGTCGATTCAAGAAGTTGCAAAAACCGCTGTTCATATGAGCGAAGAAATGGATAAAATTGCCCAGCAGCTACAACGTGATAATAGCTACATAAACAGCATTGAAGGCAATACACGTGATATACATAATCAGGTAAGCAGTCTAGATAAGAAAACGAGCGTATTTACTACTCGTTAATATAAGGACGAACAACTGAAATAAAAAAAACCGACTTTGATAGTCGGTTTTTTTATTGGCCTAGTCTTTCAAACTAAACGAAATATAGCTTATAACTCAGCAAATTCTTTTTCCCAACGCTTAGCTTCTTTCTTAGATGGACCACCCAAAACATTTACGGCTGTACGCATACGAGCACGAGAAATATCAGAACCTAGGATTGCCATAGAATCAAAAACAGAAACCGACGCTGTAGTACCTGAAATAGCCACAAACAATGGTGCAAAAAAGTCTTTTGGCTTAACTTCAAGAGATTGTGCCAATGTTTTCATTGCATTGAAGATTTCATCTTTTTCCCATTTATTCAATGCTTCCAAACGCCACAAAGCAAATTGCATGGCCTTACGAAGCACTTCTTCTTCCATTTTAACCGTAGCGAAATCTTCTTTCGTGATTGGCAATAGGCCCTTCAAGAAAAAACCAGCAACGTCAGCGACATCAGAAAAAGTTTCAACACGAGGAATAATCATGGGAAGAATCTTCATTAAATAGTCTGGATTCAATGCCCACTCAATGTATTTTTGCGCAAACATTTCTGGCGACAAATTCTCACGAATCCACATGCCATTTAGCCAACTGAGTTTTTCTACATCAAAAACAGGACCGCCCAAGGAAACACGCTGAATATCAAAATGCTCAACCATTTCATCTAATGAAAACTTTTCACGCTCATCAGGCATTGACCACCCCATACGACCAAGATAGTTAATCACGGCTTCTGACATATACCCCATACGCTGATAGTACAAAATGCTGGTCGGGTTTTTGCGTTTTGATAACTTAGATTTATCAGGGTTACGTAGCAATGGCATATGGCAGAGTGTTGGCATATCCCAACCAAAATATTGATATAATAAAATATGCTTTGGTGCTGAGTTAATCCATTCTTCACCACGAATAACATGGGTGATTTTCATTAAATGGTCATCAACAACATTTGCCAGATGATAGGTCGGCATACCATCTGCTTTTAGCAGTACCTGCATATCCACTTGAGTCCAATCAATTTCAATCGTGCCTCGTAGCATATCCTGAACGACACATGTGCCCTCTTCCGGAATTTTCATGCGTATAACGTAAGGAACACCGGCATCTAATTTTGCTTGAACTTCTTCCTGAGTCAGTGACAAAGCACGGCCATCGTATTTCTGAGGCAACCCTTGTTCTTTTTGATCGATACGCATTTGATCCAACTCTTCCGTTGTTTCAAACGCATAAAATGCATGGCCTTTATTGACCAATTCCAAAGCATATTGACCGTAAATATCTCCACGCTCACTTTGGCGATAAGGGCCGTATTCACCACCGACATCTGGGCCTTCAGCCCAATCAAGCCCTAACCAACGCAACGCATCTAAAATCATTTTTTCAGATTCAGGCGTACTACGAGTCTGGTCTGTATCTTCAATACGTAAAATGAACTTACCGCCCATTTTACGTGCAAATGCCATATTAAATAGTGCAATGTAAGCGGTGCCTACATGCGGGTCACCCGTTGGTGATGGCGCAATACGTGTTCTTACCTCTGACATAAAAATCTCTTTTATCCGTTGTCTTAAATGCCGCTATTATAAGCCCCTGACCGCTTATGAGTAAGAGGGCTATCATATATTTTCGAGTTAGACATTTGATATTCTGTAAACATTCGCTTTCTGATGGCATAACGCACTAAAAATAGACATGACATCGTAACTAAATGGACTTCCCTTAGTGTATCTAGACCCCAGTTCACGCTTGATTATTATCACACCGGATAAAAATAGAAATAAAGGACATCAAGAGACTGTTTTAGGCGTATAACGAAGCTGTGAAAGTCGCACACCAACGTCCACGTCCGTTTTCAATGCGACCAGTGAACGAGATTGTAAGCATTGCTCATAACCACCCGCTAACATCGTCTGAATACGCTCTGAAAAAAACGTCACATTTGCATAGATTTCTTCTATCGTAGGAAAGGCGTTAATAATGGTAAGAGCCGTTTTAGGTCCAATCCCTTTAACACCTGGAATACGGTTGGTGGTATCCCCAACCAAAGCCCAATAATCGACTAACTGGTGCGGCTCCACTCCGTATTTACCCGGAACCCAAATTTTGTCATAGCCCAACTTGGCAAAATAATCATATTGTAAAATACGCTCATCTCCCAATAATTGGGTGAACCCCTTGTCGGTAGAAACAATATACGATGTCACGTTATTGTGGGCTGCTTTGACCGCTAAGGTGGCGATCAAATCATCCGCTTCCCAACCATCTAGCCGTAAACAAGGAAAATGATTAAAACGAAATAGCTTGGCAAAATCAGGCAAGGATTCTAATAACAAATCATCCATTGGCACACGACCTAACTTATATTCAGGATATAAATTATGTCGCCACGTTTTACCATTAGAATCAAAAACAACCACCGCGTAAGAAGGGTTAAATTGATGTGCTAGTTTAACCAGCGCCTCAATGGTAATACTTTGAGCACGTTCGACTCGACGAGCTAAATCTTGCTCAGATTCTAATGCGGCATAAAAACGTCGAATCAAATTCAAACCGTCAATAATCAGTAATTTTTTATCCACTCCAAACCCTTATTTTTGCTAGATTACTTTACGACCGTATCAGGTTATTAGGTTACCATGTGTGAGCGCTCATCACGATAATGAGTATGATGGTAAATACACAATCTAGAGGGACTCTTTGTATGAAAAAACAACCAAGCTATCTTTGCATCGGTATTCTTTTAGGAACAGCATTAGCGCAACCTACTTTTGCAGCGCCCATTCATGCCGTTATTGGATTAAATAACAGTCAAATAGTCGAAAGCAGTCAACAGCTAAGCCTCACCCCAAATCCGGGCACTCTTATCCCTCTCGAAGAAAATTTTTCCCCAATAACGCACCTGCAAAACAGTCTCAATACAAATTGGTTCGATGAAATCGGCCGGAAAATTAGGGTAGAGCACAAACAAAGAGAATTAAACTATACCGGCACTCTCACAAAAATTGAGCAGGACACCCGCTCCTTTTTGCTAACGATTAATAACCGCCCAACCACATTACCGCTCGATGATTTCTACTTAATTCCTCTTGAACAATCAGATATTAAAGACTCACCAACTGTATCCTACCCCGTCAGCTATCAGACAAATCAGCTTTCGTGGACACCACAGCTAAGCTTAATATTCGACAATGATCGTGTCTTTGTTTCTCAGCAAGCGCTTTTGCATAACCATTCAAGCACCACGATTAAAATGCAAGACAGTCTACTTCACTACTCCAGAGGCTCAACACCTCAGCGCTTTAAAGCTGAACGTAGCTCTCTTGCAATGAGTGATTCGCAACCAGAAATAAGCTATCAAGACAATGAGGTTAGCTACTCACTTGGCCATAACCTCTTATCTAT
>CAXBGJ010000002.1:0-55128 GCA_963975045.1 uncultured Marinomonas sp. | reverse complement strand
TCGCCCGTATCGTCATCGATTACGGTCGTTCCAACAGGCACTTTAATCTCAAGATCCGGCCCTTTCGAACCCGTCATATCTTGCCCTTGGCCCGTCTCTCCACTCTCAGCAATGTACTTCTTCGTAAAGCGAAAATCGATCAGGGTATTTAAGGCCTCATCGGCCACCAGCACGACACTGCCGCCATTACCGCCATCACCACCATCAGGACCGCCTTTAGCAACATACTTTTCGCGCCAAAAACTCAAACAACCATTACCGCCCTTACCCGCTCTTACATAGATTCCGGCTTCATCAACAAATTTCACAGATACACCTCTTCGGTGGATTATCAGAATTAACAACTCTGATTATAGAATTCTTCCAAAAAAAAAGCCCCGCGTCGCGGAGCTTTTTTTAAGTTTTTAGTAAGTGATTAAGCAGCTACGACAGAAACTGTACGACGCTTCAACCTACCTTTCACTTCAAACTTCACTTGGCCTTCAATTACAGCGAACAAAGTATGATCTTTACCAATTTGAACACCAACACCAGGGTGGAACTGAGTACCACGCTGACGAACAAGAATGTTACCCGGGATCACAACTTGACCACCAAAACGTTTGACACCTAATCGTTTCGACTCGGAATCGCGACCGTTACGAGTACTACCACCCGCCTTTTTATGAGCCATGACTTACTCCTTAAATTTGAATAGTTAGCGCTTAGTTAATACCAGTTATTTTCACTTCCGTGAACCACTGACGATGACCCATACGCTTCATAGAATGCTTACGACGACGGAATTTCAAAATTTTCACTTTGTCTCCGCGACCATGAGCAACAACCTCAGCCGTTACTTTAGCGCCTTCTACAACTGGTGCACCAACTTTAATGTCGTCGCCATTGCATACAAGAAGAATGTCGTCGAATTGAAACACGCCACCTTCTTCAATAGCTAATTTCTCAACTTTAAGGGTTTGGCCTTCTTCTACACGGTATTGCTTACCGCCAGTTTTGATCACTGCAAACATGTTCATCTCCAATAAGATTTATCCGGCTACTGAAATTGAATTTGACCTACGTCTAGTGGCAATAAGTTTTTGGCCAAATTGGACAAAAGATTACTAACCATATGATAGGGAGCAAAATGTGGATAAATCGGACGCGAGATTGTACAAAATCACACCACCCAATACAAGCTAAAAGCAATGTCTTTATACATTTTTCGCATTTTAGGTTGACCCTGACACAAGCCTTACCTAGCATGAGGCACACTTGCTGATCAGCGTAAGACTATTTAGCTTCGGAAATTGCATGCAACCTATACAAATACATGACGTTGTGGCCAATGAATTTGGCCAAGTGAACGAGTATATTGTGTCACAACTTAGTAGTGACATCCCTTTAATAGAACAGATCGGCTACTACATCATTAGTAATGGTGGAAAGCGACTGCGGCCGCTATTGGTATTATTGGCGGCAAGAGCCAGCGCAGAGCTCGATACAACCAAACTTAATCAAGCTATTCAGATGGCAACGATTATAGAGTTCATCCATACCTCCACCTTGCTACACGATGATGTTGTCGATGAATCCGACATGCGCCGTGGCAAAAAAACCGCTAATGAAGAGTGGGGCAATGCACCGAGCGTCTTGGTTGGCGACTTCCTGTATTCTCGCGCCTTTCAAATTATGGTCGATGTTGGCAGCATGCGATGCATGAGTATTTTAGCCAAAACCACCAATATCATTGCCGAGGGCGAAGTTCAACAACTCATAAACTGCGGCGATCCAGACACATCAGAAGAAAGCTACCTAAAGGTTATTCAGTACAAAACAGCCAAACTGTTTGAAGGTGCAGCACTTTGTGGTGCAGTGATAGCGGACGCGAGTACTGAATTTCAAGAAGCGCTACGACAATACGGCATGTATGTTGGTACCGCCTTCCAACTCATTGATGACATCATGGATTACACCAGCACAGCGGAAGAAATGGGCAAAAGTGTTGGTGACGACCTAGCTGAAGGCAAACCCACTTTACCGTTAATCTATACCATGAAATACGGTGAGAAAGACGCGGCTGAACGAGTAAGGCAAGCCATACTAACTGGTGGACTAGAGCAGCTAGAAACCATCATTAATGACGTGCAAAACTGTGGCGCCATTGAATACACACAGCAAAAAGCACAAGAGCAAGCGGATCTAGCGATTACGGTTATCGCTTCGCTGCCAGAGTCTGAATACAAAACAGCACTCATTGCCTTAGCAAATGCATCAGTCAAGCGCAGTAACTAACCTTCCCATTAAAAAACCAAACACAGACACCTCAAATGTGTTTGGTTTACTTCTCCCCTTTTAACGCATTGATCACAGCATCAGCCGCCATAGTAGTATGCTGCTGCATAAAACAGTGCCCCCCTTCGACCTCAACAATATGGATATTTGGGTTTCGCTTTGCCGCAAGCTGATAAGCCTCTTTAAAGTAATCAAAGGTATCTTTACCCTGAATAATAGTGGTCGGCACAGAAATATTAGCGATCGCCTTCCAAAGCCCTTTTGGATAGCTTGAGAATATTGCGGCTTCCATCCATGGTGGGCATCCCAATTGATAGTGCCCTTTTTCATCTCGCTTAATCGATGAACTAATGTAATCGTCTAGACAAGCATCTTCCCAACCTTTAAACGTTCCCCTTTCATAAAAACTGCTTTTTACCTGTGAGAAGCTTTCCCATTGAGTACGACGTCGATGAGCTTGCCTTACCAAGGGTATCTGACTTTTCAAACCTGTTAGCTTTACACCTCGCATCATCCACAATAGTCGAGGAGGAAAAAGTGCGGGATCCAACAAAACCAGACGATCAAAAAGAGAAGGCATCTGCTCGCTCATTAAAGCCGTCATACAACCACCAAAACTGTGACCAAGGCCAATCAGTTCTGTGTCAGGGAGCATTGCTCGCTGTACATTCAATGATTCAGTAAAACGAGAGGCCGTCACATTCCAACCGACAAACCGCTCGCCAGACGTGGATTCACCATGACCCGCCGCATCTTGCATAATCAAATTGTAGCCATCGAGTTTTTCCAAAAAACGCTGGTATGTCTTTACCGAAAAACCATTACCATGAAGAAAATGAATGGTTGGCTGATTTTTCTCAATCTGACTCAGGTATCCTTGAATGTGACCACTGCCTACTTGATGTTGCCATATGGCTAAATTTGTATTTTTTTTCACTCTCATAAGGGCTCTCAAACCAGTAAGATATTACCAAAGCAAATATCCTAACAGAAAAAATAAACAGAAATGGTAATAACAAACACGCTCAAAACCCTCTAATCCTCCCTAAATACTAGAATTAACATAATAATGATCATTTTTTATTCAGGTAATTCGGTTTTTTTCCGTTCAAACATTCATATTAAGGTTCCAAACCGATATAATCAGCTAGATTTTATACTGCAAACTGGACCACATGAATCCACCTGACCATTTTGAGTCATCGGTTGGATGTGGATATAGGACTATAATGACTACAGCTTCATCTTTTGAAAAAGACGAACTATTAAAATGCGGCCACGGAGAAATGTTTGGTGCAGGCAATGCCCAACTTCCTGTCGGCAATATGCTAATGATGGATCGCATAACACATATCTCGACTGATGGCGGGGAACATGGCAAAGGCGAAATTATTGCTGAGCTAGACATAAACCCTGATCTTTGGTTCTTTGCATGTCACTTCCCTGGCGACCCAGTTATGCCTGGTTGCCTTGGCTTAGACGCTATGTGGCAGCTAGTCGGATTTTTTCTAGGCTGGAAAGGCAATAAAGGTCGCGGTCGCGCACTTGGTTCCGGCGAAGTGAAATTTACAGGCCAAATCCTGCCAACCGCCAAAAAAGTCACTTTCCATATTCAACTTAAGCGCGTCATTGAACGCAAGTTGGTTATGGGTATTGCAGATGGAAGCGTATCCGTTGATGGTCGTGAAATTTACACAGCAAAAGATTTGCGTGTAGGCTTATTCACTTCAACTGATAACTTCTAAAGATTAAGAATGAAAGAGGCACATTTATGCGTCGTGTAGTAGTAACAGGTCTTGGTATTGTCAGTTGCCTAGGTAATGACAAAGAGAGCGTTCTGAATTCCTTGCGCGAAGGCCAATCAGGCATTCGTTTCGCTGAAGATTACAAAGAATACGGTTTCCGTAGCCATGTTTGTGGTCGTATTGACTTAGATGCAAGTAACATTGATCGTAAGGTTCGCCGTTTTATGGCTGATGCTGCGACTTATGCCTATGTATCTATGCAACAAGCGATTATAGATTCAGGTCTGACAGAAGACCAAGTCTCTAATGTACGTACAGGCTTAGTGGCTGGTTCTGGCGGTGCATCTGCTCAAAACCTAGTTGACTCTGCCGATACATTACGCGAAAAAGGCGTTAAACGCGTCGGTCCATACCGTGTAACCCAGACAATGGGAAGTACGGTTTCAGCTTGTCTAGCGACACCTTTTAAAATCAAAGGCGTTAACTATTCAATCACTTCTGCCTGCTCAACCAGTGCCCACTGTATTGGTAATGCCATGGAATTAATCCAACTTGGCAAGCAAGACATTGTCTTTGCTGGCGGCGGCGAAGAAGAAAGCTGGGCTCAGACTTGTATGTTTGACGCTATGGGCGCTCTGTCTTCTAAATATAACGAAACACCAGAAAAAGCGTCTCGCGCTTACGATGCAAATCGTGACGGTTTTGTTATTGCTGGCGGTGGCGGCATGCTCGTTATTGAAGAGCTTGAACACGCTAAAGCACGTGGCGCGAAAATCTACGCTGAGTTGGTGGGTTATGGTGCAACATCTGATGGCTACGACATGGTAGCACCATCTGGTGAAGGCGCTGTGCGTTGTATGCAGATGGCAATGAGTACAATTGATGGTGATATTGACTACATCAATACTCATGGTACCAGTACTCCTGCTGGAGATATGAAAGAGCTTCAAGCGGTTAACGAAACGTTTGGTGACAAAATCCCATTGATTAGCTCTACTAAATCCTTGTCAGGTCACTCTCTAGGTGCGGCAGGCGTTCATGAAGCTATTTATTGCTTGCTAATGATGGAGAACAAATTCATCGCAGCTTCTGCAAACATAGATAACCTTGATCCAGCAGCTGGCAACATTCCTGTTGTGATGACTCGTAAAGACAATGCAGACCTAAATCTGGTTATGTCTAACAGCTTTGGTTTTGGTGGTACAAACGCCAGCTTAGTATTCAAAAAATACGAAGTTTAATCCAAGCCCGTAACACGTCAAGTTCCCAATAAACCCCAGCCACTGAGCTGGGGTTTATTTTTTAAACATAGAACCAGCTCACATTTCTCTTTCTGACGACCGACCAGTACGCTTAACTAAATAAAAGCAATAAACATTACTGCATCACGCTAAGCTATCAAAATATACATTTTAGACATAAAAAAACGGTGCTAGTCGCACCGCCAAAGACTAATAATATCTAGTAACTTAAAAGGATAAAGCAAGTAGAGCCTATTATTTACAATATAACCCTACTTTACCTTTATGGAGTGGCTTTAGCCTTTCTCTCTGTTGTCAGTAACGATTTCCCCATTGAAATACACATAAGTATCATCACAACAGAGAACGGCAACGCACCAATAATCATAGCCTTCTGAATAGCTCCCATACCACCAGCCAGTAATAAAGAACCAACCACTAGAGTCAAAATAACACCCCAAATGATTCTATGTTTAGGTTCTGGATTATCATTACCACCTGCCATAATAGTATTAAGTACAAGCACACCTGAATCTGCTGACGTAACTAAGTAGGTAATAATTAAAACAATAGAAGCCATTTTAATAATGCTACCTAAAAGGCCTGAATTAAGCAGATCAATAGTAACAAAAAGTACAGAAGCAATATTCTCATTTACAGCTTGTGTAATCGCCCCTTTAGCAACACCACTAAGTTCTAAATCCAAGCCAGTTCCACCTAAAAAGGCCATCCAAGCAAAACAAACAAGCGAAGGCACAACTACACAGCCAAGTACAAATTCACGAATGGTACGTCCACGTGAAATACGCGCTAAAAATAAGCCAACAAAAGGTGCGAAAGCAATCCACCAAGCCCAATACAAAATAGTCCAGCCTGTTTGCCAAGCTCCAATGGCAGTACTACTGTCCCAAACAGAGAAGGTCAAAGGAATTAAATTAACGGTGTAATCAATAACACTAGAAGCGAACAGCTTTAAGCTAAACAAAGTCGAACCAAAGACGATAAAGAAAATCAGCAACGCAATCGACAAAATAACATTAACCTGACTCAGCCATTTCACCCCTTTAGAAACACCGGTCAAAGCGGAAATAGTTGACAGTATCATCACCACTAGAAGAGTAACAATCAAAGCGGTAGCAGTAGGGCTTCCATCACTTGTTACTAACCCTCCTGTTCCTGTAATAAACTCAACACCAGCAACTAATTGGGTAACACCAGCACCCATAGTGGTTGCAACACCCAACGTCGTTGCAACAACCGCGATAATATCCACAAGATGTCCAGCTGAACCATTTAACTTGTCACCAAAAAGAGGTTGTAAGGTTGATCGAATAGTAAGAGGGAGCCCTTTTCTATAAGCAAAATAGGCCAGAGCAAGGCCTGCGGTTACGTAGACAGCCCAAGCATGCAGCCCCCAATGCAACAAGGTATATCTCATCGCACTTGGTACTGCTGCAGCATTCGCACCTTCAGCACCACTTTGCATCAAGGCTGGATTCGTTTGAAAATGGTACAAAGGTTCGCCGATGGAATAGAACATCAAGCCTATCCCCATACCAGCACTAAACATCATAGAAAACCATGAGAAAAACGAAAACTCAGGTTTTTCATCATCTTGACCCAGCTTAATTTTGCCGAACGGGCTTAAACAACATGCAAAGCAAAATACTAAAAATGTTGCTACAGCGTATATATAGTAGGAATTAAAGGTTGCTAGTAATAAGGTGTTCACCTGACCTAAAACTTTTACAGCCTGATCCGGAAACGCGACAGTGTAAATAACTAGCATCGCGATAACCATTTTACTAATTAAGGTAACAATAGGATTTAGACCCGAATAAAATCCGGATTTAGAAACTCCTATTTTAATTTTTTTTGAGCTACTCATAAATTGTCCTTTAGTGATTTATGCGCTGATGCTTAAGCAAAAGCTTTTAGAATAAGTTCTCTCTAATGATCTTCATCGACACAAGTCATCAGAGAGCAATGCCTAACTTTTAAACAAATACAAATTAGTCGAACAGGACGTTACATTTTTCTTTTTATAAGCAAACGACACATACCGCTAATTACTTAACAACGTCTCTTCAAAAGGGAATTTAGAAAGTATTTCAATGCCAGTCTCAGTTACAAGAATTTGCTCTTCCAACTTAACGCCTTCATGGCCATTTTGTTCACCGATATAGCTTTCTACACACAGCGTCATGCCCGGTAAAATGACTCCGTCATAGCCTGCGTCTTTGTAGTCTGCATGGTGATAAAGGTAAGGATATTCACCTGTCATACCTACACCGTGGGCAGAAAGGTAATAACGATTACTGTGATATTTTTCAGGAATATTCCAAGCGTCATTCGAATAATCTTTAAACGACATACCCGGTTTAATGATGCCTAAATTATGCTGAATCTGTTCGTAGGCGACTTTATATAGCGTTTTTTGTTGCTCAGACGGCTTGCCAGGACCAGAATGGAAGGTACGAGAAAAGTCAGAATAGTAACCAAAACAGCCCACAACATCGGTGTCTAATGCTATAAGTTCATTTTCTCCAATTACTTTACTCGCGGTTTCTTGGAACCAAGGATTGGTTCTAGCTCCAGAGGATAACAAACGAGTTTCACAATAATCGCCTTCTTCCGCGATAACGGTCTGATGCAGAACAGACCAAAGTTCATTTTCCGTGATGCCTGGTCTGATAGCATTTCTAAGGCGCATGACACCTCTTTCCGTCATACGAAGTGATGCAATGACGCATTTCATCTCCTCAGCAGATTTAATGCTACGAGCCATCTCAATTGGCTCTTGCGCGTCTACTATTTCATAACCAGAAGTAGACATTGCAATAGCTGTGCCTGCATTCATACGCTCCATGCCAACTTTGCCGCCAATACCAACAAGTTCGACTAATAGAGCGGTCATTTCACGAGCCCAGTCTATTTCTCGCTGCTTGATATTATTACCCGCTGCAACAAAGCTGGCCGTGACCGATGAACGAACCTCATCGATTGTTTCTAAGCCTTCGCCTAAATGTGCACAACCCGTAAATTCAAACAAAATGCTCTTATGTGGTGTAACAATCAGATAGCGAGAAGGCGTATTACGCGCGCAGAATATCTGCATATTACGTGCACCCGTTGCATAACGGATATTAACTGGGTCGGAAATGATCAGAGCGCTAATGTCTCGCGCTGCCATTTCCTGCCTGACTCTCTGCAGTCGATACTTTTGAACAGAGTTCATATCTATTTCTAAACTGTCAGGAGTTTGATCTAGGAGTGTCATCCCATCCAAATCACTGCGTTCAGCATGCCAATCAAAGGTTGCCATAATAAAGCCTTAAATAATTCGTAAAAATAACGGAGGTATTGATAACTTTTATTACAATCACTTAGATCTAAAAAGTTATATTCTTGACTTACTTCCAATAGAGTCCCTAGTATTGGCTAGTAAAAAGTATATATTGTGAATTTCTCACCGTACATCCGTTACTATCTCACTCTAATGGATAACTTGAAGTTATGAAGAGTCTACGTCACAGGTTACCAACCCTCACCAGCTTAATGGCCTTTGAAGCCGCTGGAAGAACACTCAACTTCACTCAAGCGGCCCAAGAACTGCATGTTTCACAAGCCGCTATTAGTAAGCAAATAAAATATTTAGAGGGTTACTTTGGCTTTGCTTTATTTGAACGTCAGGGTAGAAAAGTCTCTTTGTCTTCACGGGGCTTACAATTCCACCATAAAATAAATGCTTCATTTAACTTTATGGTGGATGCAGTTGAGGAATATCTTGAAGATGAAGACAACAGCTCGGTTACTGTCTCTGCAAATAGTGCTATGTCTCATTATTGGTTAGGTAATGCCATCAATGAGTTTTATCGAGTTCACACTGATCAAACTCCAAACATAAGGGTGATCACGTCGGACATTACTCGCGACCTTTTTGTTGACGAAGTGGATATCGCCATTGCCTATGACCCCGGACAACGTATCGGCTGGAAAACCAGTTTTCTCTTTAAAGAAGAAATGTTTCCGATAGCCAGTCCTGATTATTTAAGGGCGCATCCTTTTACCGACGATAACCCTGAAAACCTGCTTAAACATGAACTTTTGGATTTTGAACGCATAGAACCGAACTGGATGAATTGGAAGGCATGGTTTTCAGAACTCCATATAAACACCGACAAACTAATGATCAACCATCGCTTTAATAATTACATTGTGCTGATTGATTCAGCAAAGCGAGGATTAGGTATCACCCTAGGAACAAGGTACTTAATTGACAGTAAGTTAAAAGAGAAGCAACTGATTAGATTATCTGATTTTAGTGTTTTATCAGGACGCAGTTATTGGCTAGCTCTGAACGAATCAAAACCTATGAACGATAATACGAGACGTTTTTACGACTGGTTGCATCATTACCAAGTGATAAGAGAGTAGTTTCGATGAAGATACCTAACAAACAAAAAATACAGAATTGGATACTTGGCTTGTTAGGTTTTTAGAATATCAAAGACGAGATTAGAGCATTTTATTATATGGCACGCCGCTAACCAAGCGTGTTGTTACCTTTTGGTAGCTTCGCCATTTCGGCACGCATCCAAGTATCCATCTCTTCATGCAACGCCGATGTTTTCTTACCTTCAGATTCAATAATAGGACCGATAACAACACGAATCGACCCCGAAAACTTACGCCACCGCTTACCAGGCCAAGTGTAACCCGCATTATGTACGACAGGCAGAATCGGCACATTCGCAGAGGTTGCCAGCATAGCCGCACCTTTATTAAAAGCTTCGACTTCATTCGGAGCAATCCGTGTACCTTCAGGAAAGATCAGAACGGAGCGCCCATCTTCTAAGCGCTCTTTCCCTTGACTAATGATTTGCTTCAAAGCATTGGTTTTTTGAGAACGATCTATTGCAATAGGCTGCACCATTCGTAGCCCCCAACCAAAAAATGGCACCGAAAGCAGCTCTTTTTTTAGTACTGTCGAAACGGGTGCCATCAATACTTGTAACACATACGTCTCCCATTCACTTTGATGATTTGCCACCAACACAAATGGTCGATTTTTATTAATATGCTCGAGCCCAATGATCTCGACTTTCACCCCACACACAACGCGAAAGACAAACAACAAACCTTTATTGTGCAGATTGAGTACTGGCTGACGACAAGCCTTCGGCAACAATACTGTCGCCAAAGGTGCAAGTGCACCAAACAGAATGGTTGAGATCGCATAATAAACAAAAAAGATTATTGAGCCTACCCAAGACCTTAATGACTCCCATACGCCCATTGACACCTTACTCCCTACGGTTGCTTATTCAGATATTTTTGCTGCTGCTTTAATGGATTAGCATACATTGCCAGCACAGTTTCTCTCAGATTCTCTGGACAACGCTCTAGGTAGCTTGAAAAAGCACTGTCTGTCGAAGGCTCTCCTTTCTGCAATGCCAATGCCGCTTCATTCGTAGATTGAATCGCATAATGCGTAATAATCTGGCGATCTACCTCAGCGACAAATTCTTCTGGCGTTTCAAAGCCATCTTTAATGACATCTCCAAACGTCACAACAACCTTACCTTTCTGGCCGACTATTCCGTTTTTAATACTGTCTATGTCTTCAAACTCTGCTTTTTCATAGTTGCCAGTGGTCGACTTCTGATGCAACTCATTCGCCTTATCAAAGGCACACGGATCATATTCATAGGAAATAGAAACCGGCACGATTTTCAAGTTTGCCATGGCGTCAGCAAACGGTTTCTTCTCTTTTTTCTGACTCATGTAAAACATTTTTATGATCGCAGGATCTGTTTGATCTAAGCCATCTTTTGCTCGACCTTCTTTTTGAGCAATCCAAATGTTGCATTGGTCCTGCATTAATGAATGAGTAATATAGCCCGATAGCTGCCCAAAAGCCGCCATCATTTCGCGAATACCATTGGCAGAACGCTTCACGATAAAGCTCTTATTTAAGCGCATAAGATCCGACACAAAAGGACGGCGCAAGAGGTTATCACCGATCGCAATACGTACCGTATTTAAACCGGCCAAATACAATCCATAGTTTACGAAGGCGGGATCCATTGCTATATCCCTATGATTCGATAGGAACAAATAGCCCGTTTTTTTATCTAATTTTTCAATGCCTCGATATTCTACGTTGGAAGTCGTAGTCTTGATCATCCGCTCCATATAGTTCGCAACAATCGACTGAAAATCGTGAATATTAGTAATCTTAGAAATTTGGCGCTTTAGAGCAAACTTAACACCAAACACCAAAGGCCCCCTTAAAAACTTGGGCCATTGGGCAAATCGAAAGCCAATAATAGTATTAACAAAGTCTGGTGTTTCAACCAAGTCATGCAGCACCTCGGCGACCTCATCGTCGTTGTAGGGGCGTATATCGTGAAACTGATCCATTTAATTTTCCGTCAGTAAAAACTGTTTTGTATTTTATTATAAAAATGCCAAATTATAAGGCCTGAATATCAAACCCTAATGCTTCTAATTCCGCACGTTTTGACGTGGATGTTACCACGGCGGTGTTTTCATTCTCTTTGATTAAATACGTCTTAGCCACCTGCTTCAATTGAGCAATGGTCACGGCTAATATTTTGGCTCGGAACGCTTCTCGGTACGCCAAACTACGACCATGTAGGTGGACATAAAAGTCGCTTTGCGCTTCGCCAGCGGGCGATCCAGGTTTGTCCATGGAACCAATTACACCAAGAATAGCTTCTTCAAGCGCTTCTTCTGTGTGCGTCTCATTTTGCATCCACTCAATCGACGCATCAAAATCCGACAAGGTTTCTGTCAAACGCGGATCACGATAAGAGTAAAAGCGGAAAGCACCCGTACTACCATCAAAACTCGCACCGCCACCGTAGGCGCCACCTTGTTCTCGAATCACTCGATGCAAAAAGCCATTGCGCAGAAAGCCACCCAATACAGTCAACGCTGCAACATCAGGATGATCCCCACATGCAGTGCGAAACGCTTTACTGCAAAAGCTTACCTGTGTAGATGTTAACCAAGCAATATTCACTTTAGAATCCGCAGGCACTAACGAAAATTTCGTCACTTCACTGCCCATTGGCAAGTCTGCGAAAACAGCCTGAACATCGCTCAATATACTCGCCTCATGCTGGGGTTCAGCTACCAAAAGAAGCTGTTTATTCGCCAGCAATAACTTAGCATGTAAGCGCTTAAATATTGCCAACACATGTTCAACGGTACTGCCATCGGTTTTCATGGAATCATCTAAGGCAATTGCGGCACGAATACCGGACATTCCGCCCCATTTTTCTTGCTGCGCCGCCAATCCAGAAAGCGCACTCGCTGCCGCGGTCATCGCCAGCGAATGACCTTGCCCTGTGATCGATTGCTCACGGCGAGCACGACGCTGAGCAACCAGCTCTTTGACACGACTTGCTTCATCAAAACGTACATTCAGCATGGTGTCTTTAAGCAACTCACTCATGGCTCTGACATTTGGTACTAATGCTTTAGATGACAAAATAAAATAACCATTTAGCGCTTGTCGATCTTCAATGGTGGCACGAATGGAATTGGAAGCACCCAAACCACCACAAACCTGAGCCTGACGTTCTTGAACGGTTAAATAGTCTTCTTCACCAATGCCTAATTCTGTCATCATCGAAGAAAATAAAGGCAAATACTCTATTTCCTCTTCATCCAGTTCTGGTAAATCTATTACCAATTGCTGGTATACCAAACCATTGGTGCCTTGAGGGTAAAATGTAATTGGCAAATCACCTGATACTTTTTCATTGTCGTATTCAGGCAAACGAGCAGGAACATCTTCCAAGCCTACTTTTGGCAAAATACTCATATCATCAACTTGCGATTGACGCGCTTTTAACGCGGCACTGCGAGCAACAATCTTAGCTTTATCTTCATCAGACAACGCCGCTTTAATTTTGCTTAGTCGATCCGTTTCAGCCTGATTTCGACGCGTTTCTAATGCGTCATCAGGACTCAATGTGATCGATACACGATGTGCATTTGACAACAATAAGGTTTCAATAAGGTTTGGAATGTATTGTGTATCACGCACTTTTTCACGCATGGCGTCGATAACCGGATCTAAATCCAGTTGAGCAATAACATCACCATCGTGCACAGCGGTCGACAACCCAGCCAAGATCAGCTGCAACCCATATGGATAGCTACCACCACCCACTTCACGTTGACTCAATTCCAATTGATGCAACATGGCGTCTACCGATTCTTGCGGCACACCATTTTTTGCGATGTCTTCCAGTGTGCTTAAAATCAATGCCTCTACTTTTTCTGCATCGTCACGTTTCACGCCTTCTAAGCCACACATAAAGCTCATTTCTTTATTGCTGTCTTCAAGACCACATAATGGTGACGGCGCGCGTCCAAGATCACTGTTTTCTAATACCCGAAGCAAAGGCGAAGCACTGTTATCCAACAACACACTCGAAAGTAGTTGCGCTTCGAATTGCTGGTTTAAGTCGGTACTTTCACCCAGTAACCAACCAACAACCACATGACTGCCGTCCTCTTTCACTTCATCTGCCGCATAACCTTCTTCGACACGAACCGGAGAGAAATAACGTTTGGCATTCGGCACACTCACTTGCGCCTCTAAGCGTTCAAATCGGCTTAAAACTTTGTCTTCAAATTCGGCTTGCAAGATCTCCGCTGGAATATCACCAAACGTCATAAACACCGCATTAGAAGGATGATAATGCGTACGGTAAAATGCCAACAAATCTTGATAAGATAAATCTGGAATATCCGTTGGCTCGCCACCGGAATTAAAGTGATACGTATTATTCGGGAACAAGTATTTCGTCAAAGTTTGCCACAAGACAGACGTCGTCGAACTCATTGCGCCTTTCATCTCATTAAAAACAACCCCTTTAAAAGTCAAATCCGACTCAGCATTGTCAGGTTCTGCAAACTCTAAACGATGACCTTCTTGAGAAAAATCCAGTTCATCTAAACGAGAAAAGAACACTGCATCTAAATACACGCCCAGTAGGTTATGGAAATCTTTCTTGTTCTTACTCGCAAACGGATAAGCCGTCCAATCTGAAGACGTAAAAGCATTCATAAAGGTATTCAACGAACGTCGAATCATCATAAAGAAAGGATCACGCACTGGAAAACGCTCAGAGCCACACAATACGGTATGTTCAAGAATGTGTGCCACACCACAAGAATCGGTTGGAACGGTTTTTAAACCGACCAGAAAAACGTTTTCATCGTTCTGTGAGGCAATATGAAAATGCTTAGCACCCGTTATGGTGTGCTCAAACTCTTGAACAGTCACGTTAAGAGCGTCGATAAACTCACTGCGAAGAAATGTAAATGCAGGATGGTGCGCTGTGCGGTTTGCCATTCTCTACCTCGATAGGATTTTGAATACGATAATTACAATGTTTTGGGGCAGCTTGGATACATTCAAGACAACATAAGTCCAAGACAGCAAAGTGGCGAAATTATAGCAAAAATATGCTATTTACTGCACGAACTAACGTGAACGCTTTCTTTTCAGGCTCAACATAACACTAACGCTTTTGATGCCTTTCCCAATCTTCCAAACGGGCTTTTTCTGTTTTCTTGAACAGCACATAAACGGCGCCGAGACCGCCATGGTGTCGCTGCGCGCTGTGAAAAGCCATCACCACGTCGAGATCTCTAAGCCATTTATTGATATAGCTTTTAATCATCGCCTGATTCTCTGGTTCTGGCGTTCGATCGCCCTTTCCATGCACTATAATCGCCACCCGAATATCATTGCGCATACAATCATCCGCGAATTGATACACTTGCTCGCGAGCTTGAGCCACGGTATGACGATGCAAATCTAAACGCGCCTCAATCCCGTATTTACCTTGCCTTAAACGCTTAAAAACACCGTCTTGGACACCAGAACGTTTATACCCAAGCACATCGTTCGGTTCCACCTTCTCAACAAAATCGTGTGATAAGTGATTTCTGTCGGCTTCTTGTGCAATCGAGGCGGCTTGTTTACGGACATGAAAGTCCACCTGAGGGCCTTTTTTCCGCAGATAGACTTCGCCTTTTTTAAGCGGCTTAATTCCCGCCACCTCTTGCGCAAACAAAGATGTGTCATCTTCGTCACTCACCGCCTATACCCCATTATTCATCGACCTTCTTCAGCATCTATATATAACAAAAAAGACCTGTGCAAACGCAAACAGGCCTTTTCCATTTTAAGCTTAACTATACAATTTTATTTTAAGTATGGGCTAGAACGGAATATCGTCGTCGAAATCATCAAAGTTTGGTGCTTGTTGAGGTTTCGGCTCAGGGGCTTTAGGCGCTGGCGCACGTTGCGGAGCAGCCTGTTGAGGAGCGCGTTGTTGTGGTGCCGCTTGAGCAGGTGCTTGCTGAGGAGCATTACCCCAGCTACCAAAGGACTGTGGGGCAGCTTGTTGAGGTGCTGGCGCTTGCTGTGGCGCTTGACCATAACCGCCACTTTGAGGCTGGTTAAAACCTTGCGGAGCTTGCTGCGGTGCAGCGGCTGGTGCTTGTCCGTAACCACCTTGCTGTGGTGCTGCTTGTTGTGGCGCATTGCCATAACCACCCTGTCCACCGGCGGCATCGTATCCGCCTTGCTGACCTGCGTTTCCGCCATCTCCACGACCATCTAATAATTGCATTTCGTTAGCAACGATTTCTGTGGTGTAGCGTTTGATGCCGTCTTTTTCCCATTCACGAGTACGCAACGAGCCTTCTACGTAAACTTTTGAACCTTTCTTAATGAAATCGCCCGCAATTTGACCCAGTCGGAAGTTGCCGCGATCCATAAAGGCTACGCGGTGCCATTCGGTACGCTCTTGCATTTGACCGGTTTGCTTGTCACGCCAACTTTCTGATGTCGCTATGTTCACGTTTGCAACCGCTGCTCCAGATGGCATAAAACGCACTTCGGCATCATTGCCTGCGTTACCAATCAAGATTACTTTGTTTATTCCACGCGCCATGACGTTGTTCTCCAACTAAAAAGATAAAATAATGTGTTTTAAAGAATCACTTGTGGTGCCAATCGCATCAAAGCGTCTTTATCTAATAATTTCTTATCGACTTTAAGATAAGCCGTTTGCTCATCTTTGAAAATTTGCATACCTTCCACTCCTTGGATTTCAGATAGTTGATCCGCCAACGTCGACACTTCTTCATCTGTCATATTGGGTAAGCTAAACGCCAGACTACTTAACTGCCGAGGGGCCGATTGAACAGCACCGACCATCGACCAAACCAAAAATATAACACCAACAACCCAAAAGACGCCACTGCTTGAATGGTTTTGCAGCAGCCAACCACCGCCAACACCCCCCAAAAAAGACCCCATAAACTGATGAGTAGAGAACACGCCCATTGCCGTGCCTCGATAACCAACAGGGGCCAGCTTACTAATCAGTGAAGGCAGTGTTGCTTCTAATGAATTAAAGCCGACAAAATAGGCCCATAATAAAACACCAAAGACCCAAAGATAAGGAGCCCATTGCAGTAATATCGAGCTTATACCCAACAGCATAAGCACCGCGACGAGCACGCCTTTCATCTTGCCTTTTGACTCAGCAATAATCACCAATGGTAACATACCTGCAAAAGCAAAACCCATGATGGCTAGGTATAACCAACTGTGTTGCGACAGTGGCAAATCAAATTGAGTTATCAACAATCCAGGCACGGTAACAAACAAAGCCGTTAAGCTCGCGTGCAATAGCAGCACGCTGATGTTTAAAAAACGTAAATTTGAATCTTTTAGGACAAGACCGAGTGCCGTAAGGCTAGGTGTCGTATCACGCCGAAAGGTATGCTGTACAATATTTGGCACTGCAAAAACAATCAAAACGATGCCAAGCAATGATAAAACAAAAGAAAGGTAGAAAAGACCAGAAAGGCCAACCAATGCAAAAATCCATGGCCCCAGTACCAAAGAAAGCATAAAAGAAGCGCCAATACTAATTCCAACAATTGCCATTGCTTTGGTACGATTTTGCTCCCTTGTCACATCACTTAACAGTGCCATCAAGGTACTAGCAATTGCACCCGCCCCCTGAACGGCGCGACCAATAATTAATACCATAATATCATCGGCATTCGCACAAATCAGGCTACCAATAGCAAACAGCAAAAGGCCAATGACAATCACGCGCTTACGGCCTATTTTATCGGACCACATTCCCATCGGAATTTGCAGACTCGCTTGCGTAAGTCCATAAATACCAATCGCGGTTCCAATTAAAGCGGCATCTGCTCCCGTTAATCCGTCAGCCGCAACACCGATGACAGGCAGAATAAGGAATAAACCTAACATTCTAAATAAATAGATCAGCGCTAGTGCAAGGACAGAACGACGTTCAAGTAGATCCATAAGGAAGTTACAACCACTTAACTTAGGGGATTAAGAAAAAAGATGTTCATTTTACAAAAAATACCGTTGAAGCTCCATTTCAACTACTGTAAAAATAGACAGTTATTTAATTTACTAGCAGATTTTTTCTGTTGATCGACTTCACATTGGAGACTCATGGATACCATTACCATACGCGGGGCCCGCACTCACAATCTTAAAAATGTGGACCTAGACATCCCAAGAGACAAACTTGTGGTGATAACTGGCCTATCAGGCTCAGGTAAATCCTCGCTCGCCTTCGATACACTATATGCCGAAGGGCAACGCCGCTATGTAGAGTCTCTCTCAACATACGCACGCCAGTTTTTATCCATGATGGAAAAACCTGACATTGACCACATTGAAGGACTATCGCCAGCGATCTCAATTGAACAAAAATCAACCTCACATAACCCTAGATCAACCGTCGGTACAATAACAGAAATTTACGATTATCTGCGACTGTTATTTGCCCGAGCAGGACAACCACGCTGTCCAGATCATGGTGAACCTTTAGAGGCGCAAACCATATCACAAATGGTCGATAAAGTTATATCGCTACCTGAAGAAACGAAAATGATGCTGCTAGCTCCTATCGTCAAAGATAGAAAAGGTGAGCATTTACACACCATTAGCGACTTACTTTCAAAGGGTTTTATTCGTGCACGCATTGATGGCATCGTCGTAGATTTAGATGATGCACCTACCTTAGAAAAAAATAAAAAACATACCATTGAAGTCGTCATCGACCGTTTTAAAGTACGCTCGGACTTACAACTACGCTTAGCCGAATCCTTTGAAACTTGCCTTGGCTTATCCGATGGCATTGCCAAAGTCATTAACATGGACGATGACAAAGAAGAGTATATTTTTTCTAGTAAATTCGCCTGCCCTGTTTGCGGATACAGCTTAACGGAACTAGAGCCTCGCCTTTTTTCTTTTAATAACCCAAACGGTGCTTGCCAAACTTGTGATGGACTTGGTACGCATCAAATGTTTGATCCAGATAGAATCATTCATGATGAAACACTGACGTTAGCAGAAGGCGCAATTCGTGGTTGGGGACGACGTAGCATTTTCTACTACCAGCAACTCACGGCCTTAGCAAAACATTATGGCTTTGATATCGAGTCTAAATATCACGACATACCAGAGGATTTTAAAAAGCGTATATTACAAGGCTCAGGAAAGGACAAAATAGACTTTATCTATATTAATGAGCGTGGCGATAAAATGACTCGCTCACACTCCTTTGAAGGTGTCATTCCAAATTTACAGCGACGTTATCATGAAACAGAATCCGACAGCGTTCGTGATGACTTATCACAATACATAAGCGTTCAATCTTGTCCTGAGTGCCATGGATCTCGACTAAATCGTTCCGCACGTAATGTCTTCATTGCCGAACAAACCTTACCTGAAGTGGTGACCTATCCGATTGCAGAATGCTTAAAGTATTTCGAAACACTTGAATTACCAGGCGCTCGCGGTGAAATCGCCTCTAAAATACTAAAAGAGATTCGTGATAGGCTGACATTCTTAGTTAATGTAGGTCTTGAGTACCTAACTCTTGACCGCAAAGCCGATTCGCTATCAGGCGGTGAAGCACAGCGTATTCGACTTGCCAGCCAAATCGGTGCAGGGTTGGTCGGCGTTATGTACATTCTTGACGAGCCATCAATTGGCTTACACCAGAGAGATAACGAACGCCTGATTGCAACCCTCACAAGACTCAGAGATTTAGGCAATACCGTTATCGTGGTAGAACACGACGAAGACGCCATTCGTGTTGCTGACTTTGTTGTCGATATTGGCCCAGGAGCCGGTGTTCATGGCGGCCAAATCATCGCCAGCGGAACACCACAAGACATTATGGATTGCCCAGAATCCATTACAGGGCAATTTTTGACTGGTAAACGAAAAATTGAAATTCCAGCGATTCGACACCAAGCCAAAGACAAACAATTCCTTAAACTAATAGGTGCAACTGGCAACAACCTAAACACTGTGGACTTAAAAATTCCAGTGGGCGTAATGACGTGCGTTACAGGCGTATCAGGTTCAGGTAAGTCAACACTAATAAACGGTACCTTATACCCGCTGGCGGCAACGGCACTTAATGGCGCAACCACATTAAAAGCGGCCCCTCATGAGCGTATTGACGGCTTGGAACTATTTGATAAGTGCGTCGATATTGACCAAAGCCCCATCGGTCGGACACCTCGCTCTAACCCTGCTACTTACACGGGTATCTTCACACCCATGCGGGAACTCTTCTCAGCAACACAAGAAGCTCGTTCACGTGGTTATAAACCGGGTCGTTTTAGCTTCAATGTAAAAGGTGGGCGTTGTGAGGCCTGTCAAGGGGATGGCGTAATAAAGGTAGAAATGCACTTCCTTCCAGATGTGTATGTACCGTGCGACACATGTAAAGGCAAACGCTACAATCGTGAAACCTTAGAAATTCATTACAAGGGCAAAAACATCCGTCAATGCCTTGAAATGACTATTGAAGATGCGCGCGAATTTTTTGATCCCGTACCATCTATCGCCAGAAAATTACAAACACTTGTTGATGTCGGTCTAGGTTATATTCGTTTAGGGCAGGCCGCAACAACGCTTTCAGGAGGGGAGGCTCAACGAGTAAAACTCGCAAAAGAGTTATCCAAAAGGGACACTGGAGCAACATTGTACATATTAGATGAACCGACTACCGGATTGCATTTTGCCGATATTGAACAACTTCTAAAAGTCCTTCATAGGCTTAGAGACCACGGCAATACTGTCGTTGTTATAGAGCATAATTTAGATGTCATAAAAACAGCAGATTGGGTTGTAGATTTAGGGCCTGAAGGCGGCAGTGGTGGTGGCTATATCGTTGCCGAAGGAACACCTGAGGACATCGCTCAAGCAGATAATTCACACACAGGGCGGTTCTTAAAGTTAATGCTCAATTAAAGTCATAGCCATAAAACAAAAAAACACCCTATGACGTAAATTTCATAGGGTGTTTTTTATTGGCTACGAATGATTTTTTTCAGCGCAAAAAAAAGCCGAACTAATAAGTTCGGCTTTTTTGTTACTAACTGATATTACTCAGCGGCTTCCGCAACTGGTCGATCGACCAATTCAACGTAAGCCATAGGAGCATTGTCACCTGTACGGAATCCACATTTTAAAATGCGAATGTAACCGCCAGGACGAGCTTGGTAACGAGGACCAAGTTCAGTAAACAATTTACCTACAGCATCTTTACTACGAGTACGAGCAAAGGCTAGACGACGATTCGCAACCGAATCAATTTTCGCCAATGTAATCAAAGGCTCAGCAACACGGCGTAATTCTTTTGCTTTTGGCAACGTAGTTTTAATAACTTCGTGCTCAAACAAAGAAGCAGCCATATTTTTAAACATCGCTTTACGATGTGAGCTAGTACGGTTTAAGTGACGACCACTCTTACGATGACGCATTTTACATTCCTTACCAAACTACGGTGGTCAGGGAACAATGACCTAGCGAGCTAGAACTTTGCTATCGTCTTTCAAACTAGCCGGTGGCCAATTCTCTAAACGCATTCCCAAAGACAAACCACGCTGTGCTAAAACATCTTTGATTTCAGTTAACGACTTCTTACCTAGGTTAGGCGTCTTAAGAAGCTCAACCTCAGTACGTTGAATCAAATCACCGATGTAATAAATGTTCTCTGCTTTTAAACAGTTAGCACTGCGAACGGTTAATTCAAGATCATCAACCGGGCGTAGCAAAATTGGATCAATCTCATCCTCTTCTTCTACAACAGGCGCTTCACTCTCGCTTTCAAGGGCGACGAACACAGCAATCTGTTGTTGTAGAATAGTCGCAGCACGACGAATGGCTTCTTCAGGGTCAATCGTACCATTAGATTCGATGTCTAAGACTAACTTATCTAAATCTGTACGCTGCTCTACACGAGCATTATCAACACTGTAAGCAACACGTCGAACAGGGCTAAACGAGGCATCCAGTTGCAAGCGACCGATTGGACGAGTCTCATCGTCGCCAGCAATACGAGCATCAGCAGGCTCATAACCACGACCACGAGCGACTTTGATCTGCATAGTTAACTCAGCAGTATCATCCAAGTGCGCAATTACATGATCAGGGTTAGCGATCTCTGCATCAGCAACCAACTGAATATCTCCAGCTGTTACGATACCAGGACCCTTTTTACTTAGAGTAAGAGTTGCTTCATCCTGCCCGTGTAGAGCGATCGCAACTCCTTTCAGGTTAAGAAGAATCTCAATTACATCTTCTTTAACCCCTTCGATTGCGCTGTATTCATGTAATACACCGTCGATTTCAATTTCAACAATCGCACAACCAGGCATTGAAGACAGAAGAATACGGCGTAGCGCGTTACCTAAAGTATGACCAAAACCACGTTCTAACGGTTGCAGTGTTACTTTAGCGCGAGTATTGCTTATTTCCTGAACTTCAATGTTGCGTGGGGTTAACAATTCGCTCACTGAACGCTGCATAGATCCACCTATATCTTAATCCTAATTACCGGCTTACTTAGAGTAAAGTTCGACAATTAGGTTCTCATTAATTTCAGCTGATAAATCGGCACGTTCTGGAACTGCTTTATAAGTAGCTTCCAGTTTAGTTGAATCAACTTCGATCCAATGGATCGGTGCACGACCTTTAGATAGCTCTAGTGCGCTTTGTACGCGCAATTGCTTCTTAGCTTTTTCACGAATTGACACAACATCACCAGCTTTAACTTGGTAAGATGCAATGTTAACCGTAGCACCGTTAACTAGAATGCCTTTATGACCAACTAGTTGACGAGCTTCCGCGCGTGTAGAGCCAAAACCTGCACGATAAACAACGTTATCTAAACGTGATTCTAAAAATTGCAGTAGGTTTTCACCAGTTGCGCCTTTTAGACGAGCGGCAGATTTGTAGTAATTACTAAATTGTTTCTCAAGAACGCCATACATACGACGAACTTTTTGTTTCTCACGTAATTGCAAGCCGTAATCAGAAAGGCGGCTACGACGTGCACCATGCACACCAGGAACCGTATCTGCTTTACATTTTGACTCAAGAGCGCGTGAACCGCTCTTCAATTGCAAGTCGGTACCTTCACGACGAGACAACTTACAAGTTGGACCTATATAACGAGCCATGTATCTGTCTCCTCAGTTAAACGCGACGTTTCTTAGGTGGACGACAACCGTTGTGCGGAATTGGCGTCACATCTGTGATGTTATTGATACGCAAGCCCAATGCATTCAATGCACGAACTGCGGACTCACGACCAGGACCAGGGCCCTTGATCATTACGTCAACGTTTTTAAGGCCGAACTCTTGTGCGACAGTACCGGCACGTTCCGCTGCTACTTGAGCTGCGAAAGGTGTACTTTTTCGAGAACCGCGAAAACCAGAACCACCGGCAGTAGCCCAAGACAAAGCATTGCCTTGACGATCGGTGATAGTCACAATTGTATTGTTAAATGATGCGTGTACGTGAGCAACGCCATCAACAACTGTCTTTTTGACTTTTTTCTTGGTATTGCGCGTAGCTGGCTTAGCCATATTGCACTTTCCTATTTAATGCTCAGCTCTAATTAACTTAGTAACTAGAGCGAAACGCGTTCAAATTACTTACGAATAGGCTTACGAGGGCCTTTTCGTGTACGTGCGTTCGTTTTGGTACGTTGACCACGAACTGGTAGGCTGCGGCGATGACGAATCCCGCGATTACAACCTAAGTCCATCAAACGTTTGATAGACATACTGACTTCACGACGTAAGTCACCCTCTACAATGTACTTAGCAACTTCGCCACGAAGTTCATCAAGGATATCATCACTCAAAGAACCTATTTTCGCAGTTTCTGTAACACCTGTAGCAGCGCAAATAGCGCGCGAACGGGTGCGACCAATTCCGAAGATGTAAGTCAGAGAAATGACCGCATGTTTATTGTCAGGAATATTGACACCGGCTATACGAGCCATTCATTTTACTCCGTTGTTATTGATGATTAAATGATAATTCATCACTTTACTTTCATGAGGGCGGCTGATTATGCCTATCTTTAGGACATAAATCAACCACCCTTTCCTATCATCGAGCTAACTCGCTATTAACCTTGACGCTGTTTGTGACGAGGCTCAACGCAAATTACTCGAACTGAACCGTTACGACGAACGATTTTACAGTTACGACAGATTTTCTTTACAGATGCACGTACTTTCATGTTCAACTCCAACCAACGCTTAGCGCATTAGGCCATTGGGACCATAACCAGTCAGATTAGATTTCTTCATTAACGACTCATATTGCTGACTCATCAAATGACTCTGTACTTGCGACATAAAGTCCATGACAACAACAACTACGATCAACATAGAAGTACCGCCAAAGTAGAATGGAACATTCCACGCAACAACAAAGAATTGAGGCATCAGTGACACTAGCGTGATGTACAAAGCACCAAACAGTGTCAAACGAGTCATTACACCATCAATATATCGAGCTGTATGATCGCCTGGACGAATACCCGGCAAGAAAGCACCGGATTTTTTCAAGTTATCTGCCACATCTTTAGGATTGAACACTAGCGCTGTATAGAAAAAGCAAAAGAAAACAATTGCTATCGCAAACAACAGCACATAGAGCGGTTGTCCAGGAGCCAGTGCCAAAGAGACATTTTGCAACCATTCCATTCCATCACCCTGACCAAACCACTGGCCGATCGAAGCAGGAAATAAAAGGATACTTGAAGCAAAGATAGGAGGTATAACACCAGCCATATTCACTTTAAGAGGCAAATGACTCTTCTGTGCAGCAAACACTTTTTTACCTTGTTGACGCTTAGCGTAATTAACCGTAATACGACGTTGACCACGTTCGATGAAAACAACGAACGCAATAGTCGCAATGGCCATTATACCGATCAACAACAAAGCAAGAATATTAATATCGCCTTGACGAGCCGATTCAAATGAACGACCTAAAGCAGACGGCAGACCAGCAACAATACCAGCGAAGATCAGAATGGAAATACCATTACCAATCCCCTTCTCAGTAACTTGCTCACCTAACCACATCAAAAAGACAGTACCAGCAACAAGAGTCACCACTGCAACAGCATAGAATTCCATACCACTACTGAATGAGATCCCTTGACTCGCCAATCCAACAGCCATACTGGCCGACTGAACAAGAGCAAGAAGCACAGTACCGTAACGAGTGTATTGAGTAATCTTACGACGACCCGCCTCACCTTCTTTCTTCAACTGCTCTAGCTGCGGACTCACAACCGTCAATAACTGCATAATAATAGAGGCAGAAATATAGGGCAAAATCCCGAGCGCAAAAATACTCATGCGTTCAAGCGCGCCCCCTGAGAATACGTTAAATAAACTCAGAATAGTGCCTTCATTTTGGTCAAACAATACAGACAATCTGTCAGGGTTAATACCAGGGACAGGAATGTGTGCACCGATTCGGTATACAATAATCGCTATAAACACAAAACGAATACGAGACCAAAGCTCGCCTAATCCGTTTTGCATCCCAGCAGGTAGTGAGCCACGCTTTGCCATTTATTCCTCGACTTTTCCGCCAGCTGCTTCTATTGCGGCACGAGCACCTTTAGTCACTTTAAGTCCGCGAACGGTAATAGCTTTGTCGATTGAACCAGACAAAATTACACGTGCAGTCTTAATTTGATGACCAAGAATGTCCGCACCTTTAAGAGCAGCCAAATCTACAACTTCAGCATTTACAGCAGCAAGTTCGTTTAAACGAACTTCAGCAACATACTTCGCTTGACGTGAAGTAAAACCGAATTTTGGCAGACGACGCTGCAAAGGCATTTGACCACCTTCAAAACCAGGTTTTACTGAGCCACCTGAGCGGGATTTAAGACCTTTATGGCCTCGTCCGCCGGTTTTGCCCAAGCCGCTACCAATGCCGCGACCAACACGTTTAGGAGCATGTTTGCTACCTTCGGCAGGACTAAGTGTATTTAAAAACATATTATTCCCCTACCACTTTTACCATGTAATAAACTTTATTAACCATACCACGTATTGAAGGAGTATCTTCCAACTCACGTGTTTGGCCAACTTTACGCAAACCCAAGCCTTTAACAGTTTCACGGTGCTTTGGAAGACGACCGATCGGGCTGCGGGTTAGTTGAACTGTGATGGTATTATTCGCCATGACACATTACCCCAAAATTTGATCGACTGACTTACCGCGTTTTGCCGCGATTTGTTCAGGTGCTTTCATATCCTGCAAACCTTTAATCGTAGCGCGAACCACGTTTACTGGGTTTGTAGAACCGTAACATTTAGCCAAAACATTGTGCACGCCTGCGATTTCTAGAACCGCACGCATTGCACCACCGGCGATAATGCCAGTACCTTGAGATGCAGGCTGCATGTAAACTTTAGATGCTCCGTGGTTAGCTTTAACAGGATACTGAAGAGTATCTCCATTAAGCTTCACAGAAACCATGTTGCGGCGAGCTTGTTCCATTGCTTTTTGAATAGCTTGAGGAACTTCACGCGCTTTACCACGACCAAAGCCAACTTTACCTTTTCCATCACCGACAACTGTCAAAGCTGTGAAAGAGAAGATACGTCCGCCCTTTACAACTTTAGCAACGCGGTTTACTTGAACTAGCTTCTCTTGGAGGTCGCTAGTTTGTTGATCATTAAACGCCATTTGCTACCCCTTAGAACTCTAGACCGGCTTCACGTGCAGCGTCAGCAAGAACCTGAACACGACCATGATATTTGAAGCCAGAACGGTCAAAAGCGACCGAAGTGACACCTGCTTCTTTAGCGCGAGTAGCAATCAAAGTACCGACTTCTTTTGCCGCAACTTTGTTACCTGTCGCTGTACCACGTAGAGCTTCTTCAAGAGTAGAGGCGCTAGCTAGCACTTTACTACCACATGGAGAAATCACTTGAGCATACATATGGCGTGGTGTGCGATGTACAGTAAGACGATTCGCACCTAACTCACGAATATGCAAACGCGCACGGCGTGCACGACGAATCCGAGATTGTTTTTTAGTGTTCATGAATGTCTACCTACTTCTTCTTAGCTTCTTTACGACGAATAATCTCGTCAGCATAACGAACACCTTTGCCTTTATATGGCTCTGGCGGACGGAAACCGCGAACTTCTGCAGCAACCTGACCAACGGCTTGTTTATCAACACCTCTGATCACGATTTCTGTTTGAGAAGCACATTCAGCTGTTATGCCTTCAGGTAATTCATAATCTACTGGATGAGAAAAACCCAGAGATAGGTTAAGTACATTGCCTTTAAGCGCAGCACGGTAACCAACACCTTGAAGAAGCAATCTTTTTTCGAAACCTTGACTAACACCAACAACCATGTTGTTAACCAAAGCACGAGTTGTACCAGCTAAGGCACGGCTTTGTTTTGCACCATCGCGCGCAGCGAAGGTAATAACATTTTCTTCTTTAGACACCTGTACGCTTGTGTGAATATTAAACTCTAAAGAACCTTTACCGCCTTTAACAACGACAGTTTGGCCATTTAGGGTTAAATCTACACCACTAGGAAGCGTCACGGGACTATTAGCAACTCGAGACATACTAACTCCTAGAATACTGTGCAGATTACTTCGCCACCGATACCAGCAGCGCGAGCTGCACGGTCTGTCATCACACCTTTAGAGGTAGAGATGATTGCAACACCAAGACCTGCTTCTACTTTAGGTAGCGCTGCAGTGCCTTTGTATTGACGCAAGCTTGGGCGAGATGCGCGTTTAATTTGTTCAATAACCGGCTTACCTTCGTAGTATTTCAACTCGATGGTTAGTGTCGGCTTGATTGCTTCGTCTACTGAAAAGTCACCTACGTAACCTTCTTCGCGTAGAACAACAGCAATAGATGCCTTCATTTTTGATGAAGGCATGCTCACAGAGGTCTTTGCAGCCATCTGTGCATTACGAATACGTGTAAACATATCCGCAAGGGTATCTTGCATACTCATTTAAGAGCTCCTAATTTAAAAACATTGTGCAGCAAATAGAGCTCGCGCATAGTACACAGCAGAGAGTGGGATGTCCAGCATTTGATGAACACCCCTCTTTCTACAATGTATTATGATCGTGCTCTACTTGCTTACCAACTTGCTTTCTTCAAACCTGGTACGTCACCGCGCATAGCCGCTTCACGTAATTTGATTCTTGACAAACCAAATTTACGATAAACGCCATGAGGACGGCCCGTTATTTGACAACGGTTACGTTGGCGAGAAGAAGATGAATCGCGTGGCAGCGCTTGTAATTTAAGCGATGCGTCCCACTTTTCATCGTCCGATGCATTAACGTCGCTAATGATCGCTTTTAGAGCCGCACGCTTTTCAGCGTACTTAGCTACTAATTTAGTGCGTTTTGCTTCGCGCTGAATCATTGATGTCTTAGCCATGATTCCTACCTCTTATTTCTTGAAAGGGAAACTAAAGGCGGCTAGCAAAGCACGACCTTCTTCGTCGGTACGAGCAGTCGTTGTAATGGTAATATCCATACCACGTACACGGTCCACTTTATCATACTCGATTTCTGGGAAGATGATCTGCTCTTTAACACCCATGCTGTAGTTACCACGACCATCAAAAGACTTTGGATTAAGTCCACGAAAGTCACGGATACGTGGAATAGCAACATCAACCAAACGGTCAAAGAAATCCCACATACGCTCACCACGTAGCGTCACTTTACAACCGATCGGATAACCGTCACGGATTTTAAAGCCTGCTACAGATTTACGAGCCTTAGTCACTACAACTTTTTGGCCGCTAAGTGCTTCAAGATCGTTTACCGCATGCTCAAGAAGTTTCTTGTCTGCGATAGCTTCACCAACACCCATATTTAATGTGATTTTCGTGATTTTAGGCACTTCCATCACATTTTTGTAGCTAAACTCTTCAATTAGAGTTCCTACAACTTGATCTTTATATACTTGCTTAAGTCTCGCCATGGCTGTAATTCTCGCTCTTAGGCGTCGATCGCTTCACTATTTGATTTAAAGATACGTACTTTCGTACCATCTTCATTCAACTTAAAGCCGACGCGATCCGCTTTACCAGTAGCACTATTAAAAATGGCTACATTTGAAACCTGAATAGGTGCTTCTTGCTCAACGATGCCGCCAGTTGAACCCTTCATAGGGTTTGGTTTTTCATGTTTCTTAACGGTATTAATACCAGAAACTAGAACTCGGCTTTCGTCTACTACCTTAACAACTTTACCGCGCTTGCCTTTGTCTTTCCCAGCAATCACAATAATTTCGTCGTTACGTTTGATCTTACGCATAAATGTCCCCTTTCCCTCTTACAGCACTTCAGGTGCAAGAGAAACTATTTTCATGAACTGCTCTGTACGCAATTCACGTGTTACAGGGCCAAAGATACGAGTACCAAGTGGCTGTCCTGAAGCATTCAATAAAACCGCTGAGTTTACATCAAAACGGATCACGGAACCATCAGAGCGACGAACACCTTTCCTAGTTCTAACGACAACTGCGTTAAGAACCTGCCCTTTTTTAACACGACCACGAGGGATCGCTTCTTTCACTGTGACTTTAATAATGTCACCGATAGCAGCATAACGACGATGTGAGCCACCCAGTACTTTAATACACTGAACACGCTTTGCGCCGCTGTTATCTGCAACATCAAGCATCGATTCTGTTTGAATCATTTCTGCTCTCCAATCAAGTTAGATAACAAGTCTCACGAAGGAAAAAGCAGCTTATAAAGCCGCTGTTTTCTCAACAACTTGAACCAGGTTCCAAGTCTTAGACTTAGAGTAAGGACGTGTTTCTACGACCTTAACAGTATCACCAATCTGGCACTCATTGTTTTCATCGTGAGCGTGTAATTTAGTTGAACGACGTACAAACTTACCGTAAAGAGGATGTTTTTCTGTACGTTCAACTAGTACTGTAATGGTTTTATCCATTTTGTCGCTGACTACCTTACCAGTAGCTGTACGCGCTTTTGTTTCTGCCATTTTAGTTACCTGCCTTATCATTTAGCACGGTTTTAACGCGTGCGATATTGCGGCGGACTTGCAAAAGCAAATGAGTTTGCGTCAGCTGACCAGTGGCCTTCTGCATGCGCAATGTAAATTGCTCACGCAAAAGCTCAATTAAGGTCGCCTGTAGCTCTGCTACAGAATTTTCTTGCAGTTCTTTTGCTATCATCTACATCACCGTACGCGTTACGAAAGTTGTGGACAAAGGTAGTTTAGCTGCAGCTAGTGCGAAAGCTTCGCGTGCTAGTTGCTCTGAAACGCCCTCAACTTCATAAAGCATCTTGCCAGGTTGAATCTGTGCAACCCAGTATTCTACATTACCCTTACCTTTACCCTGACGAACCTCTAGAGGTTTCTGAGTAATCGGCTTATCAGGGAATACACGAATCCAGATTTTACCACCACGTTTGATGTGACGAGTCATTGCACGACGCGCCGCTTCAATTTGACGAGCAGTAAGACGCCCACGCTCTGTGGACTTCAATCCGAATTCACCAAAGCTAACCTGATTTCCGCGAAGAGCAAGACCGCGATTACGACCTTTCTGCATTTTGCGGAATTTAGTACGTTTCGGTTGTAACATGACTTACCCCCTACTTAGACTTCTTCTTTTGTGCGCCTTTATCAGCTCGCACTTGTTCAATACCGCCCAAGATTTCGCCTTTAAAGATCCACACTTTTACGCCAATAATGCCGTAAGTTGTAAGAGCTTCATAAGGGGCGTAGTCGATGTCAGCACGTAGTGTATGTAGAGGCACACGGCCTTCACGGTACCACTCAGCACGTGCAATCTCTGCACCGCCTAAACGACCACTTACCTGAACCTTGATACCCTTCGCGCCTGCACGCATGGCGTTCTGTACGGCGCGCTTCATAGCACGACGGAACATAACGCGACGCTCTAGTTGGCTTGCGATATTAGCCGCAACCAATTTCGCGTCCATTTCAGGCTTACGAATCTCTTCGATGTTGATGTGGACAGGAACGCCCATCATCTCAGAAACAGCATTACGCAGTTTCTCAACATCTTCGCCCTTCTTACCAATCACAATACCCGGACGGGCAGTATGAATAGTAATACGAGCTGTCTGAGCAGGACGCTGAATCTCAATACGAGACACAGAAG
This sequence comes from uncultured Marinomonas sp., assembly GCA_963975045.1. Classification (GTDB taxonomy): domain Bacteria; phylum Pseudomonadota; class Gammaproteobacteria; order Pseudomonadales; family Marinomonadaceae; genus Marinomonas. The sequence goes on along the minus strand of CAXBGJ010000002.1, from coordinate 24,232 downwards.
CCTGGACCAATTTTTTCTCCAAGTACTCACGAACCTGAAGATCATTTAATAGTAGCTTAGAGTAGTTTTGATTGTTCGCATACCAAGTAGAAGTATGATCTTTAACTATCCCTAGGCGTATACCAGTTGGATGAACCTTCTGACCCATTGGGTTTCTCCTAATTAGTCAGCGACTTTAACTGTTATATGACAACCGCGTTTTAAAATACGGTCAGCACGGCCTTTGGCACGTGGCATAATACGCTTCAGAGTCATTGCCTCATCAACGTAAGCCGTAGAAACGCGCAAGTCATCTACATCAGCACCTTCGTTATGCTCAGCGTTAGCTATAGCAGACTCTAGTACTTTTTTGACAATTACTGCCGCCTTCTTAGGACTGAACGTTAAAATGTTCAGCGCTTCGCTAACAGATTTACCGCGGATTTGATCTACAACCAAACGGGCCTTCTGCGCTGAGAGGCGAGCACCCTTCAATGAAGCTTTTACTTCACTCATTTAATACCCCTTATTACCGTTTGGCTTTCTTGTCCGCAGTATGACCACGATATGTACGGGTCGGAGCGAACTCACCCAATTTATGACCGACCATGTCTTCAGTTACAATAACTGGGACATGCTGGCGACCATTATGGACAGCGATAGTCAACCCTACAAAATCAGGGAAGATAGTAGAACGGCGCGACCAAGTCTTAATTGGACGACGATCTTTTTTCTCTACCGCAGCCTCTACCTTTTTCAACAAATGAAGGTCGATAAAAGGACCTTTTTTTAGTGAACGTGGCACAGTCGTTTCCTCTTATTACTTAGTACGGCGACGTACAATAAGTTTATCAGTACGCTTGTTGCTGCGTGTTTTGTACCCTTTAGTAGGTACACCCCATGGTGTAACTGGGTGACGACCACCTTTGCTACGACCTTCACCACCACCATGTGGGTGATCAACTGGGTTCATCGCCGAACCGCGAACGGTAGGACGAACACCACGCCAACGCGTAGCACCAGCTTTACCAAGAACTCTTAAGCTATGCTCAGAGTTTGATACTTCACCCAAAGTAGCGCGACATTCAGTCAACACTTTACGCATTTCACCTGAACGTAGGCGAAGTGTAACGTAGCGACCTTCACGAGCAACCAGCTGAGCAGAAGTACCGGCAGAGCGTGCAACTTGTGCACCTTTACCAGGCTTAAGCTCAATACAGTGCACCGTACTACCAACAGGAATATTTTGCAGAGGCAAAGTATTACCTGCTTTGATAGGGGCATCTGCACCACTAAAAACAACAGCGCCAGCCACCATACCTTTGGAAGCGATAATGTAACGACGCTCACCATCAGCATATTTAATCAATGCAATATTTGCAGAACGGTTTGGATCATACTCCAAACGCTCAATTACCGCAGGAATACCGTCTTTGTTACGACGAAAATCAACCATACGATAATGCTGCTTATGACCACCACCTACGTGACGCGTAGTGATGCGTCCGTTATTGTTACGTCCACCCGATCTGCTTTTCTTTTCAAGCAAAGGTGCATATGGTGCGCCTTTGTGCAAATCGTTGTTAGTAACCTTAACAACGTGACGACGGCCTGCAGACGTTGGCTTACTTTTTACAACAGCCATTGACCTATCTCCCCTTATTCAGCGACCATGAAATCAATGTCTTGACCTTCGGCCAAACGTACATACGCTTTTTTCACGTCTTTACGTTTACCTAGACCACGAACTGTACGCTTAGTTTTACCTTTATGGTTCAACGTATGCACAGACTCAACTTTGACTTCAAAAAGCGCTTCGATAGCTTGTTTGATTTCAGGTTTCGTTGCATCACCAGTTACACGAAAAACATACTGACCATTGCCTTCGGCTACGATCGTTGCTTTTTCGGAAATATGTGGACCCAACAGAACTTTATAAATGCGTTCGCCGATCATGCTAGTGCCTCCTCAACTTGTTTCAGAGCACCAACTGTCACCAACACTTTGTCGTAAGCAATCAAGCTAACAGGGTCGATAGATGCTGCATCACGCACATCTACGTTAGGAATGTTGCGAGCCGCCAAAAATAAATTATCATCCAATTCATTGGAAATAATCAAAGCGTTTACAATATTCAATTCTGCCATTTTTGCTATGAATAGCTTAGTTTTCGGAGCTTCTAATGTCAGCTCTTCAACTACAACAAGACGGTCTTGACGTACAAGTTCAGACCAGATAGTGCGCATTGCTGCACGGTACATCTTCTTGTTCACTTTCTGAGAGTGATCTTGCGGTTTTGCAGCAAAAGTCACACCACCAGAGCGCCATAAAGGGCTACGGATAGTACCTGCACGAGCGCGACCAGAACCTTTTTGATTCCAAGGTTTGCGTCCACCGCCAGCTACTTCAGAGCGAGTTTTTTGAGCACGTGAGCCTTGACGAGCGCCAGCCAAGTAAGATGTAACTACTTGGTGAACCAACGCTTCGTTGTATTCACGAGCAAAGGCTAAATCGGAAACTTCAACAGTTCCTTCAGAGCCTGTTAGATTCAAGTTCATTGTCTACCCCTCTTAGCGAGCTTTAACAGCTGATTGAAGAATAACATCACCATTCACTGCACCAGGTACGGCACCTTTCACTAGGATAAGGTTACGTTCTGTATCTACACGAACCACTTCTAGTGATTGAGTAGTAACTTGTGCAGCGCCCATATGGCCAGCCATCTTCTTGCCTTTCCAAACACGACCAGGTGTTTGACATTGACCGATAGAGCCAGGAGCACGGTGAGACAACGAGTTACCATGAGTAGCGTCTTGCATACTAAAATTATGACGCTTGATGGCACCTTGAAACCCTTTACCCTTTGATTGACCAGTTACATCAACCATCTGGATAGATTCGAAATCAGCAACTGTTAGCTCATCACCAACATTGATTTCTTTTTCGTCACCTGCCAGGCGGAACTCCCACAAACCACGACCTGCCTCAACATTCGCTTTTGCATAATGACCCGCAGCAGCTTTGTTAACGCGGCTCGAACGGCGAGAACCTACAGTTACTTGAACAGCTTGGTAGCCGTCAGTGTCTGTTGTTTTCACCTGAGTAACGCGGTTCGGTTCAACCTCGATGACGGTTACTGGCACGGATACACCATCTTCAGTGAAGATACGTGTCATTCCGGCTTTGCGTCCGACTAATTGAATAGTCATTTTTTACCTCATTTGCCAGTTGTGTATGGGGCTATCACCCGCTACGGCTGATCATTCCAGATCATTCCACTAATGTGCATAAGCCGACTGATAACCAGTCGGTTGTCGCACCCCAAACTTTGAGCTATTAACCCAAAGAGATTTGTACTTCCACGCCTGCCGCAAGATCTAACTTCATTAAAGCATCAACTGTTTTTTCAGTTGGTTCAACGATGTCTAGAACACGCTTATGTGTACGGATTTCATACTGATCACGCGCATCTTTGTTCACGTGTGGAGAAATCAATACTGTATAACGTTCCTTGCGAGTAGGAAGTGGAATCGGTCCACGTACTTGCGCACCTGTACGTTTCGCTGTGTCCACAATTTCTTGTGTTGAAGCATCAATCAGACGGTGATCAAATGCTTTCAGACGAATACGAATTTTTTGGCTTTGCATTTCCAACTCCAAATACAATGTTTTGTATGACTTAACTGTACATTTATTAAGCCACAATCCTTTTTTAAGGACGGCGAATATTAGCTATTCAAAAAGTGGTTGTCAAGTAACCAATTTCTGAACAAACAAAATAAACCACAAAATAAAAAGGCCACCCAACACGGGCAGCCTTTTTTCAAATCAAAGCAACAAGATATAAATATCTAATTACTTAATGATTTTAGCTACAACACCAGCACCAACTGTACGGCCACCTTCACGAATCGCAAAACGTAGACCTTCGTCCATTGCGATTGGGTGAATTAGAGCAACAGTCATTTGAATGTTATCACCAGGCATAACCATTTCTACGCCTTCAGGAAGAGAACAAGCACCAGTTACGTCAGTTGTACGGAAGTAAAACTGTGGACGGTAGCCTTTAAAGAATGGTGTATGACGACCACCTTCATCTTTACCCAACACATAAACTTCTGCTTCAAACTCTGTGTGAGGAGTAATAGAACCAGGCTTAGCCAATACTTGACCACGCTGAACATCTTCACGCTTAGTACCGCGCAACAAGATACCACAGTTCTCGCCAGCACGACCTTCATCAAGAAGTTTACGGAACATCTCAACACCAGTACAAGTTGTTTTAGTAGTATCAACGATACCAACAATTTCAACTTCTTCTTGGATTTTAACGATGCCACGCTCAACACGACCAGTAACAACCGTACCACGACCTTGAATAGAGAATACATCTTCGATAGGCATCAAGAATGCACCATCGATAGCACGCTCTGGCTCAGGAATGTAAGAATCTAGCGTTTCAACTAGTTTCGTTACTGCCGTCGTACCCATGCCGTTTTCGTCTTGACCATTCAATGCCATCAAAGCAGAACCAGGAATAATTGGAGTATCATCACCTGGGAAGTCGTATTCAGATAGAAGGTCACGCAATTCCATCTCAACCAACTCTAGCATTTCAGCGTATTCTTCAGAATCCGCACCACCACAGTCTTCAGCCAACAAATCAGCTTTGTTTAAGAAAACAACGATGTAAGGTACACCTACCTGACGAGAAAGAAGGATGTGCTCACGAGTCTGAGGCATAGGGCCGTCAGTCGCGCCACATACTAGAATCGCACCGTCCATTTGAGCAGCACCAGTGATCATGTTTTTAACATAATCGGCGTGTCCAGGACAATCTACGTGCGCATAGTGACGAACTGGTGAATCATACTCAACGTGAGAAGTCGAGATTGTGATACCACGCTCGCGCTCTTCTGGAGCATTATCGATACCGTCAAAAGCAACAGCTGTACCGCCATAAACTTCTGCACAAACACGAGTTAGCGCAGCTGTTAGGGTTGTTTTACCATGGTCAACGTGGCCAATTGTACCAACGTTAACATGTGGTTTATTACGTTCAAATTTACTCTTTGCCATGATACATACACCTTAAGAATTAGTAAGTATGATGATTAATCTTCATTTTTGATGATCGCGTCTGCCACACTAGCCGGTGCTTCAGCGTATTTCTCAAACTCCATTGCATAACTTGCACGCCCTTGCGACAAGCTGCGCACGTCAGTTGCATATCCAAACATCTCCCCAAGAGGAACTTCAGCTCGAATAATCTTCCCTGACGGGGAATCGTCCATCCCCTGAACAATACCTCGACGACGATTCAGGTCTCCCATCACATCACCCATGTACTCTTCAGGAGTTACAACTTCCACTTTCATTACAGGTTCAAGAACACAGGGATCAGCATCAGCCGCCCCCTTTCTTAGCCCCTGAGAAGCTGCAATTTTAAAGGCCATTTCATTAGAGTCAACATCATGGAATGAACCATCGAACAACACAACTTTGATACCCAACAAAGGATACCCAGCAATAACGCCGTTCTTCATTTGCTCCGAAACACCCTTCTCTATTGCAGGGATGTATTCTTTAGGAATAGCACCACCAACAATCTCGTTAACAAACTCAAGCCCATCTTTATCAGTTGGGATCAACTTCATTACGACGTGACCGTATTGACCACGACCACCGGATTGACGCACAAATTTGTGATTAACCACCACCTCTTTGCGAATTTTCTCCCGATAGGAAACCTGAGGTTTACCAATGTTTGCCTCCACCTTAAACTCGCGACGCATACGATCAACAAGTATATCAAGGTGTAGCTCACCCATACCGGAAATAATTGTTTGACCCGTCTCTTCATGTGTTTCCACACGAAACGAAGGATCTTCTTGCGCCAACTTACCCAGCGCAACACCCATTTTATCCTGATCCGCCTGAGATCTAGGCTCAACGGCAACAGATATAACAGGCTCTGGAAATTCCATACGCTCCAGCACAACAACATCATTCATATCACAAAGCGTATCACCCGTAGTTACATACTTCATACCTACAGCAGCGGCAATATCTCCCGCAAAAACCTCTTTGATCTCTTCGCGATTATTAGCGTGCATCTGAACCATTCGACCAATGCGTTCACGCTTCTGCTTAACAGAATTATAAACCGCATCACCAGAACGTAACATCCCAGAATACACACGAATAAATGTCAATGTACCTACAAATGGATCTGTTGCTATCTTGAAAGCCAGTGCTGAGAACGGAGCCTCATCACTAGCAACACGATTAACAACCGTTTCACCATCTTCAAGCGTACCTTCTATCGCCTTAACTTCAAGCGGAGAAGGTAAATATTCAATAACAGCATCCAAAACCGCTTGCACGCCTTTATTTTTAAAGGCTGAACCGCACATCACCAAGACAATTTCATTAGCCAATGTACGAGCTCGCAAACCGCTTCTAATATCATCGACAGACAGCTCCCCTTCTTCAAGGTACTTATCCATCAACTCATCATTCGCTTCCGCTGCAGCCTCAACCATTTGCTCACGCCACTCTAATGCATCATCAAGCAAATCAGCAGGAATGTCTTCCAAAGAGAAAGTCATCCCCTGATCCTCTTCACTCCACATCACAGCTTTCATCAAAACCAGATCAACCACGCCCCTGAAATCTTCTTCAGTACCGATATTAATCTGGATTGGAACAGCGTTTGCACCAAGACGAGTCTTTAACTGTCGAACAACCGAGAAAAAATCAGCCCCTGTACGATCCATTTTATTAATGAACACCATACGAGGAACTTCATATTTATTCGCTTGACGCCAAACCGTCTCAGTTTGAGGCTGTACACCCGAAGAACCACAAAGCACAACAACAGCACCATCCAGAACACGCAAAGATCGCTCTACTTCAATAGTAAAATCTACGTGCCCAGGCGTATCGATAATATTGATACGGTGCTGCTCAAACTGTTTATTCATCCCACTCCAGAAGCAAGTTGTTGCCGCTGAAGTTATCGTAATACCACGCTCTTGTTCTTGCTCCATCCAATCCATTGTTGCCGCGCCATCATGCACTTCACCAATTTTATGAGACAAACCTGTATAAAAAAGAACGCGTTCAGTCGTCGTCGTTTTACCTGCATCAACATGCGCACAAATACCGATATTACGGTAGCGGTTGATAGGTGTTTTACGTGCCACTGTGTATCCTTCTCCGTATATTTAGAAACGGTAGTGAGAGAATGCTTTGTTCGCTTCTGCCATGCGATGAACGTCTTCACGTTTCTTCACAGCAGAACCTTTATTTTCAGCAGCGTCTAGAATCTCGCCTGCAAGACGTAGAGCCATGGATTTTTCACCACGCTTACGAGAAGCATCAACCAACCAACGCATAGACAATGCTGCGCGACGAACTGGGCGTACTTCAACAGGAACCTGATAAGTCGCACCACCAACACGGCGAGATTTAACCTCGACCATTGGCTGGATAGACTCTAGCGCTTTTTCAAAGATAGCCATTGGCTCATCTGTTTTTGCACGCGCTGCAACAGTATTTAGCGCATTATAAACAATGCTCTCTGCAACAGATTTCTTACCACTAACCATTACATGGTTGATAAATTTAGCGAGAAGTTGGCTTCCGTGTTTAGGATCCGGAAGGATTTCACGCTTAGCGACGACGCGTCTTCTAGGCATAGCTATATCCTCTTCAGGTTCGCCCGAGACAATGCAATTATTGCTCGGCCTTACTGTATTAAAAAATTATTTCTAAACGATGAATTAAGTAGCGTTAGCTTACTTAGGGCGTTTAGTACCGTATTTAGAACGGCCTTGCTTACGATTTTGTACGCCTGAAGTATCCAAGCTACCACGAACTGTGTGATAACGAACACCCGGTAGATCTTTTACACGACCGCCACGAATCAGCACTACGCTGTGTTCTTGTAGGTTGTGACCTTCACCACCGATGTATGAAGTAACTTCGAAGCCGTTAGTCAAGCGAACACGACATACTTTACGCAAAGCCGAGTTAGGCTTTTTAGGTGTAGTAGTATATACGCGAGTGCAGACACCGCGGCGTTGCGGACAAGCTTGTAACGCAGGAACGTCACTCTTTGCCACTTTACGTTTACGTGGTTTACGAACCAACTGGTTAACGGTTGCCATTAGACAAGCTCCACAATTCCAATTCTTATGACGGAAATCGCCAAAATTAAGGAGGCGCAAGTTTAATTTGCGCCTATAAAACAGTCAATAGGGAGGCGACTAAAAAACCACCTCCCTTGCGATTTAGCAGCAAATAACTAGTCTTTCAGTGCTGCACTTAGCGCTTCTTCTACATCAGAGGCACTAATTGTTGCACTTCCTTCCTTCGCTGCTTGCGCAAGCTCTTTTTTACGCTTGCGCTCATTGTGGTAAGCCAAACCTGTACCAGCTGGTATCAAGCGACCTACAACAACGTTTTCTTTCAAGCCACGTAAGTGATCTTTTTTACCAGTTACCGCACCTTCCGTTAAGACTCGAGTTGTCTCTTGGAATGACGCCGCTGATATAAAGGACTCAGTCGCCAAAGAAGCTTTCGTGATACCTAGAAGCACACGTTCGTACTTCGCAGGGAATTTACCTTCGTTTTCTGCTTTTTCATTCGCATCCAACAACTTAGTAAATTCAACCTGATCACCTTGGATAAGATCTGTATCACCAGACTCACCAACATCTACTTTACGTAACATCTGGTTAACGATAACTTCAATGTGCTTATCGTTAATCACAACGCCTTGCAAGCGATAGACTTCTTGCACTTCATTGGTAATATAGTCGGCTAAAGCCTCTACTCCCTGAAGACGCAAGATATCATGAGGGCTCAAAGGACCATCGGCGATTACTTCACCTTTTGCCACTTCTTCACCATCAAAGATGTTGATTTGACGCCATTTAGGAATCAATGTCTCAATTGGATCACTACCATCTTGTGGCGTGATAACCAAACGGATCTTACCTTTTGTCTCTTTACCAAAGCTCACTACACCCGTTGTTTCTGCCATAACTGCAGGATCTTTCGGACGGCGCGCTTCAAATAGGTCAGCCACTCGTGGCAGACCACCGGTAATATCTTTGTTACCAATCGATTCTTGAGGAATACGAGCAAGAACCTCACCAGACTTCACTGTTGCACCGTGATCCAAACTCAATAGAGCTTTTTCAGGCAACATGTATTGTACAGGAGAGTCTGTACCCGGAATTAATACAGGATTACCCTCTGCATCAACAACCGCAATCATTGGGCGTAGATCTTTACCCGCTGATGGACGATCACGCACTTCCAAGATTTCAATGGTTGTCAGGCCGGTCATTTCGTCAGATTGGCGACGAATCGTCACGTTTTCTTCCATACCACTAAATTCAAGACGACCTTCCATCTCAGAAACGATTGGGTGTGTATGTGGATCCCAGTTTGCTACGATTTGACCCGCAGTTACTTTATCACCTTCACGCACACTTAACACCGCACCATAAGGAAGCTTATAACGCTCTTTCTCACGACCCGCTTCATCAGCAATTGCCAACTCAGAAGAACGAGATGCAACAACCAAATGGCCAGTATGACGCTCGATACTCTTCATTTTATTAAAACGAACGGTACCAGCGCTCTTAACTTGAACACTATCTACTGCAGACGCTCGAGATGCCGCACCACCGATGTGGAAAGTACGCATTGTCAACTGAGTACCTGGCTCGCCAATGGATTGTGCTGCCACAACACCAATTGCTTCACCAATATTCACTTGATGACCACGAGCCAAATCACGACCGTAACACTTAGCACATACACCATGACGTGTATTGCATGTGATTACAGAGCGAATGAGCATTTCATCAATACCCGCCGCTTCGATCGTACGAACGTTATGCTCATCAATCAAAACGCCAGCAGGAAGAATTTCGTTGCCTTTTGCATCAATCACATCTTGGGCAATAACACGACCCAATACACGATGACCCAAAGGAACAACAACATCACCACCTTCAATCATAGCCGCTACGGTAATACCGTTGGTGGAACCACAATCTACTTCAGTGATAACCAAATCCTGAGCAACATCAACAAGACGACGCGTCAAATAACCAGAGTTAGCCGTTTTCAATGCCGTATCAGCAAGACCCTTACGAGCACCGTGTGTAGAGGTAAAGTACTGAAGTACTGATAGACCTTCACGGAAGTTCGCAGTGATCGGTGTTTCGATGATCGAACCATCCGGTTTCGCCATCAAACCACGCATACCACCCAACTGACGCATCTGAGCCACACTACCACGGGCACCAGAATCAGCCATCATATAAACCGAGTTAAAGGATTGTTGATCTACCGTTTCACCCGCTTTATTGACTGTCGTTTCTTTTGCTAAGTTTTTCATCATTGCTTCAGTAACGGTTTCGTTAGTACGAGACCATAAATCGATTACCTTGTTGTACTTCTCGCCTTGCGTTACAAGACCATCCGCGTATTGGTATTCGATTTCTTTTACTTCCGCTTCTGCTTTAGCAATGATTGCCGCTTTTTCTGGCGGAATAACAAAGTCATCCACACCAACAGAACAGCCTGAATAGGTTGCATAAGCAAAGCCCATATACATCAACTGATCAGCAAAAATACAACTCTCTTTCAAGCCAACTTTACGATAACACTCATTGATCAGGTTAGAGATCGCCTTTTTCTTCATGCTTTGGTTAACAACAGAGAAAGGGAGGCCATCTGGTACGATATCAAATAAAAGCGCACGGCCGACTGTGGTGTCTGCGATGAAAGTAGAAGGCACCTTATCACCATCAAGAGTCGTATCAACTTGGCTGATACGCACCTTTACTTTAGCGTGCAATTCAACTTGCTTCGCACCAAACGCACGATGCACTTCTTTGATGTCAGCAAACGCCATGCCTTCACCTTTAGCATTGATTTTCTCACGAGTCATGTAATACAGACCCAATACAACGTCCTGAGAAGGCACAATGATAGGCTCGCCGTTTGCAGGCGATAGAATGTTGTTCGTAGACATCATCAAAGCTCGGGCTTCAAGCTGAGCTTCAATTGTCAACGGAACGTGGACCGCCATTTGGTCACCATCGAAATCGGCGTTGTAAGCCGCACACACAAGTGGGTGCAACTGAATCGCTTTACCTTCGATCAACATAGGCTCAAACGCTTGGATACCCAAACGGTGAAGTGTTGGCGCACGGTTCAACATCACTGGATGTTCGCGAATAACCTCTTCAAGGATATCCCACACTTCAGGCGTTTCACGCTCAACCATTTTCTTCGCTGCTTTGATTGTCGTCGCCATGCCACGAAGTTCAAGCTTAGAAAAAATGAATGGCTTGAATAGCTCAAGTGCCATTTTCTTAGGTAAACCACACTGATGCAAACGCAGTGACGGGCCTACTGTTATTACCGAACGACCAGAGTAATCAACACGCTTACCTAGCAAGTTCTGACGGAAACGACCTTGCTTACCTTTGATCATATCAGCCAAAGATTTCAAAGGACGCTTATTAGAACCGGTAATTGCACGACCACGACGACCATTATCAAGCAAGGCATCAACAGATTCTTGCAACATACGTTTTTCGTTACGTACGATGATATCTGGAGCAGACAGCTCTAATAGTCGCTTTAGACGGTTGTTACGGTTAATCACTCGACGGTAAAGGTCGTTCAAATCAGACGTCGCGAAACGGCCACCTTCAAGAGGCACCAACGGACGAAGATCTGGCGGAAGCACTGGCAACACATCTAACACCATCCACTCAGGGCTGTTGCCTGAATGAAAAAATGCCTCAATTAACTTAAGACGCTTAGACAGCTTCTTAATACGAGTTTCGGAATTTGTACTGTTCAGCTCTTCACGCATGCTGTTGATTTCTACAGGCATGTCTAAATCACGAAGTAACATTTGAACCGCTTCAGCACCCATGCGGGCATCGAATTCGTCACCGAACTCTTCTAGCGCTTCAAAGTATTGCTCGTCATTCATCAACTGCCCTTTATCAAGCGTCGTCATACCTGGGTCAATCACGATGAAAGACTCAAAGTACAAAACACGCTCAATATCACGCAACGTCATATCCATGATAAGACCAATACGTGACGGAAGAGATTTCAAAAACCAAATGTGAGCAACCGGTGATGCAAGCTCAATATGACCCATGCGTTCACGACGCACTTTAGACAGAGCCACTTCAACGCCACATTTCTCACAAATAACACCGCGGTGTTTTAAACGCTTATATTTACCACACAAGCACTCATAGTCCTTGATAGGACCAAAGATTTTGGCACAAAACAAACCGTCACGTTCTGGTTTGAACGTACGATAGTTAATGGTTTCCGGTTTTTTAACTTCACCGTAAGACCATGAACGAATCATATCTGGTGACGCCAAGCCGATACGGATCGTATCAAACTCGTCAGATTGTCCTTGTGATTTTAGAAGACCTAATAAGTCTTTCATGTGTATTCGCCCCACTCGTAAGGCCGGGGAGTCTTGCTCCCCAGCAGGTCAAATGTGATTCGTGCTTATTCGGTTTCCAGCTCGATATCGATACCAAGAGAACGAATCTCTTTCACCAATACGTTGAAGGACTCAGGCATTCCAGGTTCCATTCTGTGATCACCATCGACGATGTTTTTATACATCTTCGTACGGCCATTCACATCATCAGATTTCACAGTCAACATTTCTTGAAGAGTGTAAGCGGCACCGTATGCTTCTAGCGCCCATACTTCCATCTCACCGAAACGCTGCCCACCAAACTGAGCTTTACCACCCAACGGCTGTTGAGTAACCAAGCTGTAAGAACCCGTAGAACGTGCGTGCATTTTGTCGTCAACCAAGTGGTTCAACTTCAACATGTACATGTAACCGACGGTTACAGGTCGCTCAAAAGCATCACCAGTACGGCCGTTAAACAATTTAACTTGACCGCTTTCGTTGATTCCAGCTAAGCGCAACATCCGTTTGATTTCAGACTCTTTTGCACCATCAAAGGCACCAGACGCCATTGGCACGCCACCCGTTAGGTTTGACGCCAAGGTTAAAATTTCTTCGTCTGTAAAGCTGTCTAAATCTTCCGTACGTGCACAACGCAAATCGCCTTCGTAACCATTGTAAATTTCATCAAGGAAGCTTCGCAGTTCTGCAACAGCTTCTGCTTTCTCGCGCTCTACAATAAGCATTTCGTTGATCTTACGACCCAAGCCTTTAGACGCCGCACCTAAGTGAGTTTCCAAAACTTGACCAACGTTCATACGCGATGGAACACCCAACGGGTTCAATACGATATCAACTGGATCACCGTTTTCATCGTAAGGCATGTCTTCCACTGGCATGATCTTAGAGATGACACCTTTGTTACCATGACGACCAGCCATTTTGTCACCAGGCTGAATACGACGTTTAATAGCAACATACACTTTAACGATCTTAAGAACGCCAGGTGCCAAGTCATCACCAGTTTGAACTTTACGTTTTTTATCTTCGAATTTAGCATCAAGCTCTTTACGACGCTCAATCAAAGCGATTTGTGCTTTTTCAAGCTGATCACTCGCTTCTTCATTAGCAACACGAATCTTAAACCACTCTGGGTGATCTAAATTAGATAAGTATTCTTCCGTAATAATCGCGTTTCGAGCTAAACCAGGACCGCCTTCCGCTTGCTGACCAACGAGTGTTTCAGCCAAACGTTCGAACGTCGCTTTTTCAACAATACGAAACTCTTCGTTCAAATCCTTACGAACCTGATCAAGTTGCGATTTTTCAATAAACTTAGCGCGATCATCTTTTTCAATACCATCACGAGTAAAGACCTGCACATCGATAACTGTACCGCGTGTACCTGTCTTAACGCGCTGAGACGTGTCTTTCACGTCAGACGCTTTCTCACCAAAGATAGCTCGCAAAAGCTTCTCTTCAGGCGTCAGCTGAGTTTCACCTTTAGGTGTTACTTTACCAACTAGAATATCACCTGGCTCTACTTCAGCACCGATGTAAACAATACCGGATTGATCCAGTTTAGAAAGCGCACCTTCACCGACGTTCGGGATATCAGAAGTAATTTCTTCTGGCCCAAGCTTCGTATCACGAGCCACACATGTCAGCTCTTGAATATGAATGGAAGTGAAGCGATCTTCTTCGACAACACGCTCAGAAACGAGAATCGAGTCTTCGAAGTTGTAACCATTCCAAGGCATGAAAGCGATACGCATGTTTTGACCAAGCGCCAAATCACCCATATCAACAGAAGGCCCATCAGCCATAATATCGCCAGAAGCAACCTTCTCACCTTTCATAACCAAAGTGCGCTGGTTAATACATGTATTCTGGTTAGAGCGCACGTATTTCGTCAGGTTGTAGATATCCACACCCGCTTCACCAGCGATAGTCTCTTCAGAGTTCACACGTACAACGATACGACTAGCATCAACAGACTCAATTACACCGCCACGAGAAGCGACGATACAAACACCAGAGTCTTTAGCAACGTTTTTCTCCATGCCAGTACCAACAACAGGCTTATCTGCCTTAAGCGTCGGTACAGCTTGACGCTGCATGTTCGATCCCATCAAGGCACGGTTAGCATCATCATGCTCAAGGAACGGAATCAAAGACGCCGCAACTGAAACAACCTGACGAGGAGACACGTCCATTAGATTTACTTTTTCTTTCGGAATCAAAGTGGTTTCGTGCATATGACGCACCTGAACCAACTCATCAACCAAACGCCCTTCGCTATCAACATTCGCTGACGCTTGAGCAATAACATATTTAGCTTCATCGATCGCAGAGATATAAACGGTATCATCTGTCATCTTGCCATCAACAATTTTACGATAAGGCGTTTCCAAGAAGCCGTAGCTGTTGGTACGCGCGTAAGTTGATAGCGAGTTAATCAAACCGATGTTTGGACCTTCCGGCGTTTCGATTGGACAAACACGGCCATAATGAGTGGCATGTACGTCACGAACTTCAAAACCAGCACGCTCACGCGTTAAACCGCCAGGCCCTAATGCTGAAACACGACGTTTGTGCGTCACTTCAGAAAGCGGGTTGTTTTGGTCCATAAACTGAGATAATTGGCTAGAACCAAAGAACTCTTTAATGGCAGCAGCAACAGGCTTCGCATTCAAAAGGTCCTGAGGCATAAGGCCATCGGCCTCTGCCATAGACAGACGCTCTTTCACTGCACGCTCGACACGCACAAGGCCAACTCGGAATTGGTTCTCGGCCATTTCGCCAACAGAACGAACTCGACGGTTACCCAAGTGATCGATATCATCAACCATGCCATTACCATTGCGGATATCCAGCAAGGTTCTTAGCACAGCAACGATGTCATCATTATTCAAAATGCCTGGGCCAGTATCTTCATCACGACCTAAGCGGCGGTTGAATTTCATTCGACCAACGCCCGATAGATCATAACGATCTTCCGTGAAAAACAGACCTTGGAACAGACCTTCAGCCGATTCTTTGGTTGGCGGCTCGCCAGGACGCATCATGCGATAAATTTCTACCAACGCTTCCAACTGATTACTCGTTGGGTCAATACGCAGCGTGTCAGAAATAAATGGACCGTTGTCCAAATCGTTCGTGTAAAGCGTATCCACTTCTGTGATCCCAGAAGCAACCAAAGCCTCTAGCAAATCAACAGATAGCTCAGTATTTGCTTCTGCAATCAACTCACCTGTCGCAGGATGAACTAGATTTTTAGCCGTTACTTTGCCAAGCATATATTCAAGCGGTACAGACAAACGCTCAAGACCTGCTTTTTCCATCACACGAATGTGCTTAGCAGTTATGCGACGACCTTCTTCTACGATCAGTTCACCATTCGCATCAGCAATATTAAATAATGCTGTTTCACCACGCAGACGATTCGCAACCAGATCCATCTCAAAGCCATCACGCTTCAAGTAGAAACGGGTAGACTCAAAGAATGCATCAAGTATTTGTTCCGTTCCGTAGCCCAAAGCGCGCAACAAAATAGTTGCCGGCAACTTACGACGACGGTCAATACGAACAAATACGCAATCTTTTGGATCAAACTCGAAATCCAACCAAGAACCACGGTAAGGAATAATACGAGCAGAATGTAGTAATTTACCTGAAGAGTGAGTCTTACCACGATCGTGATCAAAAAACACACCAGGAGAGCGGTGTAATTGAGAAACGATAACACGCTCAGTCCCATTAATTACAAAGGTACCATTATCTGTCATGAGCGGTATTTCACCCATGTAGACTTCTTGCTCGCGAATGTCTTTAATCGCTTTGTTAGAGGACTCTTTATCATAAATGATGAGTCGAACTTTAACGCGAAGAGGAGCCGCATAAGTAACACCGCGCAACTGACACTCTTTAACATCAAATACTGGTTTACCTAAACGATAATCGACGTATTCAAGCGCCGCGCTACCAGAAAAGCTAACCATTGGAAAGACAGATTTAAAAGCCCCATGCAGACCTAATTCCCCACGCTCCGCAAGACTTTTGCCTTCTTGCAGAAAATTACGGTAGGATTCAAGCTGAATTGCCAGCAAGTATGGCACATCCAAAACGGGCGGCAGTTTACCGAAATCCTTACGGATACGTTTTTTCTCAGTGTATGAGTAAGCCATCAGCATTCCCCAGCTTGTGCACATTGACGCAAAAGGCCCAAATCAGGCCTTACCATTTATGGGAGCATTATCTCCCACTTGAAAATTCTTTTAAGTTTTATTTGAGTTTTAGAAACCCAAAAAGGCCGGTGACAAAAAGTCACCAGCCATTTCGACTATTGGTCGAAATCTGGAAATGCAAGTATCATTACTTGACTTCGACAGATGCACCAGCTTCTTCAAGAGCTGCTTTAAGAGCGGCAGCATCTTCTTTAGAAACGCCTTCTTTAACAGCCATTGGAGCGCCGTCAACGATAGCTTTAGCTTCTTTTAAGCCAAGACCAGTCGCTGCACGAACAGCTTTGATTGCGTTAACTTTCTTATCGCCAGCGGCAGTAAGAATAACGTCAAATTCAGTTTGTTCTTCAGCAGCAGGGCCAGCGTCAGCAGCAGGACCGGCAGCAGCAACAGCTGCAGTTACACCGAATTTCTCTTCCATTGCTGAAATTAGTTCAACAACGTCCATTACAGACATTTCTGCTACTGCATTGATGATATCTTCTTTAGTTAGAGCCATGACTCAGATTCCTAGCATTCTTTCAAATCACCCGAAGGCGATAAAATTTTGTTTCAAAAAGTAGTGGGTAAATTGAATTACGCCGCTTCTTGCTCTTTTTGATCGCGAACTGCTGCAAGAGTACGTACAAACTTGCTTGTTGCGCCCTGCATAACACTCATCAGTTTCGCAATAGCTTCGTCGTATGTAGGCAGTGTTGCCAAACGATCAATGTCGCCAGCTGGGATCAACTCACCGTTGAACGCCAACGCCTTCACTTCAAACTTGCTGTTCGCTTTCGCGAACGTTTTCAATAAACGAGCTGCCGCACCTGGGTGCTCGTTAGAGAAAGCGATCAACGTAGGACCAACAAAGCTCTCAGTTAGACATTCGAAGTCAGTGCCTTCAACTGCACGGCGAGCCAAAGTGTTACGTACTACACGTACATAAACACCCGCTTCACGCGCTTCTTTGCGTAGTGCTGTCATATTACTCACGGTAACACCGCGAGAATCAGCAACTACCGCAGACAATGCAGTTTTAGCAGCTTCGCTAACTTCGGCGACAATGGCTTTTTTGTCTTCTAGACCTAATGCCACTGGTTTTCTCCTGGATTAGCAGGGAATAAATTCCCCTATTTTTTACCAACTCTTCGATTGCTCGAAGTACTTGCTGGTGAGTTAGATCCAGTAAATCTGAATCGGGCCACACCATCTGCGCAGGACAAACATTTTTCAACGTTTCATTAAACCTTCAAGAGGCTCCTGCGGTCTTTGACGGCCTGTTCAACAAACTAATGAAGACAGACCCCAAAGCGCATGATTTAAATACTTACTTAGTAGAACTAAGTGTACCTAAATCAATTTGTAGACCAGGACCCATTGTAGAGGACATAGTCACTTTTTTCATGTAGATACCTTTAGAAGAAGCCGGCTTAGCGCGACGCAAGTCAGCCAAAAGCGCTTCAAGGTTTCCTTTGATAGCATCCGCAGCGAATTCAATAGAACCAACCGCCGCATGAATGATACCATTTTTATCTGTACGGTAACGAGCTTGACCTGCTTTTGCATTTTTCACTGCAGTCGCAACATCAGGTGTTACTGTGCCAACTTTAGGGTTAGGCATTAGACCACGTGGGCCTAAGATCTGACCAAGTTGACCAACGATACGCATCGCATCTGGAGATGCAATAACGACGTCAAAATCTAGATTGCCAGCTTTAACTTGCTCAGCCAAATCTTCAAAACCAACGACATCTGCACCGGCCTCTTTCGCAGCTTCAGCATTTGCACCTTGTGCAAACACAGCAACGCGAACGTCTTTACCAGCACCATTAGGCAAAACGGTAGAACCACGTACAGCCTGATCAGACTTACGAGGGTCAACGCCTAGATTAACAGATACATCGATAGACTCTTTGAACTTAACAGTAGAAAGCTCAGACAAAAGAGCAACAGCCTCTTCAACAGAGTACAACTTTGTTGCTTCTACTTTTTCTGCGATCAAGCGAGCGCGTTTTGTTAATTTAGCCATTAGATAACACCTTCTACGTCTAGACCCATAGCGCGTGCGCTACCAGCGATAGTACGAACTGCCGCATCCATATCTGAAGCAGTCAAATCAGCCTGCTTAGCAACAACGATCTCTTCTAGCTGCGCACGAGTAACCGTACCAACTTTCTGAGTGTTTGGACGTGGAGAGCCACTTTTCAGACCCGCTGCTTTCTTAAGAAGAACAGAAGCAGGTGTAGACTTAGTTTCGAAAGTGAAACTACGGTCACTGTATACAGTGATAATAACCGGCGTAGGAAGACCTGGCTCAACACCTTGTGTTTTGGCATTAAACGCTTTACAGAATTCCATGATGTTCACACCATGTTGACCAAGTGCTGGACCAACTGGTGGACTTGGGTTCGCTTGACCCGCTTTAACTTGTAGCTTGATATAAGCTTGGACTTTCTTAGCCATCTTTCAACTCCAAATGGGTCACAGCCCTAAGGCTACCCGTTCAACAAAATCAGGCCTTTTCGACCTGACTAAACTCCAATTCAACTGGCGTAGAGCGCCCAAAAATAAGCACTGCCACCTTGATTCGGCTCTTATCGTAATCAACTTCTTCAACAACACCATTGAAATCAGCGAATGGACCTTCGCTAACGCGAACAACCTCACCCACTTCAAACAATGTCTTAGGACGAGGTTTGTCAACACCATCACTAACACGCTGCAAAATGGCATCCGCTTCGCGAGTTGTAATTGGCGATGGCTTATCTTTTGTACCGCCAATAAATCCCAATACGCGAGAGGTAGCCTTAACCAAATGCCAAGAAGCGTCATTCATCTCCATTTGAACCAACACATAACCTGGATAGAATTTTCTTTCGCTCTTGCGTTTTTTGCCATCTCGGATTTCAACCACTTCTTCGGTTGGAACCAAGATGTCACCAAAATTTTCTTCCTGCCCCATAACCTGCACTCGCTCAGTAAGCGAACGC
Source organism: uncultured Marinomonas sp. (assembly GCA_963975045.1). Classification (GTDB taxonomy): domain Bacteria; phylum Pseudomonadota; class Gammaproteobacteria; order Pseudomonadales; family Marinomonadaceae; genus Marinomonas. The sequence goes on along the minus strand of CAXBGJ010000002.1, from coordinate 4,544 downwards.
ATTACGTGCTTTTCGTACCCTGAGTACGCCTGTACTACATACCATCGTTTGGTCACGAGCAACTCCTAACTAATTACCGAGGAAACGACCCAACCAAGGAACGAATCCACTCCCCACAGTACGAGAGACATAAAAACAACAACCGCTAACACTATCAACGTTGTTTGCGTGGTTTCTTGCCTGGTCGGCCATACAACTCTGCGAATTTCGGTTTTAGCTTCTTTTGCCAAAGTAAAAAAAGACTTACCCTTCACAGTTTGCAACGCAATAAAACCAGCAACACCAGCCAACACCAAGATAGCAATTAAGCGATACAATAGTGACTCAGCAGAATAGTAGTTATTACCAATTACGCCTACCGCAACTAGCAGAACAACAATTGCCCACTTAAACACATCTCCACGAGATGCTTGAGCTTCAGCATTAGAACTCATACTTCAGGTGATCCCTAACTTAAAAATAGGATACGAAAGATGGCAGGCCAAGAGGGACTCGAACCCCCAACAGCCGGTTTTGGAAACCGGTGCTCTACCAATTGAACTATTGGCCTACATTCGTATGGGCGGAGGATGATACCTAAAAAAGCGAAAGCTAGCAAGGGTACCTGCCCAAAAAACAGACAATAAAAAAGGCGGTTAAACCACCTATCTTTTGTTTTGATAAGCTGGAGCTCATGAGCAGATTTGAACTGCCGACCTCACCCTTACCAAGGGTGTGCTCTACCAACTGAGCTACATGAGCAACTTGGAGCGGGTAGTGGGAATCGAACCCACCTCTTCAGCTTGGAAGGCTGAGGTAATAACCACTATACCATACCCGCAATTGGTGGAGGGAGGTGGATTCGAACCACCGAAACTTTCGTGGCAGATTTACAATCTGCTCCCTTTGGCCACTCGGGAACCCCTCCACGTACTCAGCACCACAACGCAACACCCCAAAAGGTGGGAGCCATTATATTTATCGAGCTCCTAATTGCAAGCACTAGCAGGGATTTTTTTCTAATTTTATCATCATCTTGGTGAGGTCGAAGCGAGAGACGAACTGCTCCCAGTCTTTTTCGTCAATGGGCTCCTCTATATCGACCTGGCGAAGCGGTACATTTCGCATATGTTCATACACATCAACACGATAACCAGACAGATTTTGGATACGCAGTTTCGCCTGCTCGGCGCGTTCTTTTGAAGAATACAAACCCAGTGAAATTCGATTTTTCATTTCAGCTCGGTTAATAACAAAACTGTCAATGGACTTAGACGCCAGCTCTTTAACTATTCGCTCCGCTATTGCAGGCGTTTCAGGTGCCGCAATATACAACCAGAACTTAGCTCTTTTACCCGTAACTTCACGCTCCTGATAAGACCAACCAAAGTCCTTTAACACCTGGGAAATTTGTTTTATATCTTCCTGGCGCTCTGTTTCTAAGCGCGGGCAAAATAGCTCAGGCTGATCCCCTGTCGCCTCATCAATCACCTTACTCAGCGCATCCTCAATACTCTCACTGGACATCATCCCTGTATTATAGTCCTGCTCTGTAACTGCCGGAGATTCTGTCAATAAGTGTATTTTTTCACTGACAGGTGGACCATATATCGATTCTTTGGCCTTCTCAGGTTTATCCTGAACAAAACTATGCCAACTCAAAAACGCGGCATTAAGCAACACCACAAACAGAAACAGCCACTTCATCTATTACCTCTTACTTGCTCATCGCCCACCAGCTTTGCACCCAAAGCCACTAGGTTAGGCTGATATTCCATTGAAATGCCCAATAAACTCAACAACACTTGCGAATCACCTCCTGTCACAACCCACTTAAAATCAGGGTGACAGCGATAAATTCGCTCTAAAAAACCCAACACCATTTCGTGGCAGCCTTCCGTTACCGCTCTTGCCGTCGTGTCCGGTAACCCTTTTCCAGCTACGACCTCACAAGCGTCATACCGAATCCTTGCCGTGTTTGAGAGCAAAGCATTTTCCATCATGCCCAACCCAGGTGTTATGTAACCACCCAGATGCACACCATCTCCCCCAACCACATCAACCTTAATCGCGGTTCCTGCATCCACCACCACCACATCACCCTTAACACTATGATGGGCAGCGATAACACCGAGCCAACGATCAACACCTAATCGCTTTGGTTCAACGTAAGCATTAATAACCCCGCAAGCCTCACGCTGACTGGTTAATGTAAACCAGACACTGTCTGGAAATTCTGCCTGGATATCAGCGTGTAATAATGCACTCTGCTCTTTAGATCGAACACTGGCAAAATAAATCCGATCAGGAATAAACCCGGTATCTACAGGACAACTGTCATCACGCTGAACCCATAAAATTTGCTCATCTTCAAATGCGGTAAATTTAATGCTTGTATTGCCAGCATCAACGACCAGAACCCTAGCCACGACGGACACTAATTTCTCCTCCATGCAACGCCACCACTTCACCATTCTCCTCTAGAAGCAACGCCCCTTTTTGGTCAATGCCTTTCGCCACGCCTTGGCGCTGCTGAGAAACAGAACTTACCGTTACGGCTTGATTAAATAAAACATCATAGGCCTGCCACTGGTGCTGAAAATGTTTCATACCATGACCATCTTCAAACAGCTTACATACCTCCACCAGCTCTTTAGTAAGCTCAGCCAATATAAAATTTCGGCTAGGGCGTGATTTCAACCTAGAAACAAGATCCGTCCACGGCTGATCAATATGCGTCATAAAGGCACTATCCATTTCGACATTAAGCCCGATACCAATAATCACATGACACACATCTTGATCGGCGACCATTTCCAATAAAATACCGCAGATCTTTTGACCATCAACCTGTACATCATTTGGCCACTTTAATCCTGGGTTTGGTATGCCGATTTTTTTCAACACTCGCGCCACAGCAACCCCTGCCGCGAGACTTAGCCCTTCGACAACACTTGGTCCATTATCAAAACGCCAGGCAAACGAAAAGGTGATGTTTTTTGCGACTCCAGACTCCCATTGTCGCCCACGTCGACCTTTCCCATGCGTTTGACGTTCAACAGAAAACAATACCGGCAACGACTGCCCTTGCGCTATGTATTGCTTGGCATCACCGTTCGTTGACTGCGTTTCAAACGCCAACCTTATACCAACATCATCCGGAACACCGTTTTCGCGCAGTGCATCCTCTGACAGCAGCTCTAGCGGCGACGGCAATCGATACCCTCGCCCCTTTACAGAATGAACCGTCACGCCTATCGACTCTAATTTTTTGAGCTTTTTCCAGACTGCGGCACGAGTGACACCCAATGCGGCTCCCAACGCTTCACCTGAGTGAAATTCATTATCACTTAGCAGGGCTAAAACAGCTTGCATCAACGCTCTCCAATTTCAATTTTTTCTTGCTCAGTCAGCTCAAAAGGTAAAAATGAACAATCCGGTCGTACTTGAAGCCAATTCGATTTAGGGTACTCACACACATTATCGATAGCGTGCATTGCATAAGCATGGCGAGATTTTCCCGAGCGATTTGCATAACTTAAATGAGGAAACGCCCCATCAAGAATAACCAAAGAACCTTTAGGCACAGGTATCGCCACCAGTTCATCTTGATTCCATACATGGTCTTTTAATGCAACCATTCTCGTATCGATAGAATCGGCTTTAATCCGCTCAAAACGCTTTAACAATCCGTGCCTATGCCCTTTTGGTATTCCCCAAAGGCACCCATTTTCCAGCGTCGCTTCTTCGACTGCGAACCAAAGACCTATCACACTCATTGGTTTTGTATAAAGAAAAGTGCTGTCTTGATGACAATTTACTTCGCCACCAATTCCCGGCTGCTTAAAAATATACATAGATTGTACCGCGCGAGGCTCAACCAAACCCAGCTGCTTTAGCAATGCCCCCCAAACAGGAGACAATGAAAAAGCTTTAAATACAGCATCTTGAGAATGAAGACCATGCCCAACTTTGTTGATAGACCGCGCTAGTGGTTGTTTTAATATACCGGCTTCATCAAACGCCTCTTCCTCAAAAAAGAAGGACACCTTATCTGCCGACTCCATAAAATAACGATCTGTATGCCGTGACTGCTCATTGGTGGTAAAAATAGAGCGCGCTGAATCTGGCTCGAACGACTCTGTCAGTTCCGACATACGAGTCTTTAAAGACTCGCAGACAGATTCTGGAATAATAGACTCTAGAACCAAATAACCATTCTGATGATATTGTTCTATTTGTAATGATGCTAACTCAACAGCTGAAAGATCAAGAACCACTTTCTCAGTCATGACGTCGACTTCCTTATCTATTATTAGCGTTGGCTTTTATAAAAAAAGCAACTTCTTCCATTAGCGCATTGAAATTAGGATTCCAAGACACTCGAGCCGCATGAGGACTCTTAACGAATAAGTCGTCGGAGCTCTCACCAAACCAGTTTGCTTTATCTGTACGACACTCGTCATATAAAGACTCATCGGACAAATACCAACCACATATTCGGTATTCCCCCATCGCGCCATAATAAGTATTCTCTGGATTACCATGAACCGCCATGTGCGACA
>CAXBGJ010000001.1:0-98491 GCA_963975045.1 uncultured Marinomonas sp. | reverse complement strand
AACATAGGCTTCTGGGTCAATAATTCTTGCCGCATCTGTTGCGATGCCTGCAAAAATTGCATCTCCAGCAGTAACGAATAAACTTGCATCGTAACCAGCCCCTGCCGCGGCATAGGCTGCTGCAGCTCCTGCGAGAGGGTTTCGTCCCATACTATGAAAAATCATAGCAACTAATGGTATTAAAATTAGGTAATTGGCATCAGAAGCAATTGAGCCACAAATCCCAGCAACAAATACAGAAAATGTTAATAGGTGCTTAGGTGCTTTGGCTACTGTTTGGCGCATTAAGGTAGAAAGCAGACCCACTTTATCCGCTAAACCTATACCAAGCATTACTACTACAATTGTGCCTAAAGGAGGGAAATTAACAAAATTACTCACCATGCTAGTGAATATGTAAACAATACCGTCACTAGATAGTAGGCTACGAATAGGGCTTTGATCACCCGTTTTAGGGTTTATTGTTTGAAATCCATAATAATTTAGTACCAATGACGCTACGATAACAAAGGCGGCTAAATAAACAAATAATAAGAAAGGGTGAGGTAGTTTATTACCTACTCGCTCAATTGTTGCTAGAATTTTATTGTCTTTAATAGATTCGTTTTTTTGGGATATTTCGCTCATAACATATCTTCCTTGTTTAAATAGTATTCCGCGATCGATAGGTAAACTTTTGCTGCAACTTGAATGTTGTTATCATTAAAGTCATAGTGAGCGTTGTGTAAGTATGCGGAATTTTCACCGTTGCCGATAAAGAAATAGCATCCAGGGCGTTCAGCAAGATAAAAAGAAAAATCTTCTGCTCCCATTGTTGGCATATAATCAATTTTTTCTATAGCGTCAGAAACTTCATATTTTTTACAAGCATCGATGACATTATTTGTAGAAACTTCATCGTTAATAAGTGCCATTACTTCAATTTCTATATTTAAATCACCAGTGCAGCCAAATTGGTTACAAGCAGAATCAAGTGCTATACGTACACCATCAAGTAAAGCTAGTTTTGTTGATTCACTATCGTATCGAATACTAAGTTTTACTTCGGCTTTATCCGCTATAACGTTACTTGCTTCTCCAGCGTGCATTGAGGCTACAGTAATCACGCCTGAGCTTAATGGTGATAGTTTACGAGACACAACGGACTGTAATAACGTGACAAATGTTGAGGCGGCGACAACCGGATCGTTCGTTAAATGTGGCATTGCAGCATGTCCACCTTTACCTACGATATTAATATTAACAGCAGTATTACCTCCCATTGCCGCACCGGCTTTTGCAAACACATAACCTTGCTTAAAGCCTGGACGATTATGATAACCAAAAATAGCATCCACGTGAGGTGATTCGAGAACACCGTCATTAATCATAGCCTTTGCGCCTGCACCGCCTTCCTCAGCAGGTTGAAAGATAAGTTTTATTTTACCTTTATATCTCTTCTTATTTTTGATTAAAGCTTCGGCAGCGCAAAGTAAAGAGGCTGTATGTCCATCATGGCCACACGCGTGCATTAGACCATCTTTCTTTGATTTATGATCGAAATTATTTTCCTCTTTAATCGGTAGTGCATCCATATCCGCTCTGAAAGCTATAGTATCTCCGGGTAACCCCGTATCTACCAGTCCGACTACCCCCGTTCCGCCAACTCCCGTTGTCACCTCATAACCCAATTCGGTTAAAATGTTCGTAACAATAGAGGCTGTACGATGTTCTTCAAACCGAAGCTCGGGAAACTTATGAATGTCTTTGCGTAATAATATGTATGCATCGTCATTTATTGCAGAAAACATTGAATTACTCCTTTTATGATTTCTATTTGAAATTTATTATTTTGATAGAAAGTTTATGGTTGGGTAAACCTCACACTCTCAATATTTCGTAATGTTAAAAGCAACAGCACATCTTCGCTTTTCTGACTTTATCGCTGCTTAACAAGTTTAATTTGTCTGAATTTACTGAGGTAAAACCTTCTGCATCTCTATGAAGAGTGTTCGCTGTCGGAGTAAAATGGGTTGATGTGACATGGTAAGACTCGATGATTAAAAATGAATTGCTTTATGAAGGGGACTTATTTACATTCCCCTGAATTTATTAGATGCCGTGTTTTTAAGTTGGACCTATGAAAACATTCTCAAATATTAAATAAAAAAAAACACGGCCACAATTTTAAAAAATGCAAAGAACCATTGCTAAAAAAGCATGGATATGTAGAAGAAATAAAAATTTACAATATTTCATGAAAAGCAATGGAATTTTTTGAAAAAAGGAAAATACGATATGAAACCTGAGTTGCGTCTACAGGATACTGCTCTTAGATATTTTTTAGAGGTTGTAAGGTATGGGTCTATAAGTAAAGCTTCTGAGCATCTGAATGTGGCATCTAGCGCTATAAGTAGGCAAATAAACAACCTAGAAGATATAGTAGGTACATCTATTTTTGAACGCCGTCCGAGAGGGATGGTGTTAAGCGTTGCAGGAGAAATGTTAGCGACTTATGCACGAAAAAATGCACTAGAATCAAACAGAGTCATATCTAATATAGCAGCATTAGATGGCTTAAATAGAGGTCATATTAATATTTCTTGCTATGAAGGTTTTGCTATGGATTTTTTACCACGCTGCATATCAAACTTTCGTAAAGAGCATGATGGAATAAGCTTTAATGTTCACGTTAGGTCTCCAGCTGAGGTAACCAGACGTGTAATACATGATGATGCAGACATAGGTATTACGTTAAATTTTTCCCCTATGAAAAACATTAAAGTTGCTTATCAACAGCCTTCACCTATTTTTGCTTTGATGCATCCAACCCACCCATTGGCTAAAAAAGAGACTATAACTTTGACACAGCTACAGCCTTACGCAATTGCGCTTCCAGAGGTAAATACTACAATAAGGCAGTTGTTTGATATCAGTTGTAGTCGTTTAAACCTTTTATTTGAACCGGTCCTAGTCTCTAACAACATAGCAATGTTGTGTCATTTCTCTAAATTTGAGGGAGGTATACACATGGCCGGAGAAATATCCATGCGTCATATGCTAGCAACAGAAAAATTAGTCGCTATTCCTATTCGCGACAAAGGAATGGATATCCGAAATATTGAAGTGCAAACATTATCAGGAAAAACACTCTCTAGCATCGTTAAAAAATTTCTGGAATATCTAATTGATAAAATGCAATTTGAAGAAGGAATAAGCAATAGGCAATAGTACGAATATTGAACTTCCCTGAGTTTACTAGATAGTAGTTGATTCGAAAAAATACTTTTCTCGAACTTCGCAGCTGACACGCCACCTGTATGTGAATGATGCTTTATTGGACTGTAGAGCATCTCAATAAAATTAAATATCTCACCTTTCGCCTCTTCCCTTGTCGAGTAGATCTTTCGTTTTTCCACTTAGCGGTGGCAAAAAAGCTTCCGCTACCGCGTTGTCATGTCAATTTCCTCGTGGACTCATGGAAGGAACCAAATTATGAGACTTCATTAAAGCAAGATAAACGCAACTTGCGTATTGGTTAACTTGTACCTTGATGCTGTGGATTAATACTTCATGTTTGGATTTTCGCTGCCAAAAGTCATCAATAAAGCATTAATGACCAAATGTCGATCCATCATTTTTCCATTGACCACCCGGCAATACGTCAAGAAAATAAGTCCAATACTGTATGCTACGTACAAAAAGCCTTCAGTCACTTAGTTGACGGTTTCTCTTTGAAATTCTTGGGTGTAACGTTTGGACTTCATAAAACACCTATTGTTTGACTGGATTTTGACGTTAATAGGTGCCTCGTAAAGCCTGGGAAGTTCATTGTTAATGACGCGTAGTCCCCAAACAGATGCCTAAGCTTCCAACACTGTGGGGTCAAGGCGTAATTTGTGAAATTGTTTTTGCGGTTTCAAGTAGCATTTTTTTGGCGGCTTCAAATTGATCTTGATTATGCATTATCTGATCGGCCCCTGAGATGTTTATTGCCGCAATGGTTTTACCTAAATAATTTGTAATGGGGACGGCTATTGCTGTGGCATTATCTGAGCGGTTGCTGGAATAGCCTTGCTCCCATTCTTTACGTAGAAGCAGCTTGAGTTCGGGTAATGACTGCGGGTGGGGGCCTGGATAAAGATCCATCTGCAATGTTTGATATATCGCATTTAGCTCAATTTCACTCAGTTGTTGCAATAATACTCTTCCCATTGCATTGGTGTGGCACGGTAGTCGTGACCCTAATGGAATATTAACAGATAGGCGTTGCGTTGCTTGAGACCGATAGATATAAACGGTTTCCAAACCATCACGAATCCCTAAATGACATGAAATTGATGTGTTATCCCTTAACTCATTTAAGTGAGGGCCCGCAATATCGACTAGATCTTTTCCTGCCAAAAATGCAAAACCACGCGACACTACTTGCGGTCCAAGTTCATAGGCATTTCGGGTAACTTTTTTTAGATAACCCATGTCCAATAGAGTTTGTACGATCCGGTATGTAGAGGATGCGCTAACGTCTAAATGATCGGCAAAATCCTGAGTGTTTAGTACACGATTTTCCTTATCAAACATTTCTATAATCTGCAGACCTCTAGATAATGCTGGGACATGGTAACCGAGGTTTTTAGTCATTTTAATTCCAAATATGATTAATTTTTTTGTATATGAAGTAAATTTCTGTTTTAAACGATGATTCTTAACTTTTACTTTCAAAATAATTTCATTTCAATATATTTAAATACAACTGAGATTAACAGTGCAAATGCTGTTTTTATTTACATGTGATCATATTTTTCATTTTAGGGTTGTCGTTATGTCGAAAGAGTTTGTTTTAAAAGCCTCCTGTGAAGCTGCAAGTGGGATCGTTGCGGCAGTCTCGTCCTATTTGGCAGAACATGATTGTTATATATCTGAGATGCATCAATTTGATGATGAAGAGAGCAATCGCTTTTTTATGCGTGCCGAGTGTCGAATTGAAGGAAATGATCAGACTATAGAGTCAATTCGGAACGGTTTTGGTACGCAGGTGGCACGTTTCGACATGGAATGGGATATTTTAGATAAAAGCAAACCTGTAAAAGTGCTCTTGATGGTCAGTAAGTTTGATCACTGTCTAGATGATCTTTTGTATCGTCATCGCAAGGGAGAATTGCCAATGGACATTACTGCCGTTGTTTCAAATCATAGAGATTTAAGACCTATGGTTGAACGTGAAGGTATCCGTTTTATCCATTTACCCGTGACAAAAGACAACAAGACAGAACAAGAAGTGGCTTTGTTGGACATTATTGATGAAACGAACACGGATTTGGTGGTTTTAGCGCGTTACATGCAAATTTTATCCGATTCACTTTGTAAAAAACTGCATGGCCGTGCAATCAATATACATCATTCTTTTCTGCCTGGTTTTAAGGGTGCTAAGCCCTACCATCAAGCTCATGAACGTGGCGTAAAGCTGATTGGAGCAACGGCGCATTATGTTACCTCTGATCTTGATGAAGGGCCAATCATTGAGCAATCGGTTCAACCTGTTGACCATACCTATTCTCCAGATCGATTGGTGGCGGTAGGGCGAGATACAGAAACAGTTGCACTAGCGAAAGCCGTACGAATGCACCTTGAGCATCGTGTGTTTATGTATGGCAATAAATCGGTTGTTTTTAAGTAGCGAGTTGAGGAAAGCGTCATGACAATTAAGATTGATGGTAAAGCGCTGGCGGATGAAATCGTTCAAAGAGTGGCTAAGGATGTAGCGACTTTTAAGCAAGAGCATAATATTACACCTGGATTAGCTGTTGTACTGATTGGGGAAGACCCAGCGAGCGCTGTATACGTACGTAATAAGGTAAAACGAGCAGAGCAATCGGGTTTGCGATCTATTGAGCATTATTTACCTGCTGACGCGACTCAAAAAGAGTTAGACGATCTTATTGATGACTTGAACAATGATCATTTGGTTCACGGTGTTTTAGTACAGCTTCCGCTTCCTACCCATCTTTCTGAAAGTCGAGTAATAGAGGCAATATCGCCAGCAAAAGACGTAGATGGTTTTCACCCTGAAAACATCGGTAGATTGGTGGCAGGGCAAGCCTCTTTGGTCCCTTGTACACCACTTGGTTGCATGATGATGCTGAATCGCCAGTTTAATGATTTATCAGGCAAGCATGCTGTGGTTATTGGACGGTCCAATATTGTCGGTAAACCAATCGCGAGTTTACTTTTACAAGCTGATTGTACGGTCACGGTTGTTCATTCTAGAACACAAAATATTGAGTCTCTATGTCGAGACGCGGATATTGTGATTGCGGCTGTTGGGAAGCCCTTGTTGGTTAAAGAAAGTTGGATTAAACCACAAGCGGTCGTTATTGATGTGGGTATTAATTCAGTATTGGTGGATGGTAAAAGGAAGTTGGTTGGTGATGTTGATTACGACGCTGTATTTTCCAAAGTGTCCGCAATTACGCCTGTACCTGGTGGCGTTGGTCCAATGACTATTGCTTGTCTTATGCAGAATACGCTTAAAGCGGCTCAATACCAACTCGGTATGTCTTTGGTGTAATTGCGATACAAATTTAGATTTATTAAGGAACTGTACTATGCCTTTTTCGTTACTGAAATACGGATTAAAGAATGATTATCCATTTGAAAATGACATTGACTTACCTTCACCTACAGAGCTAAAGAAACATTACGATGTTGTGATCATTGGTGGCGGTGGTCATGGTGTGGCCATCGCTTATTATCTTGCTAAATATCACGGTATTACCAATGTTGCCATTTTAGAAAAAGGGTATCTTGGCGGAGGGAATACGGCGCGTAATACGGCTGTTATTCGTTCTAATTATTTAACGTCTGAAGGGGTGAAGTTTTATAAAGAGTCTGTGGACATGTTTAAAGGACTTTCGAACGAGTTTGATTTCAATATTATGTACTCCTCGCGTGGTCAATTAACGTTAGCGCACACCGACTCTACGGTCCGTTCATTTCGCCAACGTACAGAAGTTAATACGCATTTTGGCGGTAAAACAGAGCTTATTGACCCGCAACAAATTAAAGAACTCGTTCCTACACTTAATATGAATCCTGCAGACATGCCTGTCTTGGCAGGGCTATGGCATATGGATGGCGCGACGGCGCGTCATGATGCTGTTGCTTGGGGGTACGCAAAAGGTGCAACCCAACGAGGCGTTGAACTTCATCAATTAACTGAAGTGCTGGATGTTATCGTTGAAAATGGTAAGGCTAAAGGCGTAAAAACCAATCGCGGTACTGTCAGTTGTGGTTGCATCGTCCAAGCGGTTGCGGGCCATAGTTCAATAGTGGCAGCTATGGCCGGTATTAAAATGCCAATTACGACTTATCCACTTCAAGCGATGGTGACGCAACCGGTAAAGCCTTTCTTGGACCCTTTGGTAAGTTCATCCGCACTGCATTGTTATGTACAGCAGACAGGTCGAGGCGAAATTGTCTTCGGTGGAGGGTCTGACCCTTATCCACTTTATAACACCCGCTCGACACTGGATTTAAAAGAAAGCTTATTGGCGAGCGCTGTCGAAATGTTCCCTTTTATGGCCAATCTAAAATTGATGCGCCAATGGGCTGGAATAACAGACATGACGTCCGATTACAGTCCCATTATGGGGTTAAGTCCGGTAGAAAATTATTACCTTGATGCTGGGTGGGGGACATGGGGATTTAAATCTACACCCATTTGCGGCAAATCAATGGCTGAGTTGGTAGCGAATGGTGGGAAAGTTCCTGAGATTATAGCGCCATTTGCAATGGATCGATTTGATGTTTTTCGTCAGGTGAATGAAATGGGTGCCACGGCAGCAAGCCACTAGGGGTTTATTATGAAAATTATGAATTGCCCATTAAATGGGCCAAGAAATATCAGTGAGTTTGTTTACGGTGGTGAAGTCAAAATGATGCCTAATACGTTAACTTGTACGGATAAAGAATGGGCGAATTATGTGTTTTATTCTGAAAATACCATACGAGTCATCACGGAGTGGTGGTTTCATTCACCTTCGGGCTACTGGTTCATTGCTGAACGGCATACAGCGACTGACGAAATTTTTAAAACCTATGATCCTTCTGAATTATTTACTCAGCGTATCGACTTTGAGACTAAGCCTGAATCCGTAGAGGAGAAACGAGTATGAACTTCCATAATCGATTGCCTGTGCCATTAGGTTTATACATTACGCGAGAAAAAACAATTTCTTTCACTTTTGAAGGCCAAGTTTATCAAGGGCTAGAGGGAGATACGATAGCCAGTGCTTTGATCGCTAATGGCCAGTGGTTAATGTCTCGTTCTTTTAAGTATCATCGCCCGCGAGGCCCGCTGACAATGGCCGGTCAAGATGCGAACACTTTAGTGCAACTCAAACATGAACCCAATGTATTAGCGGATAGACATGTTATATCGAATGGTATGGATGTGTTGGGGCAGAACTATAATGGTTCTCTTGAGAAAGACAAAGATGCCAAGTTAAGTTATGTCGGACGATTTATGCCTGTGGGCTTTTATTATCGAGCATTTTATAAACCAACGGGTGTTTGGGATAAATGGGAGCCACTTATTCGAAAAAAAGCGGGCTTAGGTTTTGCGGATCTAACGTTTAAACCCGTTTATCATGACAAAGCTTATCTTTTTCATGATGTGGCTGTGATTGGTGCTGGTCCTGCGGGCTTGGCCGCAGCTTTAAAAGCCGCGAATGCTGGCGCAAGCGTTTTGTTAGTAGATGAAAATCCTATTTTAGGTGGTGCTCTGACCTATCATCGTTTTGATGTGGAAGGTGTGCGTGCGACAGAGTTAAGAGAGCGCTTAACGGCCAAGGTTCTAAGCCACCCAAATATCCTTGTACTGAACAATGCGACTTGTAATGGTTGGTTTACAGATAATTATCTGCCTGTCATTCAGAGTAACCGCATGTATAAAGTCCGGGCGAAGCAATGCATTGTGGCTTCTGGAGCGTTTGAGCAGCACGTGGTGTTCCGCAATAACGATATACCAGGAGTGGTGATGTCGAGTGCTGCGATGCGACTCATGTCCCAATATGCGATTAAACCAGCCAATAAAGCGGTTGTTCTTACTGGTAATGATGATGGTTATTTATGTGCGTTAGCGTTGCTTGAAAATGGCGTGGATGTACCTGTCATTGTTGATATGCGTCCACAAAGTGTCGATCCAGCATTACTCGCCGCTGTAGTCGAGAAGGGCGTTAGCGTACTTTTCAATTCAACAGTATATGAGGCCTTGCCTAGTTCGGACAAAAAGCATCTTTCTGCCGTTCAAGTACATGGTATTAGTGGGAAAGGGCAAGTTGCTGTAGGCGGCGTCACCATCCCTTGTGATTTGTTGTGTATGTCTGCGGGGTATATGCCCGTTTATCAACTTCTATGTCAAGCGGGGGCAAAACTAAGTTATAACGATGACAGTGCTCGTTTCGCGTTAACCAATTTGCCTAAAAATCTTCATGTAGCTGGCTCTGCAAACGGTGTGCATGAGCTGGATGCGGTGATTAATGATGGCGAATTAGCGGCCTACAAGAGCTTAATGTTATTAGGTTTGTCTAGCAGTGAGCCGCAGGTCGTCTCTTGCTTGAAGCAGACGAACTTCCCTTGGCCAATCTTCAAACACCCTAAAGGGAAAGATTTTGTTGATTTTGACGAAGACTTACAATCCAAAGACATTGTTAATGCGACTCGCTTGGGTTACCGCGATATTCAATTGGTAAAAAGGTTTTCTACAGTAGGAATGGGCCCATCCCAAGGTCGTCATTCGGCTTTGCCTACCGCACGCTTGGTGGCGGAAGCAACCAATCGAACAGTGACGGAAACGGGTGTAACTACAGCAAGACCGCCATTTGTACCAGAAAAACTGTCTCATATTGCCGGCCGTATATTCAACCCTCATAAATTGACGCCTATGCATCAGAGGCATTTAGATTTGGGGGCTCATATGATTCCTGCCGGTATTTGGCGTCGTCCCGCGTATTATGGTAACCCTGCTGATCGAGATAATATCATTCAGAAAGAAGCTGAAATGGTACGCAATACAGTGGGTATTATCGATGTAAGCACGTTAGGGGGGATTGAGGTTCGTGGCCCTGATGCTGCTGAGTTTGTGAATCGTATTTACACCTTTGGTTTTTTAAAGCAACCAGTGGGTAAAACACGCTACGCTGTCCTTACTAATGAACAAGGCGTCGTTATTGATGACGGCGTTTCTTGCCGAATCACGGAAGACCATTTCTATATTACTGCTACCACAGGTGGTGTTGATACGGTATATCGTGAAATGACTAAATGGAATGCGCAGTGGCGATTGAGTGTAGATATTGCCAATGTCACATCCGCGTTTTCAGCGATCAATGTGGCAGGACCTCTTGCTAGAAAAGTACTCAGGAAAGTGTGTTTTGATGTGGACTTATCGAATGAGTGTTTCCCATATTTAGCGTATCGAGAAGGAACAATTGAAGGTATTCCTGTTCGACTGTTACGAGTGGGGTTTGTGGGTGAGTTAGGTTATGAGATACACATGCCTAGTCTCTTTGGCGAATCTATTTGGGACTGTCTAATGGCGGCGGGTGAAGAATTTAATATGAAGCCATTTGGCGTTGAAACACAGCGATTACTCCGTTTAGAGAAAGGTCATATTATTGTTAGCCAAGATACTGATGGTATGTCTCATCCCGGTGAGTTATCGCTAAACTGGGCCGTCAATCGTAAAAAGCCCTTTTTTATTGGTAGTCGCTCTGTTGACATTGTTATGGCTCGTAAGCAAACCAGAAAACTGGTTGGTTTTAAGGTTCTCTCACAGCATCGCCGTCCAAAAGAAGGACACATTGTATTAGCTTCGTCTAAGCAGATAGATTGTGATATTACAGGTAATGTCACTTCTTCTGAGTACTCAAGTACGGTTGGAGCAAACATAGGTATGGCTTTTGTAGGTATTGATCAGCACGAAGTCGGTTCAAAATTTCCCATTCGAGTAGATAATGGAGAAATTGTCATGGCTGAAGTGGTTAGTTTGCCATTTTATGATGCGACTAACTCACGTCAGGAGGTGATGTAATGGATTTTTATAACTTAAGCTCGGCACCTGCCTCACGTAAAAGCATGCAGGCTCTTACTAAAACAGGGGTTCACAATTCTAGTATTAAATTGCAGGATTGTACTGTGTATTCTAGGGTTGGCTTTAGAGGGTTGGGCGCAGAAAGTTTTTTGACGGCTAACGGTTTTCCGATTCCTACACAGCCAAATCAATCCCTCCTCTATAAGGAAGACATTGTTGTATTACGTCTTAGTAAATTAGAGTTTTGGGTGGTAGATACGACGAATACCCATCATGAGTTGATTGAAATGTTGGAAGTTGCATCAAAAAATCTTGCTAATGTGTATCGATTATATTGTCAGCACAGCCATGCTTTTTTTCTGCTTACAGGAGAGGAAACAGCTAGCATGTTTTCCAAATTGTGCAGTGTCGATTTAAGAAGCTATGTGTTTCCCTCAGGGAGTATTGCTCAGACGTCGGTGGCTCGAACTAACGCTATTGTTGCTAGACAAAGCAAGGGTGGAAAAGAGTACATTTTGCTAATGTCTGATTTAGCCAGTGCTCAATACTTATGGGAGGCGGTAGTTGATGCCTGCGCCGAATATATTTAATGACACGTTCAAATGAAATTCATTTATGCGCGGATAGTCTGTTTCTGAGCTATTAGATCCATTTTCATTAAGATGGTTTATAGTTAATTCTTTCGTATAGGTATTTTTGTTTCATACTCGTAGTTTGTTGTACGGATTTTGTTATTTTTTGGTTTTATTATGTTTTTTATGAAAAAAATCTAATAGATTAAAGTGTGTTTATATCGAATTACGTGTTCGTATTTGAATTATATTTTTGTACTAGCGGTTTGATACGAGTTTAGTTTTTTTAGTAGTTGAAGGCATTACTGTATGCCTTCTTCTTAATCTTAAATGTAAAAAGGAATGTTAAGATGAAAAATAAATTAGGTACTTTGTTAGTGTCTGTAGGTTTGGGGCTGAGCTTGGCTTCTGGCACTGTTATGGCACAAGAGCGAGTGTTTTTCGGTATTGCAACGGGCGGTACTGGAGGAACGTATTATCCTCTTGGTGGAATGCTAGCGCAGGTTATTTCTAATAATTCCGATCTGGGTGATAAAAAAATATCTGCTACTGCAGAAACCGGCAACGCTTCTGTTTCGAATGCTACCTTGCTGGGACGTGGGGCGATTGAGTCTGCTTTTGTTGCTGCTGATGTATTGGATGCCGCTTATAATGGTAAAAACCAGTTTGATGGTAAGGCGATCAAAAATTTACGTGCGCTAGGAGCTTTGTATCCAGAAACTGTACAGTTGGTGTCACAACCAGGCATTGAGAGTTTTGCTGATTTGAAAGGAAAATCGATTAGTTCTGGATCACCAGGATCAGGACAGTGGCAATTGTTGGGCGATTTACTTGCCGCGTATGGTATGGAACGTAGCGATGTTAAAGAAGATTATTCTTCATTCTCTCAATCAGCTGAGAAAATTAAAGATGGCAACCTAAGTGCATCTTTGATTACAGCGGGCTCTCCTACGTCGTCTATTGTTGAGTTATCTAATAGCCATGATGTGAACATTATTCCGTTATCAGGTGCTGCTATAGATAAGTTGCGTGAAAGTCAGCCTTACTACGCAAAAACTATTTTGCCAGCGGGTACTTATAAAGGCATAGACAAAGACATTGAAACTATTGCTGTTCGCGCTATTTGGGCTTCTCATGCTGAGTTATCAGATGACGTTGCTTATGCCGTAACTAAAGCGTTGTACGAAAATACTGATACCATGGCTAAAGTACATGTTAAAGGTAAAGAAATTACCCTCCAAACCGCTTTAGAGTCTATCTCTATTCCTTTACATCCAGGTGCTGAGCGTTATTACCGTGAAAAAGGCCTTATTAAGTAAGATTTCTTTGCTTGGTATGGGGGTCGCAATATTTGCGGCCTCTTATCCTTTATTTGGTGCGGCATTAAATATTAGCCAAACAAGAAGTGAAGAATTTTTAGGGTGTGTTGAATTACGTGATGATAGCTTTGATTTAACATTTATCCATTCCGTTTCTCTTACCCCTGTTATCGATCAATATATTGTCATCACTAAAGGAGGGAAACTGTCCATTCTACAGACTGCGGAGCATTTTTTTGCTCATGGGCAGGGACTGCCATCGTTGGTAAACGAGCCAGACGCTTATGCTTTTGAGTCTAACAATGGCGAGTTTATTTTAAAGCTAAATAGAGAAATACCTGATCTTATTGTTCGAACTGATAGTCGATTTAATAATAGACTTCATACTAGTGATATTACGGTGAATCTTAACCAATGGTCTGATATTGGCCTACATATAGTCCCAATACAAGCCTGTAAACCTGACGTGACAGCGGTGATAAAAAAATGAGTAAAATTCATCAAAAACCAAATGAAAATGAAGCCGTGCTGAGTCAAGAAGATCTCGATAGCCTGGTTAAAAAATACGATAGTGAAAGTAATTTTCGTAATTCAAGAGGATTATTGAAAATATTTATAACGGTAACCTGCGTTGTACTGAGCTTGTTTCATGTTTATACATCAGGCTTTGGTTTATTAAATGAAATTTCACACAGAGCAACCCATCTTACTTTTATCATGGGACTCTTGTTTCTTGTTTTTCCACGCAAGGAACCAAAAAATAAACCACTGAGCATGATGTTAGGTTTTGCTTATGGTGTATTTTATTTGTTTATTGGTAATCAACTGGCAACGGCTCTTTCAGGGCAAATTCCTGCTTGGCAGGTTTTCGGTATTTACTTATTTACAATCATTATTTCTGTATCTGCTCTGCCACTTTCCTTTTTGAAAGGCAAAGGTGACAGTGTTGGAGTGTTGGATTGGTTGCTCGCCATTCTTGGGGCAAGCTTCTCAGGGTATTTGGTCTTTTTTTTCCAAGATATTTTTGTGATTAATATCGGATTTCCACAACCTGAAGAGTACATTATGGGTGGTATGGCCATCTTATTAGTACTGGAGGGAGCGAGACGTACCATGGGTGAATCGTTGTCTCTCATTGGTGTCGTGTCATTGCTTTATGCTATTTTTGGCCAATCTCTACCTGGAATGATTGCCCATCGGGGCTATGACATTATTCGTTTGGTTGAGCACCTTTATTTAGGCACCGAAGGTATTTACGGTATCGCTATCGGTGTTGTGGCAACCTATGTGTTTCACTTCGTTTTATTTGGTGTTTTAGCTCAGGCATCAGGTCTTGGAAAGTTGTTTATCGATCTAGCGTCTGTTTTATCCGGACGTTATGTGGGTGGGCCAGCTAAGGTATCCGTCGTTTCATCAGGTTTTTTCGGTATGATATCCGGTTCTCCTGTCGCAAATACGGTGACAACGGGTGCTTTTACTATCCCGATGATGAAAAAATATGGATTTAGTGGTCGGTTTGCTGCAGCGACGGAAGCGGCTTCCTCCTGTGGTGGACAAATTACGCCTCCGATTATGGGTGCTTCAGCATTTGTTATGTCAGAAATGCTTGGCGTTCCGTATAACGAGTTAATACTTGTTGCTATCATTCCGGCGGCATTTCATTACCTAGCAGCCTTGTGCATGGTCCATTTTGAAGCAAGGCGTTTGGGTTTGAAGGGCATACCAGCCGCAGATATTCCACGCCTTTCAAATGTACTTGCTCGTCATTGGCATCAAATGATACCTCTTATCGTCATGGTATCTATGTTGCTGATGCAATTCACGCCATTTCTAGCCGCCTTCTGGGGGATTATATTAACGGTTCTCTGCTCATATATTCCATTGATCCTAAAGCCTCTGGGATTCAGTCGGTTAGATGCAGAAAGCGTGTTAACGCCTAAAAAATTAATACATGGATTAGAAGAGGGGGCAAAGCAATCAATTGCAATTACGGCTGCCTGTGCTTGTGTTGGTTTCTTGTTAGGAGTGACAACGCTTACCGGTTTAGGCTTTAAATTTTCTGGAGCGATCGTAGGATTAGCGACAGATTTAGGAACTTGGTTCACAGCATTGGTTCCTTTTGGTCTACTTGATCAATCTGGGGTTATTTTGTTTTTCGCCTTAGTGTTGGTTGCTATTGCCTGTATTTTGATGGGTGCGGGTATTCCGACTACGCCTACGTATATCATTCTTGCTTCAATTGTAGCTCCGGCTTTAGATGATTTTGGTGTTGCTATATTGGCCTCTCATTTCTTCATCTTTTACTATGGTGTTTTGGCTGATGTCACTCCGCCCGTTGCGCTGGCGGCTTATGCTGGAGCGGGTATTGCTGGTTCTGAACCAATGAGGACAGGCGTTACTGCATTTAGATTATCTATGGGTAAGGCATTGGTGCCCTTCATGTTTGTCTATGCTCCAAGTCTACTTTTTCTTAACTTCAATGCGGTTGAATTTACGCTAGCTATGTTCAGTGGTATTTTGTGTATTGTCGCTTTATCTGCTGCTTACATTGGATTTTTTAATGCTGAATTAAGTAAGATGCAGAAACGACTTCTTACCATCGCTGGTTTAGTGCTTGTAGGTAATAATCCTTGGTTAATTGCGGTATCGGCTGCAGTCGTATTAACTGTATTGTATCGTAATCATATTGCTGGAAACCGTCTGATTGCTTTAAATTCTTAGCAATTTAAATTTCTTATCATCCTAAATAACGGCTCATGACATTTCCTGATTACTATGTAATTAGGAAATGTTTGAATTGTTAAGCTATAAGTTAACCTATCTTAAGTGGCTTCAAATAAAACGCTTTATTTTCACCGCCATTTTTCTTTATTTTTTAATGGTTTTTTTGATATGTACGCTTAAGCTGTGTTAGTTGAATGGATACGGCTGCTTACTGTTGAATAAATATTCTTTCAAAGCCTATTTAAAAAGGACATTGTTGTAGTGCAGGATATATCTCAAGGATATTTTGTTGAACGAGCTTTATTACCTAATGGCTGGGCGGACAATGTACGCTTTACTGTCCAAGATGGTTATATTAATACGATTGTTTCTGATAGCGAAAAACAATATGAAGATATCTTATTGTCCGGCCCAGTGCTGCCAACGATAGCAAATTTGCATTCTCATGCCTTTCAACGGGTAATGGCAGGCGTAGCTGAGGTCAGTCTAGACCCCAACGACAGTTTTTGGAGCTGGCGTGACTTAATGTATAAGGTTGTGCAAAAACTCACACCTAATGATGCTCGAGTTATTGCAACGTATCTTTATATTGAGATGTTAAAAGCGGGTTATTCCCAAGTCGGAGAATTTCATTATTTGCATCATGCACAAGGAGGGCAGGCCTACGATCAGCCCGCTGAAATGGCAATGCAGTTGCTACAAGCTGCAGATGTTTCAGGCATCGGGCTTACCTTATTGCCTGTACTGTATTCCCATTCAGGCTTTGGTGCACAGATGCCAAATGCGGGTCAAACACGTTTTATTAATACCAGTGACTCCTATCTAAACCTTCATCGCAGCTGTGAGAAGGCCATATTAAATTATGGTCGTCAAAATGACATACATAAATTTGGTATTTGTTTTCATTCCCTGCGAGCAGTAACAAAAAACCAGATTGAGACTGTTTTAGAAAGCCTCAGTGCGACGATACCGATTCATATACACATTGCTGAACAACAAAAAGAAGTACAGGATTGCCTTAATTGGAGTGGTTTACGTCCGGTTCAGTGGTTGCATAATGAAATAGGCTTAAACGAGCGTTGGTGTTTAGTGCATGCAACACACCTTGATGCACATGAACTAAATGCCATTGCCAGTAGTCAGGCGGTGGCAGGATTGTGCCCTACCACGGAAGCTAATCTCGGCGATGGGATTTTCCCTGCTGTTGCGTATGAAAAAGCCAAAGGTAGGTGGGGTATTGGCTCAGATAGTCATGTTAGCTTGTCGATTGTTGAAGAGCTGCGTACCTTAGAATACAGTCAACGCTTGCGTGATCAGCAGAGAAATCGCTTATACCAGGCAACACAAAACCATGTTGGTGATCATCTTTTTCAACAGGCGTTGTTAGGTGGTAATCAAGCTTGTGATGTAGCGCTTGGGTTAGCGGTAGGGCATCGTGCCGATTTTATGGTGTTAGATAGCAAGCATCCCTTTATTGGTGCAAGCGAAAATAAAGACTTACTTAATCGTTGGATTTTTTCGTGTAATGAAAATCTTATAAAAGATGTCTTCGTGGCTGGGCGGCAGATTATTCAAAACTTCCATCATGAGCATGAGGAAAGTAGTCGAGAGGCGTTTATGAGGGTTATTAAGAAAGTAATATATGATTAAGTTGCTTACTATCGAATTATGCACTGAACTTTATGAAGATGTTAATGGGTTTATAAAGTTCAGTTATCTCAATGATTATATTTTCTTTTAAATGAATCTCCACATCTTGGTCGGCAGCAAGTGTCGCTGCAATGTAAAGCCAATCAAACTTTGATGTAAGTCTGGCTGGCGCTTGCTATATCTGGTTGAGGGAAAACATGAAGGCGATGGCAATGAGAGCTTAAAAGGCCAGACAGGCTGAAATTACTTAAGTAAGGAAGTAGTCTGCTTAATTGCTTTTTACGATAAAGTCGTTCGGTAATTAGATTGACACAATCCCTTGGTAATCATACTAATACGCTTTAGCCCGCATATATCGCGATGGATCTTGCGCAATGTTGAAGGGATTGTATTCTTTGCTCTTGCTGTTTTTCATCTTCAAACTTGGGGTTAGGCCCAACAATGCCAAGCGCCCCAATAAGTTCTTTGTTAGACCCTAATACAGGAACGGCTAACGACGTTATCCCTTTTTCAAATTCGTTTCTAACTATGGCATAGCCTTGAGTTACGATAGTTTCAATTTCTTGCTTCAAGGAGTCGATGTCGGTGAGCGTTTCTTCTGTATATTGGATGCGAATAACATGATCAAAAATATGCTCTTT
Source organism: uncultured Marinomonas sp. (assembly GCA_963975045.1). Taxonomy (GTDB): domain Bacteria; phylum Pseudomonadota; class Gammaproteobacteria; order Pseudomonadales; family Marinomonadaceae; genus Marinomonas. Next base: position 80,514 of record CAXBGJ010000001.1, on the reverse strand, counting down.
CTGCGCTTGAGTTGAAAATGCAATCAAAACTCGTCCTACTGCCGTCGCTTGAAGTGGTAAACAACTACCAACAGTAAAACCTTGGGTAATCATTGCAGAGTCCCCTGGTGAATGCGCTACATAAATCGCTTGATCAATATCCAGCATGGCAAATGAGATTGCTTCTTTAAGCTTTTCTGAAAAGGTTCTTAAAATAGGTGTTACATGCTTACCAAAATCACGACCTTGGAGAAATCCACTAGCAAGACTCAATACATGAGGCGTAAGACGATAGGTATGATTACGGCATTCTAAGTAGCCAAGGTGTTGAAGGGTTAATATCAGTCGTCGCGCAACCGTTCTATTGATGTTAGTTTTTTTTGCAATCATAGGAACGGTCATATCTCTATCATTTGCATCAAAAGCAGAGAGTACCTGTAGACCTTTAGAAAAGGTTAAAGAGATGTCTTTTTCGTTAAATTCTTTATGCACTTTGCTTCTAATCCTAAATTTGTAACTAACAATGAAAAAGCTTATACAGAAGTTTTATCTGGTGAAATTAAGGTTGAGATATTAATCAAATATCTCTTTATCTCAGGTTATATTGTAACCGACAGTTTACCTTCATATCTAGAACATAGGTTAGTTTTATCTATAGTTCTCATTCTCACTTAGCATTCAATCTCAATTAATATTGATTCTCATTTATATTGGTTTAAAAATCAGTATAGAGCAATTTTATTTTACATTCTCATTTGATAGACGCTCTTATCTATCGAAAATGTGGATTTACTTTCATTTGTTAATGATTCTCATATCTTATCAATATAACGCATTATTTTTTATTAATTGGTACTTGATGGTTAAACAATCAATTAATTGTTGATTTATGTCTTTTTAATGTGTAAAAAAAAGACACTTAGTTCGATAATGCATCAATTGATCTATTATCGCTCAAAGTAAAATATAAAACATAAGCATAAAGCATAAAAAATAAAGCATGAAAGGAACAATTATGAAGACAACAAAGTGCGTTTTAACGGCTCTGGTTACTTATTGCTCTCTTGTAGGAGTGGCTCAAGCTGCTGAAGTTAATATTCGGATGGCTCATTTCATGCCACAGAATAGCTGGCAAAGTGAGAAAATGTTCAATGCTTGGAAAGAAGCGGTTGAAGAGCAGTCTGATAATCGGATTGCGGTGACTGTTTTTCCTGCGCAAACCTTAGGCAAAGCACCTGCAGGTTATGATAATGCAGTGAATGGGATAGCGGATATCGCTTGGACAGTTCAGGGCTATACCGCGGGTCGTTTTCCTTTAAGCCAAATATTAGAGCTACCAGGATTGTTTGAAACTGGTGCGGTGGGCTCTTGTGCTTTCCAAAAACTGTATAACAGCGGAGCACTGGATAAGGAATACGAAGAAGTTAAAGTTTTATATGTACATACCCACAGTCCAGGGCATTTGCATACTAAAGATAAGAAGGTCACTTCATTAGACGATATGAAAGGGTTGAAAATTCGTCGCCCTACTGATGTTGTTGGTGGTCTGATTTCTGAAATGGGTGCTGAACCCATTGGTATGCCAGCGCCAACAATTTATCAAAATGTCCAACGAGGTGTTATTGATGGATATATGCTTCCTTGGTCTGCTGTAAATAGTTTTAGAACTTATGAAGTGTCGAAACAGCATCTTGAATTTCCTTTCTATTCTCTCTCGTTTGTTACTGCAATGAATAAAAATACCTATAACAACCTACCAGATGATCTTAAAAAAGTAATCGATGCTAACTCAGGTATGAAATGGGCTGTTAATGCAGGTCAGGGCTACGACGATGCGGATATTGTTGGATTAGAGAAAATTAAGTCAACAGGCGGTGTCATCAACACATTGTCAGACGTTGAAAAAGAGAAATGGTCTGTTATTTCGGACGAAGTGAGTCAAGCCTATATAGCCAAGCTCGACGGCATGGGGCTGCCTGGTTCAAAGACGTTTTCTGATGTTCAAAACTACGTTTCAGAATGTAGCTCCGAACTTTAATTACAAAACAAAGGGAGAGCTATGTGGAACGTATTATCAATGTATTTGACAGGGTCGCATATTTTTCGATGACTGGCATGGTACTGATTGTTGTTGCCAGTGTTTTGGGACGTATTGTTTTTGATATTACAGGAGGAGGGCTAAATTTGGTCCTCCCAGGTTCTATTGAACTTGTCAGTTATGCTTTGTTAATCATGGTTTTTTCATCACTGCCTCGGGCAGTGGTGAATGGACTTGTTAGCGTGGACCTTTTATTAGCAAAGCTGCCCAGAACAGCGCGTCAAATGTTAGAACGGTTATGGGATCTTTTGTTGGCAACATTCACCCTCGTTATTGGAACGTTATTTTTTCACAAAATGATGATCATGTTTGAACGTGGTGATGTTTCACAAGATTTGGGAATTCCTCTCTTTATTATTTACGGAATATTAACCCTATGTTGTGTCTGCATTACCGCAACATGTGTATGGCTTGCATTTAGTTCACAACGTCCAGAAAACTCCGATTTTTAGTATAAGGAACTCAAATGTACTCAGTAACAATTGGCTTTGCGGGTTTGGCTGGAGTGCTTATATTATTGGCTCTAGGTTGCCCCGTTGGTCTTGCAATGATACTGGCTGGTGTCGTTGGATTTGCGGTAATTATAGGCATCGATCCAGCGCTAAATATGTTAGAGACGTCTGCTTTTGAGGTAGCGTCTAATTACTCTTTTAGTCTAATTCCACTGTTTTTATTAATGGGTAGTTTGGCGGCTCGTTCTGGTTTTTCGAAAGACCTGTTTGATTCTGCAAAATATTTCTCAAGAGGCTGGAATGGTAGTTTGGCGCTGGCAGCGGTTAGCGGTAGTGCAGCATTTTCAACAATTTCGGGATCTTCTCTGGCGACCGCTTCAACCATGACGCGTGTTGCTTACCCTGAAATGATGAGGCAGGGCTATCACCCTCGCTTAGCGGCTGGTTCTTTGGCTGCTGGTGGGACTTTAGGAATCATGATTCCTCCTTCTGTTGCTCTTATGTTGTATGCCTTAATTACTGAGCAGTCTGTAGGAGATATGTTTCTAGCAGGTTTTCTTCCTGGGTTACTTGCGTACTCTTTGTATCTCGTTACCGTCACTATCATGGTTAGAAAATGGCGGCCCTCTAAAACAACACAACCATCTGATGACATCACTGTGTGGCAAGCTTTAAAGCAACTCGCTCCTATTGCGCTCTTGTTCAGTATGGTTATGGGAGGCATGTACACAGGTGTATTTTCACCTACTGAAGCGGCAGGGGTTGGGGCTGGTCTTGCGTTGCTTTTTGCGATGATAAGGGGGTTGAGTTGGGACGATTATCGCTGTGCCGTGGTTGAGGCGGTATCGATAACAGCGACTATCTTTTTGATACTGATTGGTGCTGAGGCCTTCGGTTTCCTTTTATCAGTGAGTCAAATTTCTTATGAGATGGTTTCCTTCATAGAACGTTTCGAGATGGGACCTTGGTCTGTGATGATCGCAATCATCATCTTTTACATCATTATGGGCTGCTTTTTAGAGAGCCTAGCAATGATCCTTCTCACGGTTCCTATCTTCTATCCGGTAATTGTTGCGAGTGGTTTTGATCCAATTTGGTTCGGCATCATTGCGGTCGTTACTGTGGAAACGGGTCTTATATCTCCTCCCGTTGGTATGAACTTGTTTGTAGTAAAAAGCGCTGCTAAAAACTTGAAAATGACGGATGTGATGATCGGTGTTACGCCTTTTGTACTGGCAGATGTTGTTCGTTTGATCATTTTATTGGCCTTTCCAGCCATTTCCTTATGGCTTCCAAGCATGCTGGGAAGCGCAAATTATTAAATGCTAGGTTATAAAAATTATGAGTAAGAATATAAAAATCAATTTTGAGCTGCCGGATGGAAGCGTTAAAGAAGTCGACGCTGCTATTGGCCAAAGTGTGATGCAGTCGGCGATTTTCAACAATATAGAAGGGATTGACGCGGAGTGTGGCGGAAGCTGTATGTGTGCTACTTGTCATATATATGTATCTGACGCGATTAATGACATTGAGCCTGCGGCAGAAGATGAACTTGAGATGCTAGACGAAACGGCCGCAGAGCGAACGAATGGAAGTCGCTTAAGTTGCCAATTGGTTGTTACTTCAGATATGGATGGTGCTTTGTTTAAAGTGCCTGAATGTCAGTCATGAGTGGCGGTATTGTAATCATTGGTGCCTCTCATGCTGGCGTTCAAGTGGCTACATCGCTTAGGGATTTTGGTTATGAAGGCATTATCACGTTAATCAATGGTGAGGCGGCCTATCCCTATCAGCGCCCGCCTTTGTCTAAAGCCGTTTTATATGGTGGGGCAGACGTCGAGAGCCTTAGTTTTCGAAGCCCGACGTATTACGCAGATAAGTCAATCGATATCGTTAATGATACGTGGGTAAAGGCAATCGATCGTACGGATAAAAAGGTCACGGTTAAGCGCCGCGGTTCAGATAGCGGCATTACAGAATACCACTTTGACCATTTAGTGATAGCAACAGGGGCTTTGGCAAAACCTCTTTCAGTACCTGGGGGAGATTTACCAAACGTTATTTGTATTCGCTCTATTGAAGATGCTTTGCGTTTAAAAGAAGCCTTTCTTTCATCGAAGAGTGTTGTGGTAGCTGGAGCCGGTTTTATTGGCTTAGAAGTCGCCTCAACACTAGTGAAGCTAGGAATAAAGTCCACTGTCATTGTGAGGGGAGAGCGCTTACTTTCACGGCTCTTTCCTCCGGTGATGTCTGATTTTTTGATTAAGAAGCACGAAGCGTCAGGGTCTAATTTTTTATTCAATTCACAAATAGTGAAAATAGAAAAGGATCAAGGCTCTAGTGTCATTGTGCATTTAGACGATGGGCAAGTGCTACACGCCGACGCGGTTGTGGTAGGTATTGGCACAACGGTGAGTGATGAGCTGGCTCGATCAATTGGTTTGATATGTAACGATGGCATTGTGGTTGATGAATCCTGTGTAACCTCGGATCCTAGTATTTCAGCATGTGGCGACTGTTCTGTATGGAAGCAATCGGGCAAAGGTGCCGCTTCTCGCATTGAATCAGTACAAACCGCCGTTGATCAGGCTAAAACAATTGCTGCTCGTCTTACTGGCGCTGTTTTACCTGAAAGAGTTGCTCCTTGGTTTTGGTCAGATCAACTTGATTTAAAACTCCAAATGGTTGGTACAGAGCTCGAATACGATGATCTTATTTGTCGAGGCGAGATCGCTTCAAATAAATTTTCTTTACTGTATTTCCAAGGGGAAAATTTAGTCAGAGTCGACTCTATTAATAGTGCAGCTGATCATATAGCTGCTCGGAAACTCGTATCGAAAAACGCGAAGATATCAAAAGAGTTAGCCAAACAGCCGTCGATTAAATTAAAAGATTTCTTATAAATAAGACGGACGATCTACAACAAATATATTTAGACAAAAGGCAAATTTATTATGATGAGTCAAGATAAGAATAATGAACTTACACAAGTTGGCGCTGGAACGTTAGGTGGCAATATGCTTCGTCAATATTGGATGCCAGTTGCGCTTTCTGAAGAGCTTGAGGGTGACCGCCCCGTTATTCCAGTCAATGTTTTGGGTGAAAAGTTAGCACTTTATAGAGATTTAAAAGGGAATCTGGTTCTTATGGCACGTCATTGTCCGCATCGTGGTGCCGATATGACATTTGGTCGTATTGAGGATGACGGTATTCGTTGTCCGTTCCATGGTTGGAAGTTTGATGAAACAGGTCAGTGCATTAATCAACCAGCAGAGCCTGAAGACTCTAAAATGTGTAAAAAAATTAAAATCAGGTCTTATCCTCTAAAAGAAATAAATGGTCTGATATTTGCCTATCTTGGAGATGATGTTCCACCCGCGTTCCCTGATTTTGATTGCTTTAAAGCGCCTGAATCTCATGTTTTTGCTTTTAAAGGGCTTTGGGAGTGTAACTGGTTACAGGCATTAGAAGTGGGTATTGACCCTGCGCATGCCTCTTTTTTACATCGTTTCTTAAAAGATGAAGATCCAAAAGATCAATATGGTAAACAGTTTCGAGATAATGCAGCGGATACAAATTTACCTATTACAAAAGTATTGCGTGAATTTGATAGGCCTGTCATTGAGGTAGAAGATACTGATTTTGGTATGCGTATTATAGCACTGAGAGATTTGCAAAACGGTCAGACCCATGTTCGTGTAACGAATCAAGTTTTTCCTTGCGCCATCACAATCCCTATGTCGAATGAAATGAATATTACGCAGTGGCATGTTCCCGTTGATGACGAAACATCGTATTGGGTTTCTATGTTTACCAGTTTTGGTAGCCCTGTTGATAAAGAAAAAATGAGAGATCAGCGCTTAAAAGAACACACCCTTCCTGACTACGCCCCTGTCCGTAATAAAAGTAATGAATACGGATATAGTAGGGCAGAGCAAGAAAATGAGACTTGGACTGGTTTAGGGATGGATATTAATGTCCATGATCAGTGGGCGTGTGAGTCTATGGGACCGATTCAAGACAGAAGGCATGAACACCTCGGGACAACAGATAAAGCTATTATTAAGCATCGTCGAAAATTGATCAAAGCGATGAAATTGGTCGCGGAAGGTGGTGATAGAAGTGAGTTGCCTTTACATGTGAGCGAAGCCGTGGCTAAAACGATCAAAGGCCCTGTTGCTGTGGATGCGGTTGCTCCGACAGACAGTTGGGAGTCATCTTGGCCTGAACGAGATAAAAGCAGAAGACAAGCTTGTACGTGGGATGCTGATCTATAAAAACGCTGATTTGAGGTAGTTAAAATGTCAAATGGAAACGAAGTAGAGTTTGCGAAACGATATGATTTATGGACAAATCAGCAGTATTTAGACAGGGCGAAATCTTTAGCGCTTATGGTGGAAAAAGGCATTGAAGTTGTACGTGTTTCTTTTGTCGATCAGCATGGTGTGTTGAGAGGAAAAACAATTGTTGTTGATGCATTGAAGTCTGCTTTTGAAAGCGGTATTGCCATGACATCGACGATGTTATTGAAAGACACCTCTCATAATACTGTGTTCCCTGTTTGGGAAAGTGATGCTGGGTTTGGTGAGGGCACGATGACTGGCGCGAGTGATGTGCTTATGCTTCCTGACCCATCCACGTTAAAAATTCTGCCTTGGGCGCCTCATAGTGCATGGGTACTTGCTGACTTGTATTACAGCAATGGCAATCCTTTGGAATTCTCGACGCGATCTGTATTGCAAAAAGCGCAGCGCAAACTTAACGATACCGGCCTAGAGTTTATTGCGGGTTTAGAAGTTGAGTTTCATGTGTTTAAAAAGATAGAAACACCCGTACAGCCTAATGCGATGGGAATGCCACAGCACTTACCTGAGCTTGAGCAGATTTCAACGGGTTATCAATATTTGACCGAAGATTGTTATGATCAAATGGAGCATGTGTTCGATTTGATTCGTCGTAATGCTCAAGGGTTAGGTTTGCCGATTCGCACATTAGAGGTTGAATTTGGCCCAAGTCAGGTTGAAGTGACTTTTGACCCTAGGCCAGCTCTAGAGCAGGCCGATAATATGATTTTGTTTCGCTCAATGGTAAAGCAGGTTTGTCGTCGAAATGGCTTCCATGCGACCTTTATGTGTCGCCCTCGCTTTAAAGAATCTATCGCGAGTGGTTGGCATCTGCATCAGTCTGTTGTCGATATCAAGACGGGAGAAAATGTTTTTATTCCTAAAGAAGGTGAGGCTATTTCTCCTATAGGAAAAAACTGGATTGCTGGCGTGCTTGAGCACGCAGAGGAAAGTTGTATTTTTTCTACGCCTACCGTGAATGGTTATAAACGTTATAGACCACTTACGTTAGCTCCTGACCGTATTCAATGGGGCCGAGATAACCGTGGTGCAATGATTCGCTGCCTTGCTAAACCAGGTGACAAAGCCAGTAGAATTGAAAACAGAGTAGGTGAACCTGCCGCCAACCCTTACTTATATATAGCGTCCCAAATATTGAGCGGGATGGATGGGTTAGAACGAAATCTTAGTGCTCCTGAACCGGTATCTAACCTGCTAACCAGTGATGCAAAAAGGTTACCTACTTGTTTACAGGAGGCATTAACTGCCTTTACCTCTGGCTCTTTTTACTCGGATAAAATTAGTCCTAACTTTGTTCGCTATTATGCCACTATCAAACAAGCGGAATGGGATCGCTATCTTACGACCGTTTCCGAGTGGGAAGAGCGTGAATACCTAAATTTATTCTAGGAAGTAAGTCATATGCCGCATTTTGTAATTGAGTATTCTAGGTGCATTGAGGATACGGTAGATATGAATGAAATAATGGAGGCCATTTTTAATGCGGCTTGTCAGAGTGGTCTGATGCAGCCTGATGATATTAAAATCAGAGCCATTCCTTTTGATCATTTTAAGCTATCAAAAAAAGGCGAGACTTTTATGCATTTAACCGTATCGCTTTTAGAAGGGCGTAGTGATGAAAATAAAGAAGCTCTTGCTATTTTAGTACGTGAAAAGCTATCGACTGAATTGAAAGACGTAAATAGTATTAGTATTGATGTTCGAGATATGAACGCGGTTGCTTATAAAAAAAGAGTACACAGTTATCTATCTTAAATAATATTAGTCTTGACTTGATCCGACAATTCTACTTGAAAGGTAGAGGGTTACCCGTTTTGATGAAGGTATTGAATCTTCAATCTATCTCAAAGGTAACTCTCTATGTTGCATGTCAACAATCCACTCACTAAACATAAAGCAGGGTTGCTCTGTCTCTCTGAAGAACTGGGTAATGCCTCAAAAGAATGCAATATCATAGAAGATATCGCGAGACATGCTTTATCGTTGCGCAAGATGGCAATCTTGCTAGGTTCATTAATCCATAGATCTAGGGAGCATGCGAGTAATTTCCTTTAATTCAGCAATCTGATTTTTCTAAATCGAGCCTCAAGAATGTCGCATCAATTTACTTTTTCTGGCAGCGAATTTAACAGAAAAAAACGTAATATACGCAAAGTGCTATTCCTCACTCGCATGAATGAGTTGATGTTTTTGGATCAATTAGAAGTTCTTATTGACCTGTTTTATCCTTAGTCTGGGAATGATAGAAAGCCTTACCCATTTTAGAAAATGTTCCGTATTCACTGTATGCAATATTGGTACAACATGAGTGATTCTGAGATAGAGTGTGTGGATTTTCTACGCTTTGAATAATACTCGTTATCTAATCATAGATGTAATGTGAATATGAAGGATAATCAAATCATATTTCGATCTTAATAGCTTGGGTAATCACATCATAGTTGTTATTACTGCGAGGCTAAAGGTAGTGGTGTAAAGAGCATTTGAGTATGACGCTTGCCTGTGTTTACTCTGGGTTTCTGGTCTAGCGATTGGCTTGCTTAAAAGAGGTAGAAATCCATTCCCTTATCGATTTAGCTACCTTTCAATGCAGAGGTTAGTTTGTTTATCCATTCAGCGATGGCATCCTGAGCGAGTCCAAATAGGGGGTTCTGGTAAGTTATCGTTTAGCTTATAGCCTGTAAACCATTACCTTTTGAGTTGTTTATTTATGGATTTATTTCTAATGATGACAATAAATTGATGATACTTTTTGTGCTTATATGTGTGCTTTGAGATGATTCGATGAGGTGAGATGTAAGGAGCTAATTTGTTTAAAAAAATACGGAGTAAAGTTAAATTCATTTTGTTCCGAGGCCAAGAAACGATAAAAAATCAAATCGCAGTTTTTTATCGTTTTGAAAAAAATCAGCGCGTTGATTTGACTTGATCAGATATCCCTTGGGGTCGCTGCCTATGGGTTGATATAAGAAGCTCTCAAGAAAGTTGCAAACGTTTTTTATTAAAGGTATATTTTTTTCATACATTTTAGGTCATGTTGACGAGTTTTAACTCGTTAACAAATAATAATTATGATGGATTATACAGTTTCTGTTTTTTAATAGGAAAGTGTTTTCTTCGTTATCATTTGTTGAAAAAAAATTTCAATTTGACGTGATTTATCTTTTGAAAGGCAATGTTATTGAAGTAATGGATTATGCTAAAAATCGATTTTAGAGGAATGTTTAATAGATGACTTAACCTAGTGAAGACAAGCTCTTGGGCTATGAATATTGGTTTGCCTTAATTGAGTGTCCAGTAGGTATGCTTTATGTGGTAGGAAGAGGTGGTGAGAGGGTGTTTTGTTTCATTTTATGTGTGTTATCTCATCATATTATTAATTTTTCAAAAGACATTAGTCATTGAGGGTACATGAATTACGAAGATACTTTGGAGTACTATGTGGTTGTCAATCATGAAGAGCAATATTCTATCTGGCCATCAGAAAAAGAAATGCCTAATGGTTGGGAAGCCGTTGGACATAAAAAAAATCGACAGGAATGTTTAGATTATATTGAAGAGGTTTGGACTGATATGCGTCCCCTTAGTTTACGTAAGGCTCTAGAGAAATAACGTTATAATTTCATTCTAAATGCTTTCTTTAGTAATGCATTTTATTCGATTTTAATAGCATTGAATTGTTTTTTTTTGTAAATGTCTGATGGCGTTTGACAGGGATTCTTGTAAATGATTAACGAAGATGTTTGCCATGAAATAATTGCAATTTTAGTTGATAGAGCTCAGAAAACCCCGAATAAAACGGCTTATGTATATCTACAAAACGGAAGTGAAGCATTAGAGTTAAATTATGCAACATTGCTTGATCGAGTTCGAAAAGTAGCAAAAGAGATTATGTTGCACTCTCAATCAGGCGAGAGAGTGGTGTTACTTTATCCATCAGGATTGGATTTCCTCATCGCCTTTTTAGCGTGTCTGTACTCGGGTGTTGTCGCCATACCGGTTTACCCTCCTCGTAATGTAAGACACTGGGGACGTATTCGAAAAGTTCTAAACGATGCCGACAGTTCGTGCCTTCTTACAACTGAAACCTCCTTAGTAAAATTAAATGATTGGCTCCAGTTGGAAGATTTAAAAGAGCTCGATGCTTGCAGAGTTATGGCAACGGATTTGAGTTATAAAGAGCCGGATGCAAAAATAATCTCTATCACCTCAAGATATGATGAAATCGCATTGTTACAGTACACATCGGGCTCTACTTCAGACCCTAAAGGTGTCATCGTTAGTGGTGAAAATTTATTGTGCAACCTTGATATATTATGCTCTGCCTTAGATTTTAATGAAGAAAGTCGTCAGCTTAGTTGGATGCCTCACTATCATGATATGGGATTGATATGTGGTTACATTATGCCGCTGTATATAGGGGTCAAAGGTTATTTGATGGCCCCGGCAACATTTATTCAAACTCCTATGCTTTGGCTGACTGCGCTTTCTAAATACCGTATTACCCATAGTTTCGCTCCTAATTTCGCTCTTGATTTAGCGGTATCAACACTAGAGCGATTCAAGCGAAATAATCCTGCGGGGCTGCTTGAACTCGATCTTTCAAATTGGCGGTCTTTATTAAATGGAGCAGAGCCAATCCGTGTCAGTAGTGTAGAGGCTTTTGCTGACGCTTTTAAACCCTTTGGATACAGACCTGAAGCGCAAATGCCTGGCTATGGCATGGCAGAATCAACATTAATGGTCACAGACAGTGGGATTAAAAAAATGTTGGTCATTAAGTCCTTTGATCCTGTCTCGTTGCGACAAGGATGCGCGGTAGAGTCACTAGATGGTAATGCAGGTCAGAGGTTAGTTAGCTCAGGTAGAGCGGCCAGTGGTGTTGATATTGCGATTGTTAATCCCGTAACAGGAGAGCGTTTAGAGGCTTGGCATATTGGAGAAATATGGTTGGCAGGGAAAACTATTACTTCTGGTTATTGGGCTGATGACGCAAAAACTAAAAGTACTTACGGTATCGCTTTAGGTTTTGCTGGGCGCGGTGAGTATTTACGCACTGGTGACGTAGGCTTTTTAGATTGTGATGGAGAGTTATTTGTTAATGGCCGTCTAAAGGATGTCATTATTGTCGATGGCAATAACTATTATCCCCAAGATATTGAATTAATGGCGGCTCAAAGTCACTCCGCTTTAGAGGCGGATGGAGGGGCAGCTTTCGGTTTATATGATGATGGATTAGAGCGTTTAGTATTGATACAGGAGGTAAAGCGAACAGAGCGTAATAACTTAGACCTTGAAGAGGTTTTTGCTGCAGTCGCCTCCACTATTTCAGAAGAGCTGGGTTTGTCGTTAAGCCGCTTAGTATTGGTTCGACCAGGCTCAATTGATAAAACATCAAGTGGCAAAATTCAGCGTTCGTTAAGCAAACAAAAATTATTGAATCAGGAGTTGAAAGTGTTTGCCGATTTAGATCCCCATATTCTTTATGGGGGTGAGTCTAAAGAGAGGGCTGAAGCCGATGCAGGCGCTTTTGAGTTAAAGTCTTGGTTAAGATCGCAGATTGCTGAATTACTGGAAATACCTTCTGCAGAGGTCTCTTCCATAAAATTTGATCGACCGTTAAAAGAATATGGATTGAACTCGCGTCAATCGGTCGGTCTGACGGGGCGTCTGTCGGAGCGGTTAAATCAGCCGTTGGACCCAACGGTGCTGTATCAATACTCAACGATTAATGCCTTATGTGATCATCTTATTTCTCCTGCAAAGCATAATGAGCCTTTACCTGTGGGTGAGGTGAATAAACATTCCTCTCGTATCGCTATTGTTGCTATGTCTTGTCGTTTCCCTGGAGCCAGCAATATAGATGAATATTGGCAATTGTTGCTCAACAATCAACATAGCGTTTCTAAAAGGTTAGATGAGCGTTGGTCGGACGCATTATTAAAAGACTACGGTTCGGTTGAAAAGAATAAGCTTAACACTGCGGGTTTTCTCGACAATGTGACTGGTTTTGATGCCGATTTTTTTGGTATTTCAGCGCGTGAAGCAAATTCAATGGACCCTCAGCAACGGTTATTGATGGCACTTTCCTGGGAAGCAATCGAATCTGCTGGATTTACTCGTGAGGCTCTATCTGGGAGTAATACAGGGGTTTTTGTTGGTATAAGTACACACGATTATGATGCGCTGGCAGGTTCTGCGCTGGAAAATATTAGTGCTTATCAAGCGTCAGGTAATGCGCACAGTATTGCGGCGAATCGTCTATCTTACTTTTTTGATTTCAAAGGGCCGAGTATGGCCATAGACACGGCCTGCTCATCATCCTTGGTGGCGATTCACCAAGCTTGTCGCAGCCTTCAGGCTGGTGATTGCGATCAGGCTTTAGTAGGTGGTGTAAATCTAATATTATCGCCTGATGTCGCAGTGGGTTTGTCGCAAGCTAATATGTTATCGCCAACAGGTGCTTGCCGAACTTTTTCAGCTGAGGCGGACGGCTATGTTCGTGCAGAAGGCGGAGCGGTATTGATGTTGCAGCCGTTGGATGTTGCACAAGCGCAAGGCAATAGAGTGTTAGCGGTTATCGAAGGTTCTGCTTTAAACCAAGATGGTCGAAGTAACGGACTTACGGCGCCGAATGGCTTGGCTCAAGAAGAGGTTATTACTCAAGCGTTAAAGGCGGCTCATAAAACCATTGATGATATTAGTTTTTTTGAAGCTCATGGTACGGGAACGCCCCTTGGCGATCCAATTGAAGTGGGGGCTTTAAAACGTTTGATGAGCCAAGGTTCAGGGGCGCGAAAACGCAAATGTTTAGTCGGCTCGGCAAAGAGTAATATTGGTCATTTGGAGGCGGCGGCAGGCTTGGCCGGTCTAATTAAAAGTGTGCTGTCATTGCACTATAAAATGTTGCCTAGCACGATTAATTGCCAACAATTAAACCCAATGATTGAGCTTGGAGACAACTTAGCCATCGCTCAAAAGAATACCTGTTTAAGCACTCAATCCGGATCTTCTAAAACGTCAAATACCGAGTTCAGCGAGCCACTTTTTGCTGGGGTAAGCGCGTTTAGTTTTGGTGGCGCAAATGCTCATGTTATTTTGGGGCGTGCTGATGATACATTGCCAAGTCGCCAGTCATCGTACGTTGTTCAAGAAAATCGACCGCTGCTGATTCCTGTTTCTGCTAATACGCCCAAAGCGTTATTGATGCGTGTTGAGCAATTACTCGCCTTTGTGGGTGAGAATGATGTGCAATTAGCGTTGTTAGCGTCACAGCTTATACATAATAGAGATCATATCTCCCACCGTATTACACTTTCATGTTGCCATGTTGATGAGTTTGTCGAAAAACTGACTCTTGCCGCAGAAGCGTTAAGACAAGAATTGGCGTGGTCATCTAAAACACGAGATATTGATGTTACTGCGGGACATGTTTTTGTGTTTAGTGGGCAGGGCAATCAGTGGTTGGGTATGGGGCAGGAGCTTAGAGCAAGTTCTAGCGTGTTTAATCGCGCATTAAACTCCATCGATCAGTTGGTTCAAAAGCACGCTGGTTGGTCGGTTGTTGAGCAACTGGAAAAGGAATCTTTAACAGATCAAACTCGCTTTATTCAGCCAATGATTTTTGCGCTACAAGTGGCAACAGCAGATTATCTGCGCCAGTGTGGCGTATTACCTTCAGCAGTTGTCGGTCACAGTATGGGGGAGGTGGCTGCGGCTTACGTGGCCGGAAAAATATCCCTCGATACCGCAGTGCGAGTTATCCTTGGTCGTGGTGAAGTTATGCATGATGCACACGGAAAAGGCGGCATGTTAGCACTGAGGATGTCTGCTCAGGCGGTTGAAGAACTCATTGTAATATCCGGTTTTTCGGTAGAAGTTGCCGCCGACAACAGCGCACTTGCTTGCGTGGTTAGTGGGGATAATGGGGCTATTGAAAACTTTTCACATTATCTTATGCAAAATAATATTGAGTTTCACCGAATGGCTATGCCATACGCATTTCACAGTGCAAACATGGCGCCATTAGAATCTGTACTTATTGGAAAATTGGCAAAAGTTGATGGACTGAGCAGTTCAGTAGACATGTTCTCCACAAGTGCTGGGGATGGGGTAACCTCGACGTATTATGATGCTCGGTATTGGGCGAATAATATTCGCAATACGGTGCACTTTAAGCAGGCTATTGAGCGGGCGGTTTCTGAAGGCTATCGAAATTTTATTGAAATTGGTCCAGGCGCCATACTGTCGCCAGTCATTCAAGCGAACTTACGGGGTCTATCTCAGTCTGGTTTTACCATGGCCACTTTGATTAAGTCTAACTCAAGGGAAGGTCTGAAAGTACCCGCATTAAGCCAGCTGCATAAGGTGTTGGCTAGGTCTTATGAACATGATGGCGTATTAGATTGGACGTTAATTAACGAAGACGCGATTGCGGATATAAATATCGCGGCAGCCCCCACTTATCAACTACCAACCTACCCTTGGCAACAACAAACTTTTTGGTATCCACATCTACAACAAGTTATGCCGGTTGAGCTCCCTACATTGCCTGAAATAGACAATGAAGCCGTTTATCGGCCTATAATATTTCAGCAATGGCCTTTAATCGTCAAAGAGATTCAACGACAAAGCACGTACTTACCGATGGATTTATCCTTGGATAAATGCGAGCAATCTTGGGACAACTTAAACGACTATGCCGTTTATTCAATGGCTGTAGCGTTGGTCAAAATTGATGGGAAAGGTTTATTAAAGCAGGGTGTTACGGTTAGACGCTTTATTGATAAAACAGATATTAAAAATGATTATTTGCCATTGGTTGAGCGCTGGTTAGATCACCTGAGTAATGTGGGCATTCTTCATACCTCGACCCATGTTGATGAAGATAGTTTTGATAAGCAATATTTTCTCAATGAGGGCGCATCATCCCTTGATGAAAACAGATTTAAGGCTCAAATCAAGTGCGCTGAGTATTTTGACGGTGATGACGGTGAGTTTTTATTCAACTATTTAGAGCATTGTGATCGGCAGCTAACACAGACTTTAATCGGTGAATTTAACCCGCTCGAACTTTTGTTTCCGCAAGGTTCACTTGAGTTGGTTGAAAAGCTATATCATGACTGGCCGTTGGTGCAGTACTTTAACAGCATAGCTGTGCGTAGTTGTTTACGGTACCTGAGTGTCTTGGCGAATCAAAAAAAGAGCAAAAAACCACTGCGTATCTTGGAGGTTGGAGCGGGCACCGGAGGGTTAACTCGATCTCTCATTCCATCCCTGGCAGAAAATTTCTCTAATGTTAGTGATGCTCCCATAGAGTATTATTTTAGTGATGTTACGCCGATGTTTTTTGAACGTGCTAAAGCGCTGTTTGCAGAATATGATTTTGTTACCTTTAAGACGATAAACTTAGAAACACCACTAGCTCCTCAGTTAGAAGACCTTGACGAGGCATTGTTTGATATTGTGCTGGGCGCGAATGTGCTGCATGCGGTTAGTGACCTAAAGCAAACTCTTGCACAGCTCAATAGTGTGATGCGTTCCGGTGCGATGATTCTTTTATACGAACTGACAAATGCGCAACCTTGGGTGGATATGTCAATTGGACTCATCGAGGGGTGGGGGGTATTTGATGATGGTATCCGCACTAATACACCTTTGTTGTCGTCGAAAATCTGGATAGATTTGCTTGAGGGTTGTGGTTTTGAATTAGGCCATTCTTTCCCTGAAAAACACAGCGCAGCAAGCGTGCTTGGGCAGCATATTATAGTTGCACAAAAGTGTCATGATGCTGATCAAAGCATGAGTAAAGCACGCTTAGCCAATGCTTGTGCGTACTTCATTGATTGGCAGGAATGCAACGAGGAATCCGCACCTCAGGTTGTCTCCACGCAAAAAATACTATTATTACGACGTTCTTCACCAGCATGTGATGCTCAAGTTCAGGCTTTAGAAGCCTTAGGCCATAGGGTTTGGCTTGTTGATCTTTCGTCTGATTACCGTGGCTTTAACCAAACTCAGCAATCCATTTCTTTGTCTTTAGATGATCCTCTAGCTTGGTCTAGTATCTTCGATTTAGTGCTTCATGAAGAAATAAGCCATTGTGTGTTTTGGGCTGATGACACTGTAACGTATTCCGTTACTGATACTTTGCTGGTGTTATCTGTGATGTTTTCTGTCATCAACCAAAAGCACATCTTATTAGACAGCTTTATTTTAGCGACCCATTCTAGTCAAAAAATCAGCGATCAAGATAACAATATAATCCACCCTGAAGGTGCTGCACTTTGGGCATTTGGACGTGTGGTGAATCGTGAGTTTACAAGGATTCCATTGCGCTTAGTGGATTTCGATGAACGCTCGAATGGGGTCAATAATCTCGCTGTGTTGCTGCAAAAAAACACATCCAGTAAGGCGCCGATGAAACACCGTGTTTATCGGAATAACATTACTTTCGAACCAGTGCTAGTGCCACTACAAGCTTCTCTGATGGGTGATTATAATCCTGTGCAACAGGTGCTTGAGGGTGATGGGAGCTATTTGGTCGTTGGTGGCTTTGGTGTGTTGGGGATTGAAACGGTTGGACGCTTAATAGCAATGGGTGCTCGATCTCTTGTGTTAACAAGTCGTACAGCCATACAAAAAGCACTGGAAAATAGTGATTTATTTGAACACTGGAAACGCTCCGGAGTGCAAATTGACGTTGTTGACTTAGACGTTGGTGACGGCAACATAGACAAGATATTCGGTACTTTGAGAAAAATCGAGGCAGAATTAACCCATCCAATAAAAGGGGTTATTCAACTGGCTGGCGATCTACAGGGCTCACTAATTGAGCGCGTCGATATGGATCATATTGATGATGTTATGTCTGCGAAGGCGAAGGGAAGCCAATGTTTGCTTGAGTACTTTGAGCGTTACAGCCGGCCCTTAGATTTTTTTATTATGTTTGGTTCTGCCGCCAGTGTATTAGCTCCTCAAGGTCAAGCTATCTATGCTGCGGCGAATGGTTTTCAGTCAGGTTTAAGTCATCAAGCTCGAATGGGTGGTTTGAATGCTTTAACGTTATCTTGGGGGGTTTGGGAAAAAGCGGGTGTAGCCGCACAAAAGGTAGTGGATTTAGTCAATCGTCATGGGGTGCAAACAATCGAATTACAGGCCGGTATGGATATGCTGGAATGGAGCATATCGATGTTAAAAAATCACCCTGCTGATAGAAGTCTTTTTCCTGCTGATATTTTTGTTATTCCTGGACCTCTGGATGATTTGCTGAAAATCGTACCTGAGCTTGAGCGAGATGGACTAATACAAAACTTATTTTCTCGTCATGAAGAGGTGGGCTCAGAGGTGTTAGCGGTAAATTATAATCACGAAGAAATTGACATGTTTAATGGGGCTAATCGCTCTGTTTTTGATTGGTTAACACTAGAGGTGGCCAATTTAATGGCGACCAGTGTTGAGTCACTGAAATTAAGAAAACCTCTTATTGAGCAAGGTTTTGATTCGTTAATGGCCGTGACATTGAAAAGTCGTATAGAGGCTGATTTCCGCGTTGTGATCCGCACCGTTGATATTATTCAAGGTGCCAGTGTGGAGAGTCTCGTATATGACATTCAGCAACAATTTGAACCAGATGTTATGGATGATAGTCGAGAAGTGATTGAAATATGAGCTCAAATTCACCCATTGAAATGACCATAACGGAATTTCTAGCGTATCTGAAAGAACGTAAAGTTGTGCTTAATGTTAAGGACGATAAATTGTTAATTGATGCACCAAAAGGTGTATTAGATGATGATTTGGTTCTCGCGTTACGAAGCCGAAAACCTGAACTCATTAATTATTTACTCCTTTTTCCTTCCTCATCTTCTCCTGCTCCTGCTATTAACGATGATCAGCCGTTTGAGTTATCTTTAGGTCAAGAGTCCATGTGGTATCTAAGCCGACTGGATAAAACGGGTTTTGCGTTTAATGTGGGTTTTGCTGCAACCATTCATGCAAAGATTGATGAGCCAGCTATGGCTGTAGCGATTACGCAGCTCATTAATGCTCATCCTATACTTAGAACTCATTACGTCGTCGCTGAACAGAATCATACAAATGAACATGCTGCGGATGTTGTGCAAATTACAACACCGAGTGAGGCCATAAAAGATCCGTTAAAGGTTGTCAGTGCTGTCGGTTGGAGTGAACAACAGCAGCGGCAGGCGTTACTTGCGGAATATGTAATGCCAATTAATTTGTCAACGGGGCCGATTATACGAGCTGTACTGTGGACTGGCCGTAATGCGGATGAAACCAGTCTAGTTATCGTTGCTCCTCATATTGCTGTAGATGGGTGGTCGTTATGGCAGCTGATTGATGAAATTCGCCAAATTTACCAACAGAAAACAACAGGGAAAGTTGCAAGCATTGCTCCAGAAATAGGCCTTTATTCAGAGTATATTAGTCAGCAGAAGCACTTTTTATCAACGCAAAAATGTAGCTCTCAAATAGATTATTGGAAGGAAAAATTAGCCAATATACCACCTTATTTGTCACTACCTTGTGATGCTGAAAGACCGTTACGACAAACGTTTAACGGTGATAGCTACACGGTTTGTATTACGAGTCAGTTGAGTGATCAATTGATGGGGTTTGCAAAACAGCAAAATGTTTCCTTGTACAGTGTATTGATGGCGGCTTATCAGACCTTATTGTTCCGCGTTAGTGGCCAGAATGATTTTGTTGTGGGTGCCCCACTGTCGGGCCGAATATCAAAAAAATACGAGCATTCAGTTGGTTTTTTTGTTAACCCAATGCCAATTGTTGCACAACTTGATGCATCAATGACGTTCCAGTATTTAGTGGCCCAAACAAGCCAAAATATTCTTGAAGCGCTCGATTATCAAGAGTTGCCTTTTTCACAGTTATTTGACGCATTAGACTGCCAGCGTGATCCACAATACTCGCCGGTATTTCAAGTCGCATTTGTATTGCAAAGTCTTGCCCAAGTGAGCGATTTTGCTGAACATATGTTGCGTATTGATAAAGACTATAATCAGCCAGACGATTTTATTTATCAGCCGGTTAAAACTGAGATTCCATTTGGAAGCCTAACTATCACCCCCATAGCCTTGCCTCAACAGGAAGGGGTGTTGGATCTAATGCTGGAAGCGGTAACGGGTCCGAAAGGTTTGATATTGGCTTTTAAGTACAATACCGATTTATTTGACGTGACCACTATCCAATCTTGGTCTGAGCAATTAGTACTCTTGCTTGAGCAGAGTGTTTTATTTCCTAACACTAAGTTAATCGATTTTAATTTTTTAAATTCAATGGCTTATCAAGCCGAAATGGAGAGTTCCTCGGGCGCAGTAGAGTCGATTTCATCGACTGACTTACTTGATGGTTTTGTTCGTCACGCGAAAACGTTTCCTGATGATATAGCCCTGATCTATGGTGATGATCAGCTGAGCTATGGTCAATTTGAATGTCGTAGCCGACATCTGGCTGCCTACCTGCATACCAATGGTGTAGGGCATGGGGATGTAGTCGGGGTTTTTGCTGAGCGCTCGTTTGAAATGATGCTGGGCATTTATGCCTCCCTGATGGCCGGGGCGGTGTACTTACCACTAGACCCTGATTTACCAGATCAGCGCATCGATGGTTTGATAGATGATGGCGGAGTGACCTGCATTCTCGCACAAGCAAAGCATGTAACACGCTTAAGCCCTGCTAAAACCAGTGTGGTATTAGAGCCTTGGGCGCAAGATCGAGGATCTAAAAATACGGAAGGTTCTAATGGTATTGAATTACGGCCCAACAGTACCGCCTACATTCTATATACCTCAGGTTCAACTGGTAAACCCAAAGGGGTAATGATTTCACATTTAGCGATTAGCAACCGTTTGCAGTGGATGCAATCCTGTTATCAGCTTAAGCGTCACGAACGAGTCCTGCATAAAACGCCGATTAGTTTTGATGTGTCAATTTGGGAATTATTTTGGCCTTTGCGTGAAGGCGCAACATTGGTATTGGCAGAGCCCGGTGGCCATAAAGACGGGGTGTATCTAGAGCATTTGTTGCGTAAAAAAGCCATAACAACGGTGCATTTTGTGCCGGCGATGTTGCGCAGTTTTCTGGAAACAGCAGAAATTCAAGAGGGCGCTTATTCGTTAACTCGTATCCTTTGTTCTGGAGAAAGCCTTGAGCGGCAGTTGGCCGTACGAGCTAATACTTTATTAAATGCCCCTGTTCACAATCTTTATGGCCCTACTGAAGCGGCTGTGGATGTAACTTGGCATGAATTGGATATCACGGATCAAGCGGATAGCAACATATTGACAGTGCCGATTGGCACTCCCATCGATAATACTCAAACCTTTGTTTTGAACGAAGCCTTGCAGTTTGTTCCACGAGGTGTGGAGGGTGAGTTGTATTTGGGGGGATTTAATCTCGCTCATGGTTATCTAGGGCAAGCGAGATTAACCGCAACAAGCTTTATCCCTAACCCTTTTTCGAAGCAGATGGGCGAAAGACTTTATCGTACAGGAGACCGAGTTCGTCGGTTAGCCAGTGGTGCGCTGGAATATTTAGGGCGCAATGATGGTCAGGTCAAAATACGAGGCCAGCGTATCGAACTGGGAGAGATTGAAGCTATTTTAGCCGAGCATCCTTCGTTAGAAGCTGCAGCGGCTCGAGTTTGGCCTGCTGAATCTGGCGCTCGTTTAGCGGTTTATTATCAACATAAACAATACAGCGAATGCCTTATAGACGCCCAGGCGTTACATGCCTGGTTGGCAGAGCGAGTCAGCTCAGCGATGCTGCCAAGCAGTTGGAATCGTTTGGATAAACTACCGTTAAACAGCAGTGGTAAGTTAGATCGAAAATCCTTGCGTGAGCCTGAATTCTGGAGCGTTAGCGACACTGCAAAAACTAAGGTAAAACCGCAAGGTATAACGGAAGAGATGCTCGGTGACTTGTGGTGTGAGGTTCTTAATGTAAAGGAAGTTTTCCGAGGGGACGATTTTTTTCAACTGGGCGGTCATAGTTTATTAGCTGCTAAGTTGGTGTCTCGAGTACGAAGATTTTTGTTTTTAGAAATTTCTTTGGCGCAGGTTTTTGATCATCCAGTATTGAGTGACCTAGCGGTAGTATTGCAAACTCAAGTAAGTGACCCTAATTCGATAAAACCAAGCATCGCTATTTCGGCGGCACAAAAGGATGTTATCTGCCCATTGTCTTCATCCCAGCAGAGACTCTGGGTGTTAAATAAAATGGAGCCTGAAAGCACTGCGTATAACATGCCTGGCGCGATTCGCCTTAAGGGAGAGTTGAATCTAGAAGCGTTAGAGCATGCCATTAAAGATTTGATGCTGCGCCAGCGTATTCTACTGTCTCAAGTGACTGAGGTTGCCGGTAGCCCAGAGTTAAGGTTTTTGTCCTTAGATGAACTAAACAGCGAGTTATTAATTGAACGAGTGGATTGCTCTAATGTTGCACCATCGCAACGCTATGATGAGCTTCAAAAGCATTTAATAGCACTTTCACAACACTTATTTGATTTAAGTACTGCACCACTTTTCAAAGTGCGAATATTGACGTTCGCAGCTAAAGATTGTGCGTTAGTAATATGTTTGCATCACTTGATCGCGGATGGCACATCAATAGGCATTTTATTTCAGGAATGGTCGGCTCTTTATCAATTGGCGATAGAGGACATGAACACCACGAAAGAGCCCTTAGATAACCTAAAACTAGACTACCGTGACTTTGCTATTTGGCAGCAGCAACAGGTGTCAACAGCACGAAATAAATCCGAGTTAATTTTTTGGCAACAACAATTGAATGGCTTGCATGACCTTCATTTACTGACCGAACGACAAGAACCTGTGCTGCCTATAACGGCTGATTATGAGGAATATCGGTTTGATATTCCGGCTAATCTTATTGGTCAAATGCAACAATTAGCCATTGAACAGAAGACCACGCTATTTACGTTAATGCTTGGCGTGTATTGGTTGCTATTGAGTCGACATAGCCAGCAACAAAACTTTGCGCTAGCAATCCCTACAGACGGTCGGTTTAATGCAGATTTAGAGCCACTGATAGGGTGCTTTGTTAATACCGTATTATTTTCACCGTACTCATCTAATAAAACGTTGAATGGTGTCACAGGCAAAGATTTTATTGCAGACGTCAAACACTGTTTACTGGCTGCATTAGAGCATCAAAATTTACCCTTTGATGTGTTGGTGAGTAATTTACAAGCCACACGAATCAATGGCATGAATCCATTAGCCCAAGCGTTATTTACCTTTCAGGAAACGCTGCAGGCTGAGCCGTTATTTGGTGTACCTCAAGCGGATTTTTTCAATCACTATGCCAGTGGCAAGACATTTGAAATCAGTTTAAATATTGAGCCCAAAAACCAAAGTTTTGGTTGGTCTGCCTGTTTTGAATTTCAGCCATCTAAATTTAGTCATGAACGTTTAATAACCTTCTCTAAGGATTACTTATTGCTGCTGCAGCAATTAGTAAGTTCGAATGAGTGTGCTATCGCTCAATATGAATTGACTTCCATAGTAAAAGATTACTGTCGCCCAGTTAATCGTTACGCTCAACTTCAATTGCCAGCCTCTTCTTTGCAGCCTTCATTACAGACTGACGTTCTAATCTGTGCCGATACTAGGCTTAATCGGACGCAGCTCGAGCATTATGTGGCAGTGCTTTGTGCCGAATTAAAGCGACAATCTATCGGGGCTGGGGATGTCGTTGGTAGTTGTGTGTCTCCTTTACTATCAACCATCATTATGTTGGCGGTTGATCGTTGTGATGCCTGCTGGGCGCCCTTAAAAACAATCGATGATCATGAACAGATCAGCCCTAGTCTTTTGATTACAAGCCAACGTTTTCTGGGTGACCCTAATCTCGGGTTGGCGGATCAGCTATTAAGCAGTAAGAGTGCAGTTTGGATTTTTCAGAGTGAAGGCCTAGACGCAGATTTACATATTGTCCATAAACAAGACGTTTTGCACTTTGAAAATGACAACGTCAGCGATGCGTGCTTTTACGATTTTGCCCATCAGTGTTTTTACACTAAATGTGAAAGGCATTTGCTAGTTAAGGCACTGTCTGGCAATGATTTTGGTTTATCCATCCATTCTGTATTACCGATGCAGAATGTAATGGACTATGCCATTAAGTATCGATCACTCACGGAAGGCTCTTGTTTAGTACTATCCGATAACACGAACATCACGCTCGATTTGCAAAGACTAGGTGCCACAAGTTTATGTTTAAGTGCTAGTCAATTTGCCAATTTACAACTTGAGCAGCCAGAACAATTAGCATCGTTAATAAATATCTATGTGATTGGTGATTTAGTTAATGGGTTACAAGCATCAAAAGTGGCTTTTAATCACAAACTCAATATCCATAATGTAGTTTGTAGTCCAAACGGAGGAAGGCCCCTAAGTTCACGCATATGGAGGGCTGATAAGAGCATCTTGATTGATGGAAACGATGTGGGTCAGCCTATATTCGAAGACACTTGGTGGTTAAAAGGTGAGTGCTCAGACCTAGTGTCTATTGGGGTCGAGGCACAGCTAATGGTCGAACATGAGTCCAGTAGCACTCATAAAGCAACAGGACTGTTAGTATCTTATTGGGGGGAAGGTTGTTACCAATACCTTGGTACTACGGATCAGCCCAATTGGTATGATGGGCACTACCTTGATTTAACGATTCTGCAAGAATACCTTTATGGTCAAATAGACGTGCAACAGGTTTACTTGCCTTCACCGAGTAAGGAGGCTCTTCCTTGGACATGTTATGTGACCAGTCGCACACTTGTTCAACAGGATGAAATTAAATTGTTGGGGGCTATGCAGGCGTGTTTTACTTCGCATATGTTACCTAATCGCATTGCCATTCTGGGTAACATGCCGGTCACGCAGGATGGTCGTATCGATATTTCTCGATTACCTATTTTCGAGCAGCATTCTCCCTTTCTTACTGATCCTGATCGTCAAAAATCACAAGCTGAGGTTGCCTTAACAGCCATCTGGCGAACGGTTCTGCAACACGATTCGTTTTCAATTGATGATAATTTTTTCAGTGTTGGTGGTCATTCGCTTTCTGGCGCACAATTAGTTGCCTTGATTAATCGTGCATTTGGTCTATCGATGCCCTTACAAGAGATCTTTAAACACCCAACAATCGCAACCTTATTAACATTTCTTGATCAGGCGACTCTGGAAGAAACCAATTGCCCTCACGATGCCAAACCTATCGTATCTGAGTTGAATAAGAATGTAGCGCTTATGCCTTTATTAGCGGTAAAAAGGCAACAGCAATTTATATTGTCGCCCGCGCAATATGACATTTGGGTTCAATGTCAGAAGCTCACTACAGACAATGCAAGTGCTTACCACATACCTGC
The DNA here is from genome assembly GCA_963975045.1 of uncultured Marinomonas sp. Classification (GTDB taxonomy): domain Bacteria; phylum Pseudomonadota; class Gammaproteobacteria; order Pseudomonadales; family Marinomonadaceae; genus Marinomonas. The sequence continues at coordinate 55,197 of CAXBGJ010000001.1, read as the reverse complement.
TCTATTTATGGTAGAGGGTGAGCTTGACCATATTAAACTTCATACTTCGGTGAGGTTACTGTTAGAAAAATACGATATTTTACGAACCGCTATTATTGATACCATTGACGGTCCGGTACAGCTCATACAAGAGCGTGTTGAGTTTGACATTATCGTCGACAATGGGATTGGCTGGAGTGCTGAAAAACAGAAGCACGTCATTCAAAAAGCGGTGGATCAGCCGTTTAATCTAAATTCCGCGCCCTTGGTTAGAGTGCACCGTTATGAGCTCGGTTCACAGCAAAACTTACTGCTGTTTGTGTTTCATCATCTTGCATTTGATGGACATAGTTTACGCTACTTTTTGGATGAGTTATCGGCGGTATATCATTCTAGTTCAATGGTACCAGCCACCTTGCAATACCAAGATTATGTCTACTGGATAGATAAGAAAATGCAAGCTCCTGAGAGTCAGTTAAGTCGTGACTTTTGGCATCAACAGCTCAGTGTCATTGAACCATTGCAGTACGCGTCTGAACGCCCTAGATTAAACGATGTTAGCAACCAAGCAGAATGGTTCAGTGTGGATTTTGATGCTGCGTTATTTTCCTCACTGGAGCGCATGGCAAAAGAGCAGAATGTCAGCGTCTTTATGCTGTATTTGAGCGCACTCTATGCGACGTTTTATCGCTTAACAGGCCAGCATAAAATAGTACTTGGTGCTGTTGTATCAACCAGAACAGACCCTGCACTGAGAGACATGATGGGACTGTTTTTGAATAATATCGCTCTACCAGTCACACTGGATGAGAGCAAATCGTTTCCTCAAAACTTGCAAAATATAGCCTCGATATTAATGGGGGCTTTGAGCCACGCTAACTATCCTTTAGGGCGTTTGGTGAGTGAGTTACAACCTCAGACACCCGCAGGCCACATGCCATTTTTTGATGTGCTGGTGGATTGGCAGGATGACGTTTTAAGTGATTCCTCTTGGTCACTAGAAGGTACAAAAGTTCATCCTCATCGCTTGTTATCTAGCCAATGTAAGTATGATTTAACCCTCTACTTTAGGCGAATTCGTTGCTCTGACAATCAGTCATCTATCAGGCTGGATGTGGAATATAGGTCACAACTTTACGATGCGTCAGAGATAAGTGATTTTTGTCAGCGCTATATTCATTTGTTAGGTGACATTGTCCAGTCTGCAGTAACACCTTTGGCCCGCTTAGCTGTGTTGTCTAAAGAAGAGCAACAGCGTGAATTGATCGTTTCTCAAGGTCCACAGAAACAAGTTACTTCTTGTTGGCTGTTGGACCGCTTTATAGTGCTGGCTAAGCGTTATCCAGATCGCCTTGCTCTAGTGAGTGAAACAGATTCGTTAAGTTATCAACAACTCTGGCAACGCAGTCAGAACTTAGCCTCGCATTTGCAGAGTCAAGGCATTACCCATGGGGATGTCGTTGCCGTATTTTCTGAACGCTCATTAGAGATGATGGTCGGGATTTATGCGGTACTACAGGCTGGTGCTACGTATTTACCATTAGACCCAGATTTACCAGATCAACGCCTACATGATTTAATTATTGATGCCGATGTCTGCATTACTTTAGTGCAGCGTCAGCATGCTAAGCGAATGGCCGTAGAGAATCGAAAGGTTATTTTAGACGATTGGCAGGCAGAGCGAACCCCGTGCGTAATACCAGTATTTCAAGCCATAGAGATGCTTCCGCAAAGTAGTGCGTATTTATTGTATACCTCGGGTTCCACCGGAAAACCAAAGGGGGTATTAGTCTCTCATGCCGCCATTGTAAATCGCTTGGAATGGATGCAAACACGCTATCAGCTTGATTGTAGTGATCGGGTGTTGCATAAAACGCCGATCAGCTTTGATGTCTCTATATGGGAATTATTTTGGCCATTACGAGCAGGTGCAGTGCTTGTGCTCGCAGAACCGGGAGGTCATAGGGACAGTGTTTATCTAGAACGATTGATTCGAGAAAAAGCGATCACCACGCTGCATTTTGTTCCCGCGATGTTGCATAGCTTCTTGAGTACTGCGCCATTGCAGTCATCAAATGTATATTTACTAAAGCGTATCATTTGTTCCGGTGAAAATTTAGAAAGCAGTTTAGCCAAAACAGCGAATGACGCATTTAACGTTCCAGTCGATAATTTATATGGCCCAACAGAAGCGGCCATCGATGTCACTTGGTATGAGTTTGATGAGCGTAATCACGCGCTTTCCAATACTCGTTTTAGTGTTCCTATTGGCGTGCCTATCGATAATACGCAGACCTATGTGCTGAATGAGGCGCTTGAATTAATGCCTCAAGGCGTAGTGGGGGAGTTGTATCTGGGCGGTGCTAATCTGGCCCATGGTTATGTTGGTCAATCTGCGCTCACAGCAGCAAGCTTTATTCCGAGCCCATTTAATATGACGCAAGCCGGAAGTCGTTTATACCGTACGGGCGATCGTGTACGCCGTTTAGAAAGTGGTGCACTAGAATATGTGGGGCGCATGGACGGGCAAGTGAAAATTCGTGGTCAGCGAATTGAGCTTGGTGAAATCGAAGCGGTGTTAACTGAATACCCTGCCATTGATTCGGTAGCCGCTAAAATTTGGCCGTCTGATTTAGGTTCTAAACTGGCGGTTTATTATCGTATAAATCAAGGTGTGGACATTGCGGTTGAAACTCTCGAACGATGGATGTCACAGCGCGTAAGTGCCGCTATGTTGCCCTCTGCTTGGTGTGAGATGGAGACCTTACCGCTGAGTGATAGTGGTAAGGTGAACCGTAAAGCGTTAATCGAACCGGCTGTATGGAATACGTCTCAAGTTGCTCGTAGCAAACGGACAGCTGAAGGTTTGACGGAGCAATTATTGTCGCAAATTTGGGCTGATGTGCTTGAACGTAATGATATTTATCGGGACGATAACTTTTTTGATTTGGGCGGACATAGTCTAGTTGCAGCGAAAATGATTGCTCGAGTTAGAGCGCAATTTTCGGTTGAAATTGCATTGTCCCAAGTCTTTTCCACACCGGTGTTGTTTGATTTTGCCGACATTATTCGACGAGAAAAAATTTGGTCAACAGACCTTGCAGAGGATTTAAATTTTGACCAGAGCAGTGCGCCTCAAAGGGCAACAAGTAAGTTGCTTAAGCGAGCCTTTTTAGCGGATTCAGCACCTGTATTTTACCCTTTAACGCCAACACAGAAGCGCTTCTGGACATTACATAATGTTTCGACTGCCGGTAATGCTCATCATATTTTTGGGGCGGTGCGATTACGTGGAATACTAGATGAGCAGGCTTTATTAATAGCTTTGCAGGTATTAACCGACCGACATGATAGTTTGCGAACGCGTTTTACTGAAGCGGTTGGCGATGTTGTTGATGAGCCGATATTTGCTGAGGTTATCCCTTCATATCAAGCAGAACTCGACATCGTATCGTTAGACAATGCATCAGCGCCGTTTGTCGATGCTTGGTTAAAACTGCAAATCAATGATGAATTTGACCTTGTTTTAGCACCACCCGTTCGTTTTAAACTAGCCAAACTGAGCACTGACGAGTCCATTTTACTGGTTTGTCTACATCATATTTTGGCGGATGGATGGTCTGCTTCAATTTTGATGCAAGAATGGGCGCATCTCTATGCGCAGATAAGTCGGCATGACAATGCAGAGGCGAATAACGTTTTACCTTTGGATCCTACTACTGTTTTCTCCAAGTCACCCCATGCATACGCTGACTTTGCTGATTGGTATCAAGGAAATTTGAACGTGTTTATTGAACAGCAATTGCCGTTTTGGCAAGAGCGTTTAACCGCTGTTGATGCACTGCAATTACCGGTACTGTCCCCGGATAATGTTAATACCGGACAACAGAGCTCCAATGTACATGAGGCGATTCAGCATCGTTTTCATATAGATAAATCATTATTCGCAAAAATACAAACGCAAGCGTCACAGTGTCAAGCAACCCCACAAATGGTGATGTTGTCGGCTTTATTTATCTTGCTTTACAAACAGTCCAGCAGTACTGAAAAAAATCTGTCAGCAGCAAAAAAAATGGTGATTGGCTCAGTAGTTGCCGGTCGCGATAAGTTAGAGTTTGAAGACACTGTCGGTGCTTTTGTCAATACGCTAGCGATGGTGGCGAATGTTCATCATAAGATGGATTTTCGTGAAGTAATTCAACAAGTAAAGGCCTTCTGTTTACTTGCTTATCAACATCAAGATATAGCCTTTGAGTCAATATTAGATCATTTTCCATCCGTTAGAGATGGGCGACATCCGATTTTTCAAGTCATGATGGTATGGCAGAGTATGCCTGCTGTTGATTGGCGTTTTGCGGGGTTGCAAAGTGAAGAGATAGACTTGAGTGCAACGCAAACTGCATTTGATCAGACTTGGTTATTCACACCGACGATGAACGGACTGGATGGTATCTTAACGGTGCGTACCGATATGGTGGGCATTAATTACATAGAGGCTTTGTCTGCGCAACTTGTACAGATGTTAGGCAACTTACTTGAAGCGCCTAAGGCCTGCATTGCTAACGTCAGTCTATTGTCGTACGCCGAGTACCAAAAAATACTTTCATTTAATGCTTCTTTGGTTTCTCTGAATCCCATTACGCCATTGGAAAGTGAGCATGTTTCAGTCATAGATACTGTGTGCGCTATGGCACTCGAAACACCAAATGAATGGGCTATTGTTAGTGATGAGTTATGTCTTACTTATGCCGAATTACTTCATAAGGTTGATCTGTTTTCTGAGGGATTAATTACGCTGGCTCAGGGTTCTCACTCCTCTGAGAACGAATTGGTTATCGGCGTCTATTGTGATAAATCGATTGATGGCGTTGCGATAATTCTTGCCATTTTAGCCTCGGGTTTTGTGTTTTTACCCCTTGATCCCGCTTATCCTGCAACGCGATTAGAATACATACTCAAAGATGCACAGCCTTCTATCATCATTGCGGATGATGCCTTACTAGATAGTATTCCTACTGACGATATCCCATGTATTGCCTTGAGTCGTTTGCGCCAACCATCTGGCTCAGCAGGATTAATCAGCAAGCAATCAGGAGGTGGGTCTAGTAGGATTATTGACTTAGAACAGCTGGCTTATATTATTTATACCTCTGGCTCTACTGGGCGGCCAAAAGGTACATTGTTGACGCACCGAGGGCTCAATAACCTAGTAAAATCTCAGCGTGAACCTTTTGGATTAACACCTAATAAGCGTTTGTTACAGTTTGCATCATGGAATTTTGATGCGGCTATTGCGGAAATATTTGCTTGCTTGGCGAATGGCTCTACGTTGGTGCTTCCCAATAAAGAAGCTCGTCTGCCAGGGGATGAATTAGTCGCACAGCTTAATACTCATCAAGTGACGACTATTGCTTTGCCACCAACTGTTCTTAACACTTTGAACCCTATAGATCTACCTTGGTTAAAGATTGTGGTATCAGTAGGGGAAGCCTGCTCTAAAGCAACGGTTCAGCGTTGGTTGTCACAAAATCGCCAATTTGTGAATGCGTATGGGCCTACAGAATGCACGGTTTGTAGCACGATCCATACGGTAGACACTAGGGCGGATTTAGAGCCGATAACACCGATAGGTCGCAGCATAGCGCAAGTGCAGGTGTATGTCTTGGATGCGAATAAGCAAGTATTACCCGTAGGAATGGTGGGTGAACTGTATATTGGGGGCATTGGTCTTGCCCGTGGTTATCTTGGCCATGTTAGGTTAACTGCGGAGCGATTTGTTCCTGATCACCTTTCGTCTCAGGCAGGCGCTCGATTGTACCGTACTGGTGATCTGGCACGTTATCTGTTGAACGGTGAACTTGAGTTCATTGGACGTGACGATGAGCAAGTCAAGATTCGAGGATTTAGGGTTGAGTTAAATGAAATTGCTTCGGTTTTACAGCAGCACCCAAGCCTTCGTGATGCAACGGTTGAGCTGCGTGAAGAAAATAATATAAAGCAATTAGTCGGTTATGTGGTTGCAGAGCAGAATGAAACAAAGATCGATAGTCAGGTACTCATTGAATGGCTTATAAAATGGCTACCGGATTACATGGTGCCTCATCGTTATATCACACTTGAGGCGATGCCTCTCACACCGAACGGTAAAGTAGATAGCCAGCGCCTACCAACATTAGTCAGCGCTTCTTTGGTTACTGACAAGACAGAAATACGAGTCGCGAGCACGGCCAATGAACGATTACTCACTGAGATATGGGGACGTTTCTTTAGTCTTAACTCGGTTGATATCGATCAGAATTTTTTTGCGTTAGGTGGTGATTCGATCGTGGCTATTCAAGTGATCGCCAGTTTGAAACAGCAGGGTTTTGTACTTAACTCACAACAAATTTTTAACTACCCAACCATTGCCGAGTTAGCACCACTAATAAAGCACTTGAACAATCAAACGTTTGCTCCACTTATTGATCAGCACTCATTGCCATTGTCTCCTATGCAGCGCTGGTATCTAGACAGTCTGCAAGGTTCTTCAGCATTAGATGAATCGATTAATGCACCGTCTCCTTATTTCACACAGTCTGTTTTATTAAAAACGCCAGTTAATGCTAGTTCGGCACAGATTTTAACCGCATTGCGAACCGTCATTGAAGGTTCGGCCCAATTTGGTTTGCGATTTAAACAGACGATGAGTGATGGTGGTCAAAATCATTGGCAACAATCCTTAGTCGAGCAGCGGTCATTGTATTGGCTGGAAGTGGCTGACATGCAAACCAGTGTGGCAGATATAGCAGACGTATTGCGCGCACGCATTGATATAAAAAAGGGGCCACTATTTGCTGCTGCGTGGATAAACGGAAGTCAGGGGGCTTCGCGTTTGTTGTTGGTGGCGCATCATTTAGTGATTGATGCGGTGTCATGGCGTTTGTTCATCCAGCGCTTGAGCAACAACATGATTATGTCAAATACCGCCACGGAAGATGATCTGTTTATACGTTGGCTTAGTGATTTAACGGGTAGAGCAGCGGCCATATCAGAAAATGAAGCACGCTATTGGGCTGACATAGAGTCAACATTTTCTCAGGGATTTATAATGGTAGATCCTTTTGCATCAAATACTGTGTTAGATGAACGTTGTGAAACTGTTTATGTCTGTGAAGACGTTACCCAGGCGATTTTGAGCTCTGCAAATGTGAGTTATAACACTCGTCCAGAAGAATTGTTGTTAGCCTCATGGTGGTTGACCTGTCAAAGGTATGTTGATAATGCCAATTTATGTTTGAAAATAGAGATTGAAAAGCATGGTCGAAGTAACGATGTGGGTGATGCCCTAGGTTGGTTTACCAGTCTATATCCTTTGCTGTTGTCTGTCAGTGAATCTCCATTTATAGATCCTGTCGCACACGCAATTTATGTCAGCAAAGAAGCATCTCGAGCTGTTCCTAAGCAAGGTATGGGTTATGGGCTCCTTAAATATATGCGTCCTGATGCGTTGTCGATTGAGCAAAAAACGCTTCAAGAGCATCAGGACTCCCGCGCGTTATCTATGGTATTTAACTATCTGGGACAAGCGGGTGAAGCGACGGATAGTGACCATGATTTTGCGTTTTTAGATGAATATTTAGGGAAGGAGCGTGACCTCAACGCTGAGCGTTTTAGTGATTTAGAATTAACGTCTGTAGTGCATAGGGGGCGTTTACGTTTATCACTGACATTTTCGGCAGCTCAAATCCAACCCTCTATTATTGCGACACTACTTAGCGAGTGGCAAAAAGCGCTGACCGATGTTGTCAATCATACTGGGCAGACTGTTTACACGCCTACTCCCAGTGATTTTGAGCACGTTGATTTATCCACTAAACGATTAGCCGATATATTGACACGCTATTCGAATGTGCAAACCATTTATCCGGTAAATTCGCTGCAAGAAGGCATGCTGGTGGCAATACAGCGTGATAATACAAATCGCCAGAGCTTTGAGCAAATTTCCTGTGAATTTGTTGGTGACTTTGACGCCCGTGTGTTTGGTAGAGCGTTAACTGCGTTATTTGAATCCCAGCCAATTTTGCGCTCATCTTTTGACTGTCATGGTGTCTCTGCGATGCAGGTTGTACACAAAAACGTTGAAGTCGATGTTACGCAAATGGATTGGCGTAACAAAAAGGGAGATTCACAGCACGCGCTGAATGCATTTGTCGTACAGCAGAGAGCGATAGGCTTTAGTTTAGAGCAAGAGCTGCTGCATCGTTTCTTCTTGATTCGTCTGGACGATCAGCGAACGTATTTTTTGTGGTGTCAGGATCATCGACAATTAGATGGTTGGTCATTGCCTATTTTGCTCAAGCAGTTATTCGTTTTTTACAATCAAGCGAACACTGGGAAGCCAATTCAACAATTGAATTCAAAAAAGGCTGAGCAATCTTATTCTGGTTATTTGACTTGGTTGAATCAGCGTGATTTAGCGAGCACTGATGCATTTTGGCGAGATCAGCTAACGGCGCTTGATCTTGATACGTCATTACCATTAATTGGCAATAAAAGTGTCGATGCTTTATGGGATCAAAGATCATTTGATTCGAATAAAGTCACGTTGCAATTGGGTGGTGAAGAAAGCCATTTAATACGAACATTTTGTCGACAGCGAGGCATTACAATTGCCACCTTAGTGCAAGGTGCATGGGCGTTATTATTAGATCGATTTGGAGACACAACCAATACTCGAGGCGAAAAACTGTTTGGTGTGACGCTCTCTGGTAGAGACAATGGTGTTGATAATATTGATAGTGTTGTTGGTATGCTAATTAATACCTTACCTCTTCGTGTGGCCACCCACACTCAACACACGATAAGCGAATGGTTAGGTGATATTCAGTCTCGGGTTAATGCTATTCAATCCTATTCGTATAGTAATCTTGCGGATATCCAAAGTATTTATCAATCTTTAAACAATCAGACATCTAATCGTAATAGCGGCTTATTAAAGAGTGCCGTGGTGGTTGAAAACTATCCCGTAGACAGCTCTTTGAACCGTTCGTTGACTGGCTTTAGTATCGAGAAAGTTAATGCCTACGAAGAAACACATTTCCCCCTGACTTTACTTGTTCATCCTTCTGAGCAGCTTGCTTTGCAATTAATGTTTGACGGACATATCTATAGCAAAAAACAAGCTCAAACCTTGCTAGAAGGCTATAAACACATTTTATTGAGTTTAAGCCGTGAGTCGAATGCATCAATACCGCTACAGAGTCTAGTCTCTTGCTTGTCAGAAGAGCAGCAGAGCATAGAGTTGAGGCTGTCTAGCGGGTCTGAAACCGTTGTTGAATCATTGAGTTTACTTGATCGTTTTGTAGCGCATACACAGCGTTATCCAAATCATGTTGCTTTGATACAGGGTCAGCAGCAATTGAGTTATGCGCAGCTAGATGATCGTAGTAAAAAATTAGCGGCTCACTTACAAATTAAAGGGGTGTTAGCTGGCGATGTTGTGGCAGTTTGTGCCGCCAGATCTCTGGATATGATGCTCGCAATTTATGCCGTTTTACAAGCTGGAGCGGTGTATCTCCCTCTTGATGTTGATCTACCTGATAAGCGTCTTAATGAATTGGTGATCGATTCCCATGCTGTGATGATATTAGCGCAAGCGCCACAGGTATCTCGATTAATCTCGGGTGTGGAATGTGTGTTAATTGAAGCGTGGCAAACCAGTAATCGTAGCCAGCCAACAGCGCCACTACAACCGGTCGCATTAATGGACCAGAGTGTCGCCTATATTCTTTACACTTCTGGTTCGACGGGTAAACCTAAAGGCGTCATGGTCTCTCACGGTGCCATAGTGAACCGCTTAGAATGGATGCAATCTTATTATGGTTTGACTCATGGGGAGCGGGTTTTACATAAGACACCCATCAGTTTTGATGTGTCCATTTGGGAGTTGTTCTGGCCGTTACGCGAAGGTGCAACCCTTGTATTAGCTGACCCGGGCAGTCATAAAGATGGGGTCTATCTCGAACGTCTTATTCGTGAAATGGCCATTACGACGGTGCACTTTGTACCGGCGATGTTGCGTGGCTTTTTAGAGTATGTGCCGCTACAAGATAGACAATACGTTTTAAGCAGAATAATTTGTTCTGGAGAGAGTTTAGAGCGTTCTCTGGCGGAGCATGCCAGTCGTGCTCTTGGTGCGCCAGTGTATAATTTATATGGGCCGACCGAAGCTGCCGTGGATGTTACTTGGCATAAGCATATTAGCCCAATACAAGCGCTCGATGACGAGGACGATACCGGCTTAAGTGTGCCCATTGGTGTGCCGATCAGTAATACCCAAATTTATGTTTTGAACGCATCGTTAGAGCTGGTCCCCAGCGGAGCTATCGGTGAGTTGTATATTGGCGGAATGAATTTGGCTCAGGGTTATCTAGGTCAATCTGCATTAACCGCGACAAGTTTTATACCATCGCCGTTTAGCACGACCAGCGGCGCTCGAATGTATCGCACAGGTGACCGTGTGCGTCGCTTACCATGCGGGGCTTTAGAATATCTTGGACGTAATGATAGTCAGGTCAAAATTCGCGGCCAGCGTATTGAACTTGGAGAAGTTGAAGGGGTTGCTAGTCGGTATCCTGGCTTAGAAGCTGTTGCGGCCAAAGTTTGGTCAGTAGGGGCTGACACGTATCTGTCTTTGTATTTTCAAAGCAAGCAGGGCGTATCGATTAACATTAATGAGGCCAAGCGCTGGATGCGTGAACGAGTTAGTGACGCGTTGGTGCCTAGTGTCTGGCAAGCACTGGATGCTTTGCCGCTGAGTACGAGCGGGAAGGTGGACTATAAAGCCTTGATTGAGCCTGATTTACACCATCAAGTTAGCCAAGATAGAGAGAAGACTCCAGCGAGTGGTGAGGTTGAAAAGGCACTTGCTGGTATTTGGTTGAGTGTACTCAACTGCAAGGAAGTTTATCGTGAAGATAATTTCTTTGAGCTGGGTGGGCACAGTTTATCTGCGGCAAAGTTGGTGGCGAAAATTCGAGATCACTTTAACGTAGAAATTCCTTTAGCACACATTTTTGATAGTAATAGCTTGGCCCAGTTGGCGACGCAATTAGAGGGTGTTACAGCTCGCGCTGTTGCCGTTAAGTCTCCACAAGCAAATGATAATACGACGTTGATACCATTGCCCTTATCAACAGCCCAAACCCGTTTGTGGATCATGCAAAAAATTCAACCCCTTAGCAGTGCGCTAAATGTTGTAGCCGCATTTGAAATAAATGACGCTGTCGATGTTGAGCGTTTACAGGCTGCTGTGCGAGCTTTGCTTAAGCAGCATAGAGTGTTATCGAGTCATATTGTTTCGAACGAATTAGACCAAACCGCGATGCAACAATTATTGCCAATACCGGTGCGACCAATAGAAATTGTCGATTTAAGTCATTCTGATTCTAATGCGGTAGATGCTCTGCAAGCAAAGATTGTTGATCAACCGTTTAGTCTATCTGCTGAACCATTGTATCGCTTTTGTCTCGTCACTATCGATGAGACATCGTGGCGCTTTATTATTGTTGTCCACCATATTTTGGCTGATGGTTGGTCTGTTGATTTATTGTTCCAAAACCTGATGGAAAACTATCAATCTAATCTTGATTTTGAACAGGTGGTTGAGAATAAACCGGACTATCTAACGCTGATTCAGCAGAACCAATTCAGTGAGAATGAGGTGGAGCAGGGTGCTGCTAGAACCTATTGGTGTGAAAAACTGGACGGTTATCAACCATTGATGCTTTCGCAGGCTCCTCAATCTGCAAACATTTCGGATGAGGTTGAACAGCTGAAGTTTGATATACCTGTCCACCTAGTAGAAAAAATGTCGCTCCTGTGTAAAGACAATCAAGCCTCTTTATTTATGGGTTTAACGGCGAGCTTAAATGTATTATTGGCGCGTTTGTCGCGTCAGGATGATTTGGTTATAGGTTTTCCCGTTGCCGGTCGAACGCACACTGCCATGCATCAGGTAGTAGGGTGTTTTGTTAACAGCTTGGTAATGCGAACACAGATTGCACCGCAGGCAAGTTTTATGCATGTGCTGCAACAGGTTCGTACTAATACGCTAGAGGCGCTCGAACATCAGGCTTTGCCGTTTGAGCAATTGGTTGAGTTACTTAATGTACCTAGGAACCAAAATCGACACCCAATCTTTCAATTGATGGTGGATTTACAAACGGTAGATGACAGTACGATTGACAATGCCTCGTTGAGTGTTAAGCCGGTTGAGCTGCTTCGTGAAAATAGTGTATACGATGTCTCCTTTGCCATGCGGGTGCATAACTTAGAGGATAAGCAAACGGTGGCTGGGACGCTAAGCTATCGAACAGATTTATTTTCAGCCGCACAAGTGACTGTCTGGATTGATCTTTGGTTCACTATGCTAGAGCAAATGTGTGAGCAACCAAATCAATGTCTGAGTGCACCGCAATGGTTACCGTCAGATCAATATTCGCTGATTCAGCAACTCGCTTATGGCGATAAAACACAGCCTCATACAGGAACGTTACATGGAGGTTTTGTTGAGCAGGCCTTAAAGTACCCTGACAGCATAGCTGTTCATCATTTGGGTGAACAAATCAGTTACGAGCAACTGAATCATTGGTCAGATCAAATAGCGTATCGAATCTTGGCGGATTTACCCGACAGCTCTGAGGTTGTGATTGGCATCTGTGCTCATGCGGGTATCGATATGATTGCTGCCATGCTCGGTATTATGAAGGCCGGTGGCGCCTATCTTCCATTAGATCCTGCATTTCCCTCATCGCGTATAGAAAGCTTGCTAAAGGATGCTGGGGTCGACTTGGTTTTGACAGACGCGGCCCAAGGTGAAAAAAGCTTTGGTGCAGATGTTACTGTTCAGTCGATCGCTGTACTACGTAAATTGTCTATGAATAGGGTGGTTTTGCCTGTCGTTCAAGCCGCAAACTTGGCGTATGTGTTATACACCTCCGGTTCAACAGGCAAACCGAAGGGCGTTGCGTGCCAGCATAGCTCGGTGATTAATTTATTAGCAGATATTGACCAGCGTACCGCATTAGCGGTGGGTGAGCGTGCTTCCATGTGGACGGCCTTCACATTTGATGTGTCCGTGTATGAAATTTTTCGTCCATTACTCAGCGGCGCAACACTTTATCCTGTGCCTGAAAATATCCGTGTGGACACAGATTCGTTATTGGATTGGTATTTGGATAATGGAATCCACTCAGGGTATTTGCCCGGATTCATCTTGTCGGAACTCGCCCAATATAGTGAAGGCTCTGTAGAGCCGATGACATTAACCTCTCTGCTTGTCGGAGTTGAACCGATTGATCAGCAAGTCTTGTCTCAATTGCAGTGCCACATTAAAGGTTTGAATATTATTAACGGTTACGGGCCGACAGAAAGTACCGTGTGTGCGAGTCTTCATCAATTCGATTCAATGCTATCTGGTCAGGGCATCACCCCTATCGGTAAACCGGTAAACAACGTGTCAATTTGGCTGGTCGATAATAATTTTCAATTAGTTCCCTATGGAAGTATTGGCGAAGTTGTCATTGGGGGCAAAGGCTTAGCTCGGGGATATTTTGGACAACCTGCTATGACTGCTGAGCAATTTGTTCCTCTACCTTGGTCTAACGATTTAGGTGCCGTTGGTTATCGCAGTGGTGACCTAGCTCGTTGGAATGCTCAGGGTCAATTAGAGTTTATTGGTCGTGGTGATTTCCAAATTAAGCTTCGAGGGTTACGGATTGAACCAAATGAAATCGTTCAGGCTTTAAATCAACACGCTGGTATTGAAAACAGCTTGGTCATGGCTCAAACCGACTCAGAACAATATACACAGCTAGTGGCGTATTTTACTCAAAAGCAAGGGGCACACAGCGCTGAACTTGAACGAGAGTCACTGCAGGCTTTTCTTGCCACCAGATTACCAAGCTATTACATTCCCAATGCCTTCGTTGAATTGAGTGAATTTCCCTTAACCCGAAGCGGTAAGATTGACCGCAATGCTTTGCCTATCGCTGCTGTAGCACAAGAAAAAGCAACGACTTGGGTTGAGGCGAGTAACCCGACAGAAGGGTTATTGATGCAGATATGGCAAGCGTTATTAGACGTTGAGTCGTTGAGTACGCATGATAACTTTTTTCAATTAGGTGGCGACTCTATTTTGGTTTTTCGCTTGGTCGCAGCCTTAAGGAAAGAGGGTGTTATTTGCCAAGCGTCACAAATCTTCCAGCATCAAACCATTGCCAGCCTCGCTTTTCATATTGACCAGCAAAACTTCAATGGTGAGGCGTCTCAAGAGGAAGCCCCCGAACCTCAGATAGCCCCGGTTTCACCTATCCAAAAATGGTTCTTTGAGCAGCATTTCTCAGAACCTGGCCAGTGGAATCAGGGTTTAGTTTTAAGATTAACCCAAGCGCTACCTAGCCAAACAATACACAGCGCTTTGTTATGTTTACAGCGTCAATATGCTGCCTTACGTACTTATTTTGTAGAGCAAGAGGACGGCTGGCAGCAATGTGTGCATGGTCTAGATGAACCGACTAAGGCGATACATTTAGCCCACTTTAATTTTGCCTTTTCATCTACGAGTAGTGAAGGTAAAGCGGCTATGTTAAGGGTTTGTGAGCAGTTGAATACACCTTTCCAATTGTCGCAAGGACCATTGTTTAGAGTGGCTCTTGTTGAATGGCATGATGTTGAATCGAATAGTGATATTGAGCCACATAAACAACTGATTTTCATCGCGCACCATTTAATTGTCGATGCACTGTCGTGGCTAGTCATAGGTGATCAACTGGAGTCGTTGTGTGCGGCGAAGCATACAGAACTGCCATCAAGGCCATCTCGAATGGCTAATAACTTAGATTGGGCGGAACGCTTGCAAAAGCATGCGTTACTTTTATCGCATAAAAACAGCTCTGAAGCGAAAAACCTACCCAGCGAATTGCCCCTGGATTATGACGTTGACAACATTGATCAAGAGAATTTAGTCGGGTCAGAGGTCGTTTTACATACAATACTGGCGCTCGAATTAGATGTTACAAACGAATATGCCATTTTGGTTGCCGCGTTAGGTCAAGTTATATCTTCTTGGAGTGAACAGCTTGATACCGTTATCTGTGTTGAAAGTCATGGTCGTAGCAGTATGTTTCCAGAGGTTGATTTGTCAACTTCCATAGGATGGTTTACGACTTTAAATTCCGTGACGGTAAATTCTGAGTTACTCGCTCTTGAGCAAATACAAGATGTTGACCAGCAATTGGTGACCTTACTGGACTCAGGCGTGATAAACAGCGTACGTAATGCCTATCATGCCCAAGAGCCGATTAAAAATGCTTTGGTCTCACTGAATTACTTTGGCTCAGTTGATGCACAAACAAACAAAGAGGCATCGACAAGATTATTTCAAGCAGAAGCTATCACTCCTAGCCATTTACAGCATGAAAAAAATCATCGACCGTTTTTACTAGAACTTAGTATTGCTCGCAAATCCAAAAATCTTGAAATTACTTGGGTTTATAGCCGAAACATGCATCACGAAAGTACCATCAAGGCATTATCTGATGATTATATTTCGAATATAAAACGACTGTCCGAATCAGTTCTCTCAAATGTTACTGACCAATCATCCACCTTAGGATTATCTATAGATCAGTTTGATGATCTGCTAGATGAATTATCGCTGTTTGATGAATGAGGCCAAAATGTCATTAGAAAAACAAAATATTGAAAGTGTTTTGCCAACTACCGCCATGCAGGCCGGTATGCTTTATCACAGTCTTGCGCACGAAAATTCAGGCAGTTATGTTCAAATTCTCTCGACCACTTTAGGCGCTGATCTTAATACAGATTGTTGGAAGCTGGCATGGGACAAAGTGTGTCAGGCACTACCTACGATGCGGACGTCGTTTGCATGGGAAAAGCAGGCCAAACCTTTGCAAGTTATTTTCAAAAAGCTGGATTTCCCTTGGCATGAAGACGATTTATCTAAGTTAGATTGTGTTGTTCAAGGCTTGACGTTAGATAATTTAATAGCGGGTTATCAACAAGATGGTTTTCTTTTGAAAAAAGCGCCCTTGATGCATTTTTCTTTACTAAGTCTTGGGGATAAAGGGTATCGATTCATTTGGTGTCATCATCATTTACTGCTGGATGGTTGGTCATTACCCATCGTGATGTCTATGGTATTGAGCGCATATCAAGAGTTGCTTAAAGGTAACCGTATTAGCCTCGATCAACAGTATCCGCATAAGCCCTATTTCGATTGGTTACAACGCAGGCCTAGTCATGAAGGTTTTTGGAGTGAAAATTTACATCAGGTAGATTTCAGCCGAAAATTGGCTACGCGACTTATTCAGCAAAGTGAAGCCTCACTCGCTACAAAATACGTTAATGCACAGCATGAGTTAAGTGAAACAGCAACACAGCAGCTGCATGAGGCCGCAAGCCGTGCTGGGGTAACATTGGCGGTTTTTGTTGAAAGCGCGTTAGGGTTGTTACTGCAAAAATACATTCGTTCTCATGATTTTGTCATCGGCACTGTTGTGTCTGGTCGACCTTCTGAACTGTCCGATATGCAACATCAAGTAGGCATGTTTATTAATACCTTGCCGCTACGTTTTACCTTAGACCCATCAGCTAGTGTGCGCGATTTATTAAGTCAAGTGCAGCAATCTATGCTGGGCTTGTTGGAGCGCCAAGATAGCGATTTGATGTCAATTGCAAAATGGTGTGCGGTGCTGCCGAGCGAGTCATTATTTGAAGTGATTTTTGCTTTTGAAAACTATCCTATCGACAGTGATTTAGAAAGGCAAGAAGCGAGTGTCAGCATCAAAGATGTTAGTTCCATAGAACGCACTGGCTATCCATTGACCATTTCGGCTGGGGTTGGGGATACGTTATTGTTAAAAGCTTCATCGCTACATCAGGTCTTTTCTCAGCAAGAAATTGAACGTTTTTTATCCTATTTTGCATCATTATTAGTTGAGATGGCGGAGGATCTAGACCGGGATATTAACCGCTTAGCCGTGATGAATAAAATGTTGCAAGCCGAACTAGTTTCAGTACAAACCGCGCCTGTATTAGCGGGTGATTTAGCGGTATTAAGTTTGGACCAATTGTTTTCTAACCAGGTGCGAAATGACCCACAAGCCATTGCAATTCATGAATTGTTTGACTCAACGGGGGAAGCGTACGTACTGACTTATGAGATGCTGAATCAGCAAGTTAATCAACGGGCATGGCAGCTTTATGAGTTGGGAGTAGTGCCTGCTGATTGGGTGGCGTTTCGTTTAGAGCGGGGTGCTGAGCTGATTATCACATTGCTCGCGATCAGTCGTTTGGGCGCTTGCTATGTACCGATAGACTTATCTTACCCGACAGAACGAGTGAAAAATATGTTGCATAACAGCGGTGTTAGTCTGCTGTTAACTAGCACCGATTTGATGAATGATGAGCTATTAAAATCGGATGATTTACCAAAAATGGTGGCGATTGATGATCTCGATGACGAGTGTTTAATTGACCGTGGAGATATACCCAGAGGCAATGCTCTGTCTCCTGCTTATATGATGTTTAGCTCAGGATCGACAGGAAAACCCAAGGGAATTGTGGTTAATCAGCAAGGTATTATACGTCTTGTTTGCAACAACAATTTCGCTCAAGTTAAAGCGGGTTCAAAAGTAGCACAAGCTTCAAATACTTCGTTTGATGCCGCTACATTTGAAATTTGGGGCGCATTCCTCAATGGCGCAACTTTAGTTATGATCCCTCGAAAAGTTAGCATAGATCCGGAGTTACTTGCCAAGACGTTGAATGAAAATAGTATTGATACGATGGTTATAACGACCTCATTATTTAATCAACTGGTGGTAACTCGTGAAGACGCTTTTAAAGGGCTAGAATATGTTTTAGTAGGCGGTGAGGAGGCGGACAGTCAGCTCATGCAGCGTTTGGCAAATAGCGACAATGCGCCTGCTCATCTTCTGAATATGTATGGACCCACTGAGAATACTACCTATAGCACTTACTTCGAGGTCAAGAAGAATACGTCTTATCAGGCATCCCTACCAATCGGCCAAGCGATATCCGGCACCACCTGTTATGTCCTAGATAAGAACTTAGAACTGGTAGCACCAGGTCTAATCGGTGAGCTTTATGTAGGGGGATTGGGCGTGGCGCAAGCCTACCAGTATCAGCCGAGCCTCACGGCCTCTAAGTTTATTCCTCATCCATTTAGCCATCAGCAAGGTGAGCGCTTATACGCAACAGGTGATGGTGCTCGCTGGAATTTAAACGGGGTACTTGAGTTTGTTGGGCGACTTGATAGTCAGATTAAATTACGCGGCTTTCGTATCGAGCTGGGTGCCATTACTGCGGCAATATCTCTTTATTCAGGGGTAGATCAAGCGCACACAGTATTTGATACAAAAAACAAAGCTATAGTGGCGTATTGGCGTGGCTCTTCCTCTATCGAGCGTGCATCGTTATGGCAGTATTTAGCAACGCAACTTGCAGACTATGAAATACCCTCAGCGCTTATGTATGTAAAACAATTACCCCTAAATGCCAATGGTAAAATTGATGCTAAACGCTTGCCTGCACCGACACCAATGGACTTTCGTTATCAAGCGAGTGATGGTAATCGCATCACGCATTTAGTAGATAACCATTTATTTTCTCTCGTGTCACAAGTTTGGTGCAGTGTTCTTAAACTGCGCAGTGTGGGTGGCAATGATGATTTTTTTGCCATGGGAGGGCACTCTCTATTAGCCACACAAATGGTAACTCGTTTACAGAAGCAGCTTGATCTTGGTATTACGGTTAAACATATTTTTGAAGCATCAGTACTGAATGAGTTTGTTCATCTTTTAGATGATATGTTGCGAGCGCAGCATGGCAATACGCTTCCGATGATAAAACCGATTGCCGAATACAATGTTCCTTTAGATGCTGTACCTATTTCATTTGCTCAACAGCGATTGTGGTTTATGGAAAAGATGAACCCGTTGAGCCCTGCGTATTACATCAATATGGCTTTACGTATGGAGGGCAATCTAGACCTAGATAGCTTACAGCATTGTTTTAATATCTTGCTTCAGCGCCATAGCATTCTGCGTTCCGTGTATTTTGAAAACGCTTGTCATGGTGTTTCTCAACGCATTTTAACGGTAACAGAATTACCCTTGGAAACAGCGGATCTCAGGGGATTAGGCGATATAGAACAGGAAAAAGTGTTGCAGCAAGAATTAGTCAAATTCGCAGAGCGCCAGTTTGATTTAGAAAGAGATCTCATGTTGCGGGTGCGTTTAATCACCTTATCAGACACTTGTTCGATCCTTGCTATTACCGTGCACCATATTGCGGCTGATGGCTGGTCATTGGGTATATTCTCTAAAGACTTAGGTGTTTTGTATAAAGCTTGTATCGCTGAGAAGTCAAATGGTCTGGTAGATATAGGTATGAATGTTGAACAAGACTTGCCTTCACTGTCAATTGACTATCGAGACTTTGCGTATTGGCAGCGTGTTTCATTACAAGATGTTCTGGACACGCAGTTGATTTATTGGAAGCGCCAACTGGCTAATTTACCATCGCTTGAATTGTTAGAAAGTCGCGAACGACCTGAATTTCAAACGTATAGAGGAGGTGTCGTTAAAGTTGAGCTAAACAAAGGGCTAGCACAGGGATTAAAAGCACTTTGTCAAAAGCAAGATGTGACCATGTATATGGCGCTCTTGGGGGCTTATCAAAGTTTGTTGTCACGTATTTCTGGACAAACGGATATCGCTGTAGGGTCCCCTATTGCAAATAGAAATCATTCTGGCCTTGAGAACCTAGTCGGATTTTTTGTCAATATGCTGGTCATGCGTACGGATTTAAATAACGACCCAAATTATCTTCAAGTATTGAAAAACATCAGAAAAACGGCGTTAGATGCTTATGCTAATCAGGATTTACCTTTTGAAAAAATAGTGGAGGCGTTAAAGCCCAAGCGTGACAGTAGTAAGCATCCTCTGTTCCAAATTCATTTTGCTTTGCAAAATGCTCCCAGTGAGGCTTTAGAGTTACCGGATCTAACGATTTCGCCTATGGATGGGGAGATTAATTGGGTTCGCTTTGATCTTGAATGCCATCTTTGGCAAAACCTTGACGGTAGCATACGAGGTTACTGGCTTTATAACAGGGACCTGTTTGATGAAGAAACCATCAGCCGTTTTACTCAAATGTACCAAAGTCTTATTGAGTCATGGCTAGAGTCGCCAAAAACACCATTATCGGCTGTACGTTTGAGCCAGCCACAGCCACAGCAACAGCCACAGTCACATCCTCCAGCAAGGATATCTGTCTCTGAGCCTCCACATAACTATCATCATAGTTTACCCAGATTATTTGCAGAGACGGTGAGTAAACACTATCAGCAAGTTGCCTTGACCAGCTTTAATAGTCATATGCAACGGCAGTCAATTAGTTATGGAGAGTTAGATGAGCAATCTAATGTGCTCGCCCATTATTTAAAAGAGCACGGGGTAGGGCCTGAAGTTCACGTAGGTTTGATGTGCCAGCGTAGTGCTGACTTATTATGTGGTTTACTGGCTATTCTTAAGGCTGGCGGTGTTTATGTCCCGTTAGATCCTGAATACCCAACGACTCGTTTACAATACATGATTGAAGATTCGAAGCCTTTATTAATACTGTGTGATCAAGATTATAGTGCTTCCATTTCGGTCATACCAACCGTCAATATAGGTGAGGTGATTGCTATTCACCATGCTCGTCTTGAATGGCATAGCCCCCCCTTCGTTAGCATTCACACTGATAGTGCTGCGTACGTTATTTACACCTCTGGCTCAACTGGTAAGCCAAAGGGGGTTGTGGTCAGCCATCGACAAGTGCTGCGCTTGATAACCAGTGGCGACAGGGTATTTGATTTTAATTCACAAGATGTATGGACACTTTTTCACTCTTATGCGTTTGACTTCTCTGTTTGGGAAATCTGGGGAGCTTGGGCACATGGCGCGAGACTTCTGGTTATTCCTAAGACCTTGAGTCGTAGTCCCAGTGAGTTTTTAGACCTATTGGAATATGAAAACGTAACTGTACTGAATCAAACCCCAACGGCGTTTTACAGTTTGATTGCGGCTGATCAAGCCTTATCAGAGGCGCGTAGATTATCACTGCGTTGGGTTGTTTTTGGTGGTGAGGCTCTCGATTTCCAACGATTGCGTTCTTGGGTTGAACGCTATGGTTGCAAGGGAGATAACACGACTCGTCAAGCACCACGACTCATGAACATGTACGGTATTACCGAAACGACAGTGCATGTTACATATCTCGAATTAGACGCTCAAATGGTCCGTGGTACGAGTATTAGTCATATAGGGCAAGGCTTAATAGATCTACAGTTATATATTCTTGATGCGGCAATGACTCCCGTTCCTGACGGTGTAATTGGCGAACTTTACGTGGCAGGAGAGGGTATTAGCAGAGGTTATTTTGGCCAATCCAGCTTAACCGCAAGGCATTTTGTGCCTAATCCTTTTTCAGATTCTGGTTCTCGCTTGTATCGTACGGGAGACTTGATTCAGCGCAATGCTCGAGGCGAATTACAATATATCGGACGAAGTGACCAACAAATACAATTACGTGGCTTTAGAATCGAATTAGAAGAAATTGAATCGTGCTTAAGTGCGCATCCACAAGTCGCTTCTGCGGCGGTTTCTGTGTTTGAGAAAGGGCAAAATAACGCATTATTAGTCGCTTATGTGGTGCCTAAAAAAGTAACCGGCAGTGCGTGTGACTATGATCATGAAATATTAGAGAGCTGGAAGTCTCTTTATGAAAATACCTATGATTCAACCGTACATGCATCAACTTATGCGGATGATTTTGATATTACGGGTTGGAATAGTAGTTATACGCGTGAGGCTATTCCTGAAGATCAAATGCGAGAATGGCTTGATGAGCGTTTGGCTCGAATTTTAAGCTTCTCTCCAAAACAAGTGTTAGAAATTGGGTGTGGCAGTGGCATGATCATGCACGGCATTGCTCCACATGTTGAATCTTATCATGGCTTTGATTTGTCAGAAAAAACCATTGCTAAGTTACAGCAACAAGCAAGTGATCGTAATTGGGCGCATGTCTGCCTTCATGCTGGATCAGCGGATGATTTAACCTGCTTTAGCCGAGATAAGTTTGACCTAGTAGTTATTAATTCAGTAACACAATACTTCCCTAATGAAATGTATTTACGCAAAGTCATACAGCAAGCGATGGAAGTATTAGTACCTGGCGGTGTGTTGTTTATTGGTGATGTGCGAGATTTTTCTCGATTACAGGGGTTTTATGCTTCGATTGTTCTTTATCATGCTAAAAACAGTCATGAAGCAATGTCGAAATCGCGCTTAGATGCGGCGGTGTTGAAGTATTTGGCCTTGGAGGAAGAACTTGCGATATCACCGGCATTGTTTGCTGACTTAGGAGCCTCGTTAGATACAGTCGATGGTTTTAGTGTCGATTATCAAGGCGGTTATGGCCAAAATGAAATGCTGCACTATCGTTATGATGTTTGCTTATGGAAAAACGGATCAAATCATAAAACGCCAGATATACTCCCGTCTCATCAACGCTTTTCAAGCGTTTCTGCGATGCTACGTGGTGGTAAAGGAGGGGCTCTTATTTACTTGCCATTGGTTCTCGACGCACGTGTTGTGGACGAATACCAAGCTTTAGGGCTTGTTGAGGCGGATAATAACAACACGATCCATCCAGAAGACTTACGCCAGCAAGCAAAGGCGTTAGGTTATCACATTCGCATCATGCCTTGTGCTGAGCAGCCGGCAGCTTTTAGTGCTCTTTTATTTAATGAAAGAGAGCTGGGTTGGGCGGAAAATCAGCATTCCTCACGACTTACTTGTAGCATACACAAATTACAGTCCTGGGCGTTAACGTCTACGAGGGCGACGAATGTCCCTCAGATACAGAAATACGATTACAAGCTTATTGATTCCCTCAAAGTACATGTTAAAGCCGTGCTTCCTGAACACATGAGGCCCGCTATTTATAATACTTTGGAGGCGTTGCCTCTCACGATAAATGGCAAGCTGGATCGTACGCTTTTACCTGAACCTAATTCGAGCATCGTCATAGAGGAACAGGATAGGCAGTTACCGGAGGGTGAAATTGAACAAAAAGTGCATGATATTTGGTGTTCATTGCTGGGCTTGGAAGTAGTTTCTACGGATGTAACCTTCTTTGATGCTGGCGGACATTCATTACTCGCTACACAATTACTGTCTCGGGTTAAAGATGAGTTTCACTGCGAGATGTCATTACGCCATGTTTTTGATCATCCGACAATTCAAAGTTTTGCAAAAATTGTAAGAGAAGTTCCTAAGGTAATACACCAAGGTAGGTCTGAAATAGCACCTTCTGAAATCAAACAATTTTCTGGTCAAACTACTGTACTAAGTGCATTTAACTTGAAAGAGATCGACCTTGCGTCCGTCAACCTTGATGAGTTAAGTGATGCTGAAATTGATGCATTGTTCGCAGCACAGTTGAGTATCCCAGAATAGCCGAACTAAAGTTGAGCGATTAGAGTATGAGTAGTCCACTTAGTAGAGAGCAAAAACTTGCGATGTTACGCCGTCTGCAGCAGAAAACATCGAAAGCATTAGTCGTATCTGATAATCAACGTCGATTCTGGTTATCAGAGAAACTTCAGCCTGGGTCATACAATATGCCCAATGCCGTGGTGCTAAAAGGCATTTGGGATATTGATGTACTTAGACGGAGTTTTGAGTCAGTTGTGCAGCGCCATGAAGTACTGCGAACGAGTTATTCATTTAAAGAAGGTCAGATTACACAAATCATTCACTCTAGCGCTGAGCTAGATCTACCTATTCTTGACTTAAGCACCTTGGCAGATTCAGAGACACAAGCACGTACTATTCTGAATAAAGACGCTTGGGCTCACTTTGACCTTGAGAAAGGGCCTGTAATACGGGGGTTATTAATACGCATTAGCCCTGAAGTACATTGGTTGCAAATCACCATCCATCATATCGCATGCGATGGCTGGTCTCTAAGTATTCTGACGAAAGAGTTAATGACTCATTATCAGCATTATAAATTACAGGAGCCGCTGGCATTAGAAACGCTCTCACTACAGTATTCTGATTATGCAAAGTGGCAACAAACAACTGAGCAAAAAAGACAAAAAAACGTCGATCTAACCTATTGGAAGCACAAATTAGCGGGCTCAAAAAATCTTGAATTGCCTTTAGATTTTGCTCGACCAGCAGTACTCGAAAACCGCGCAGAGCGTGTGTCGTTTAGATTTTCTAGTGTTCTGTCGAGTTCGATTGAGCGTGCAGCGAAGAAGGAACATGTGTCTTTATACATGTGGTTGTTAAGCAGCTTTTTTATTCTACTTTCGCGGATCAGTAAGCAGTCAGATATTGTGCTTGCTTCGCCTCAAGCCGGGCGTGACCGTAAAGAATTAGAAAGCTTGATAGGCTGTTTCATAAATACATTATTACTTCGAGCGAATGTCACTGTGGATATGGATTTTCCGGCTTTACTGCGTGATGTTAAGGATCTTGTGCTGGAAGCATTTGATCACAATAAAGCGGCATTTGAGGATATTGTCGATTATCACGTAGTGCAGCGAGATTTATCTCGACCACCGTTAGCTCAAGTAGCATTCGCTTTACAAAATCAGCCCCATTCCGATATTGATGAAAATGAATTGAGCCTGGGCTTTTTAGAAGCTGATGGCATGACCGTTCGTTTTGAAATGGAGTGTCATGTCTGGCAAAGTACAGATTTGCAAGCACCTTGCATTGAAGGTTTTTTTGCTTATAACACGCAATTGTTTTCCGTTGAGCGAATTCATCACTTAATTGACCAATGGACAAGCCTGTTAGATCAGTTAGTCAAAGATGATACTAAATTATTAACGGATTATAGTTTGCTGTCGCCTCAAGCAAGAAGCACGCAACTAGGCCGTAGTTTAGGTGCGACAAACCACGTTAATCATATCAAGAAAAGCCTAGCGGTCTTATTTGAGCAGTCGGTTGTACAGAATACTCACAAGGTCGCGTTACGTGAATTATCTACTCAAAATGAATGTCTCATAGAGCTGACGTATTTAGAACTTGATAATCGGGTTACTGTTCGAGCACAACAAATGCATGCGTACGGTGTACGTCAGGCGGATTGGGTGGCGTTACGACTAGAACGAGGTTGTGAACTTGTTGTTACTCTACTGGCGACAGCAAGGTTGGGCGCCAGTTATTTCCCTATCGATTTAGCCTATCCAAATGAACGTATGGCAATGATGTTAGAAGACAGTCAAGCTAAATTGCTTGTCACCTCGTCTAGTTTAAAAGCCGACGTGCTGGACATGCAATTACCTTTGCTAACTATAATGTGCATTGATGAGCCGTTGAACAATACCGACCAGCCGTCTGTATTGTCTGTTGTAGACGCTATGGCACCTGCTTATATGATGTACAGTTCAGGTTCGACCGGTAAACCTAAAGGCATCGTGGTGGAACAGCAGGGGGTTGTACGCTTGGTGTGCGGTAATGATTACGCACCAATTCATGCTGGTTCTTGTGTTGCACAAGTTGCCAATACATCGTTTGATGCTGCGACGTTTGAAATTTGGGGAGCATTGTTAAACGGCGCAACTTTAGTACTGATACCGAAAGAGACGGTTTTAGACCCTAATGAATTCGCCCAAGCGCTTGAGCGGCACAACATAGATACGATGTTTTTGACAACGGCGCTCTTTAATCAAATTGTTATGACTCGCCAAGATGCATTTAAAGGGCTGTCAACGTTATTAGTAGGTGGTGAAGTCGCTGATGGTGAGCGAATGACACAACTAATTAACAGTGGTGTTGGCCCAGCGCGCTTACTGAATATTTATGGGCCGACGGAAAATACCACGTTTAGTAGTTGGTACGAAGCGAAGTCGGTACAAAAAAACACCGTTACTATGCCAATCGGTTTGCCGATATCAGGCAGCAGTTGTTACGTTTTAGATGAAAATTTGCAGCCTGTTGCTAATGGTATCTCGGGACAATTGTATGTGGGTGGCTTAGGTGTGGCGCAAGGCTACTGGAAGCAAGCTACATCAACTGCAGTGAAGTTTATTCCCGATCCATTCAGTTTGATGTCTGGTTCCCGTTTATATGCTACAGGTGATTTAGCTCGTATCAATGCTTATGGTGATATTGAATTTTTAGGTCGAATGGACGATCAAGTTAAATTACGTGGATACCGGATTGAACCAGGGGCCATTTCAGCTGCTTTAGTTATCCTTGTCGGAGTTGATCTTGCTCATGTGTTGTTTGACACATCAAAGAAACAGCTGATTGCTTACTGGAGTGGTGAGTCTAGCTTGGATAAAGAGACGCTTAGACGACATCTAATGAATTACGTGGCGGAATACGAAATGCCATCTGCATTTGTTTATCTCGATGCACTGCCATTGAGCGCCAACGGAAAAATCGATTCGGTTAACTTACCAAAACCAAAAGCGAGTGATTATTTTGGTCAAATAGAGCAAGCCTACATTTGGCAAAAGCCTTACTTAGATCAAAAGGATAATCCTGTCTTTAGTATGGTTGAACAATTGTGGTGCAAGCTTCTTGGGCTCGAAAACATAAACCCAGACAAGGACTTTTTTGCCCTAGGAGGGCACTCCTTATTTGCTACGCAGATGACGACGGATCTACAAGCACAACTATCTATGTCTCTACCTGTAAAACTGGTTTTTGAAGCGCCTAAAATCACTGATTATGTGGACCAAGTGACTCATTTCTTGCGTGAAAAACGTGGTAGTGTATTGCCCCCTATAGAAGCTTTGGAAAATAGACAATTAGCCCCAGTCGGTAAGAAGCAAGGTGTCTTGTCTTTTGCTCAGCAACGTCTTTGGTTTATGGAGCAAATTAACCCGCTGAGTCCCGCTTATTATATAAATTTAGTCTTACAAATCGATGGTGATTTGAATGTTCCTGTTCTGGACCAAGCACTAAAATCCATAGTCATTCGACATGAGGTATTGCGTACTGTTTATTTAAAAACCGACAGTGGGCAGGTAATACAACGAGTGATTGATGTGGACAAGCTAAATAACTATTTATGGCTTGAGTCGATAATGAGTTCAGGAGAAAGTATTTCTGACCAGGTTAAAGCCTTTGCGGAACGACCTTTTGATTTAACGAATAATTTAATGCTACGAGCTATGTTAATCCGAACTTCGGAGCAGCAGAGTGTGTTTGCCATCACGCTGCATCATATTGCTGCGGATGGTTGGTCATTAGGCGTGCTGGCCCACGAGTTGAGTGTTGCATATCGATCAGCGTTAGCGGGTGGCGACACTCAGCGCCCACCTTTAGCCATTCAATATCATGATTTTGCGTATTGGCAGCGCTATTCTTTAGGGCCTGTTTTAGACGCTCAATTGACTTATTGGCGTGACGCTCTGAAGCAATTGACGCATCTTGAACTTCCATTAGACCGTCCTAGACCTGCTCAACAAAGTTATGCCGGCGAGGTTGTCAAAATTGAGTTTGATTTGCCGCTTTCACAAGCAGTTGGCGTTTTTTGCAAAGAAAATAACACCACACTCTACATGGGATTACTCAGCGTTTATCAAGCTTTATTATCACGCTTGTCAGGTCAAACAGATATTGTTGTTGGCAGTCCTGTGGCCAACCGTAATCATGCGGGTTTGGATTCGTTGATAGGCTTTTTTGTTAATATGTTGGTGATGCGCACGGATATGGTGGGCAACCCTAATTTTCATGAATTGCTAATGCGTGTACGTGATGTAGCACTTAACGCTTACTCAAATCAAGACTTACCCTTTGAGCAAGTAGTTGAAGCGCTTATGCAAGAGCGTGATGGCTCTATGCATCCTTTGTTTCAAGTGCACTTTACATTACAGAATGCCCCGACAGGCGACGTCTCTTTGCCTGAACTTGCAGTGAAGGCGTTAAGTAGCGATATTCATTGGGTCAGGTTTGATCTTGAGTGTCATCTCTGGCTTGAAAGCGATGGACAAATACGTGGTTATTGGGTCTACAATACGGACATATTTAATCACAATAGTGTTATTCGATTTACGCAAATGTACAAAGAGTTATTGCAGTTTTGGATGCGAAATCCAGCATGTCCATTACTCTCAGTACCGCTAATGCCGGAGATTGATCGTAAGGTTGAAACACCGTATTTAGGCCAGATCCCAAGGACTATTCAATCTGATATGGGTGATAATTTGCCCAGATTGTTTGCAAAAATGGTGTTGCATTATCCTTATGCTACCGCTATCACACTCCTGAATGGCGAACAGCCAGCTGCACAGGTGAGCTACGCCGAATTAGATAGAAAATCAAATAAGCTCGCGCATCAACTTCTACAGCTTGGTCTTAACAATGAGGATCGAGTCGGTTTGATGGCTGAGCGAGGTCTTGAATTATTAATAGGCTTGCTCGCGATTCTCAAAGCCGGTGGCGTTTATGTCCCTTTGGACCCAGTCTATCCAAGTACTCGTTTGCAACATATGTTAGAAGATGCACAGCCTATTTTTATTCTCAGTGATCAGTATTTTTCAAACTTTGCGGGTGTACCTGTTCATGTGATTTCGACATTATTAGAACAAGCTCAATGTAATGGTGAATTTGAGCTGGCGCCTAAAGTGTGCATTCACCCTGAAAGTGCCGCTTATATTATTTATACATCAGGTTCAACAGGTAAGCCTAAAGGTGTTGTGGTTAGCCACCGAAATGTCACTAGTTTAATCGCCAGTTGTGATCAAAAATTTTCATTTAATGAGCAGGATGTTTGGACATTTTTTCATTCTTACGCGTTCGATTTTTCCGTTTGGGAAATTTGGGGGGCCTGGTCTCATGGCGCAAATTTGCTGGTGATACCGAAACAATTGACTCGTCAACCAGATGAATTTTTAGCTGTTCTAGAAAATCACAAAGTCACAGTGTTAAATCAAACACCATCAGCATTTTATAACTTGATGGCTGCGGATGAACGTTTTACAGCACCGCTAAATCTTGCTTTACGTTGGATTATTTTTGGTGGAGAAACGCTTGAATTTAATCGTTTAAAAACTTGGTTTAAACGTTATGGCGATTCGGGTGAAGCGGAGGGGCGATGCCGCTTGGTCAACATGTATGGTATTACCGAGACAACGGTACATGTTACGTATCAAGAGATTGATGAGATGATGACTCATCAATCAAGCAGTCATATCGGCGACGCGATCAGTCATTTACAGGTTCACTTGTTGGATAGCGCTATGAACTCTGTGCCTGTGGGGGTGGTTGGTGAAATCTATGTGGGTGGTATGGGGGTGAGTCGCGGTTATTTAAATAAAGCGTCATTAACTGCAGTTCAATTTGTTCCTGATCCCTATTCTGTTGATGGTTCACGGCTTTACCGAACGGGTGATTTGGCACGAAGAACGATCCCTGGACATCTGCAGTACCTTGGTCGAATCGATCAGCAGGTTCAATTACGTGGTTTTCGTATCGAATTAGAAGAAATAGAAGCGCATCTGACGGAGCATAAGTCGGTGCAGCAGGCAGCAGTGAAAGTACTTAATGCTGGCCAAGACAACGCAACACTTGCCGCTTATATTGTACCTAACAACGCATTGAATGATGATCAGAAGCTTAACAATGATGTATTGAAGAGTTGGCAGACCTTGTATGAAAGCGTTTACGAAGAAAACTCAGCAGAGGTGAATGATGATGGCTTTGATATTCGAGGGTGGAACAGCAGTTATACTCAGTCGCTAATTCCGTCCCATATTATGCGTGAATGGCTTTCATCTCGACTGCAACGGTTAAGAAGTTTAAATCCCCGCAAAGTACTCGAGATAGGTTGTGGCAGTGGCATGATATTGCATGGTTTGGCACCGCATGTATCACATTACCGAGGAATAGATATATCGCAAGCGACGATTACTAAGTTGAAGCAACAAGCACTTGCACGCAATTGGAAGCATGTTGAGTTGCAAGTAGGGGCTGCGCATGATCTCTCACAATGTGAAGACGCTTTTTATGATTTGGTTATTCTTAATTCTGTGGTGCAGTATTTTCCTAATCAGGTCTACCTACAGAAAGTATTAGAGCAATCTATGAAGATGCTCAAACCATCAGGTACGCTTTTCCTCGGTGATATTCGGAGTTTACCTAGATTAACCGGTTTTCATGCCTCAGTAATCCAGTATGACAACGAAGTGCACGCAAAGATAATGTCTGCAAACGAAGTACTGCATTTGGCTCAATCACGCTTGAAAAATGAGTATGAATTAGTACTTTCTCCAGCATTGTTTTCTGATTTTTCTCGTGATAACAATCAGGTGGCAGGCTTTAGTGTTGACTATCAGCGCGGACATCAAGATAACGAAATGGTTAATTATCGTTATGATGTTTGCTTTTGGAAACGTGATCCGTTGAGTGATGAGAAGAATGCAGAGTTTAACGTGACGGACTCAATAACACAGCCGATTGTTATGAATGAGCTTTCGTCGATTGAAGACTTGATAGTCTCTCTTGATGCAAAAGAAATGACATCGACGTTTGTTTATTTACCTTACGTATTGGATAAACGTGTGGCGGAGACCTATAGACAGTTAGGTTTGATAACCAATACCTGTAAGGCTATTAACCCAGAGGAACTGGCTGAACAAGTAGAATTAAAGGGTTATGCGGTGCGTATTATGCCCTGTGTAGATCGCGAATATGGCTTTAGTGCAGTGATATATTTAAGCAGTTTAGATGTGCATAGTGTGAAAACGCTCCATCAAACTGTTAATGAATTACATGATTTTGGCTCTGTAAGTAATGCATCGATGCTTAGTAATTCACCCAAAGAACAAGTGATGCACGACAATGAGCTAATTGAAGGGCTGGCTCGAGCCATTAAAAATAAGTTACCGGAACACATGTGGCCAGCAAGCTACACTATTTTATCTAATCTCCCTATGACCATAAACGGTAAATTGAACCGAGCGACCTTGCCTGACCCCACTTGCGTTTTAGGTATACAAGAAGGCGACTCAGAACAGGCAAATCAAATGGCACCACGTACTCATGTTGAAATGCAATTACTTCAGGCATGGTCTGATGTGACGGGGGTTGGCCGTTGTGGTATTACGGATGACTTCTTTGCATTAGGGGGACACTCAATGACAGTAATGAAATTGGTTGATCAAATTCGTAAAAGCATGAATATAACGGTGCCTATGGCGGCCGTATTCCAATACCCGACGGTAGAAAAAATGGCGAATTGGATCGAGGTAAATAACGAAAGCGATACGAGTGTTTTAATTCCGTTTAAAGTGATTTCTGATGCGGTAGAAACACGTGAGACTGCTTTGCCGAAGCCAATTTTTGCGTTTTCACCACTTACGGGTATACCGTTGTGTTATTACGAACTTAGTCAACGACTTGCCAGTGACCAAAGTTTTTACGGGTTTCAGGCGCCCGGAATAAAAGATAATGATCAGGCTTTGGATCGTGTTGAGCTGATGGCTGAACGTTATGTCAGTGAAATATTGAATGTTCAGCCCAATGGCCCTTATCGACTTATGGGTTGGTCTTTAGGTGGCATGATTGCCTTTGAAGTTGCGTTGCAATTGCAGCGACAAGGGCATCATGTCTCGCAATTAATGATGATTGATGCGGCACCATTTTCTAGCTTTGACGAAGACCTGAGTGGTCATTTCGCTAATCCTATATTATTTACAGCAAATGCTATGGGTATTTCGCTTGAAGAACATACTGAGAACAACATTGAGTGTTTACTTGAGCAAGGTATTCTTCAAAAAGTATTACCGGTTTGGTTTGATTTACTCTCATTACAGCGCTTATCAAAGGTCATTCTTGCTTCGATGAAAGCATATAGTACTTATGAGCCAAGCTACTATGACGGCAGTATGACCATTATAACAGCGGCGGATAACCCTGCTTGGAAAGACGCCGATCCGGAGCAAATTTGGACTAATTATTGTCAGTCGGTTGCTATAACAGTCGTACCTAATGGGACACATGATAATTTATTAAAAGATCCTCAACTCAAGTTTATTTTAGCGAAAACTGAATTGGGTAAGTGAAATATCAGTATTATTTGTTTACACAAATAAAATGCCTAAAGGTAGTAGGGAAGATGTGAAAAATGTTATAAATTATATTAAGTCTCTTATTTATAACGTATTTTTCAACATGAAAATACAACAGAAATGTGTAGGTTCTACTATAATTGGTATTTATCTATTGGTATGGTTTTCGCGACTGAATGTTTTATAATAATTGCCCTAGTACTATTGCTAGGAATAGCTTATTATTTTTGTCTATAGTTAAAAATGGTAATCTCTTGATCGTCCTAACTTAGAGGTAATTCAAATGAAAGGAAATAACTCAGAAGAAATTGAAATGGAAGCAAATAATTCAGAAGAGATTGGAGCTGGCGAAAAAAGTTCCGATGCAATGGATATTGTTAAATTTCATAGCAAATTAGCGGCTGCTGGTGGTTTGGTTATGATTCCAGTTTTAGATTTTGCTGCCATTGCTGGGGTTCAAGTTCGAATGATTCAACAGCTTGCCAAGCATTATGAAGTAGAGCTTACAGATAATAAAAGTAAGGTTATTATTTCAACATTGATTGCAGGGCTTATGCCTAAAACCATTGCAGCCGGAGCTGTGGGCTCTCTTATTAAAGCGATTCCAGGAATTGGTACTTTGGCAAGTGCATTTACATTACCTGCGTTAGCCTCTACTTCAACTTATGTATTGGGCAAGATTTTTGCTAAACATTTTGGCGAAGGCGGCAGTTTATTTGACTTAAATAAAGATCATTTGAAAAAAATGTTTGGTGCCGAAATGAAAAAAACGGAAGCCCCAAGTAAGGCATGAATCTCAATGAAAACCGGTAGTGTGGGTTCGTTATGATAACAACCTAGTCGGTTATGTATTTGTATTTTTCATTGTGCAGTTACATGCTATATTTTAAAGAAATTGATATTGTTTGATATGCCTTTTCGACACTCTAGCAATGAGATTTTTATGTCTTTCTTAGCAATTTTGTATATAAGTTTGTCTTTAGTTGCGGGCTATATAGGACGTGATCGAGTAATCGGCTTTGTTGGATTTACTCTTGTTAGTCTTATTTTGAGCCCCTTAGTTGCTTGGATCATACTTCTAGTCACAAAACCTAAAGTCAGTGACGTATAGCATAACCAGTCATTTTTGGTTGTGCTGAATTTCTATTAATTAACCTGTATAAATCTGTTGTATGAATCTATTAAAGCTATTTGCTAAAGAGTTCTCTGGGAATTTATGGGGGTTTTTACTTATTTCTGCGTTAGCTGGCTTAAGTAATGCGGTTATTCTTGCCATTATAAACATTGCGGCTGACCACGCGTCTGAAACAAGCGCCAGTTTGAAATACTTATTATTGTTCTTTATTACTATGTCAATTTATGTGTTAACGCAACGACATATTATGGTGACCTCAACACAACAGGTTGAGCGTATGATTCACCGCATAAGAACAAGTATTGTAAATAAAATTCAAGCTTGTGATCTAACGACAATTGAGAGTGTTGGAGATGCTCGAATTTTTTCTAATATAACCAAAGAAACCACGACAATTTCTCAAGCGGCCCCGATGCTTGTGATCGCGGTTCAATCCGGTGTATTGATATTTTTTACTCTTTTGTATATTGCTTGGCTGTCGCTTGCTGCGTTTGGTTTGACCATTGGGTTTATTTCAATCGCGCTGGTTTTTCATTTTAAATTTTTGAAAAAAGTCAGTACAGCTATTCATTTGGCAACACAAGATGAGATGAAACTCTTTGATCGTGTAACTGATGCGTTAAGTGGTTTTAAAGAAAGTCGTATGAATCAAGCTCGTAATGATGATCTTTACGACGACGCCAATAAAATATCAAAGCAAGCCTCAGAAAATAAAACCATTGCACAAACAAATATTTCATATCATTTCATTATTTCTCAGTCGACGTTTTATTTATTGTTGGCAACTATGGTGTTTTTGTTACCTAACTTCAGTGATACCTACAGTGAAGTCGTCATAAAAACCACAACGACAGTTTTGTTTTTAATCGGTCCTATTTCCAGCTTAGTGGGTGCAGTACCTTTGTTTAATGCCGCTAACATCGCGATTAATAATGTAAATATGTTGGAGGCTGAGTTAGAAAAACATGTCGTCAAAGAAAGTGCTGATCCTCGTGATCACATTGCTCAAGAGTTGTTGGATAATTTTTCTCAGATTAGTTTTAACAACGTATCATTTTCTTACCCACAGCAGGGCGACGATCAACAGTTTTCTATTGGTCCAATTGATTTAAAAGTGAGTCGTGGCGATATTATTTTTATTGCTGGAGGGAATGGTTCTGGTAAATCTACGTTTATTAAGCTATTAACCGGACTTTACTTTCCAAGCTCTGGAAGTATAAAAATTGATGATACTGTTATCGGGCATCAAAATAGTCAACAGTACCGAAACTTGATGGCTTGTGTTTTCACTGAATATCATTTATTTAAAATTGCTTATGGTTTACGCCATGTCCCTGCGGAAACGGTGAATAGTTTGATTCAATATTTGGAGCTAGATGATAAAGTCAGTTTAAATGCAGATGAGTTTTCTACAATTGAACTTTCTGCCGGCCAAAAAAAGCGTATTGCACTATTGGTTAGTCTGATGGAGGATCGACCAATATATATATTTGATGAATGGGCTGCGGATCAAGATCCTGAGTTTCGCCGTAAATTTTACAAAGAAATATTGCCTAACCTTAAGAAACAGAATAAAACTGTTATCGCAATCACACATGACGATCGTTATTTTGATTGTGCTGATTATTTAATACGAATTGATGAAGGTAAAGTTGTGTCCTATATGAAAGAGAACGCCGATGCCTAAATCAATATCTAAATTTAAGAAAATTGCGAATAAACTGATTTTACCTGTGTCGCTCATTGCTTTACTTTTGTTGTTTTTAGCTGTGTTTTTTTATAACAGCATGTTTATTACAGTAGGAGCGGGTCATGCAGGTGTTAAATGGAAACGCTTTAATGGCGGTACCGATGTTGTTAATACTTATGGTGAAGGGTTACATGTTATTTGGCCATGGGACCATCTAGAGATGTTTGATGTTCGATTATTAACGGATGTAGATTCTGTTAATGTGCTTACCAATGATGGTTTGCATATCGATGTCAATATTGCTGTCCGATACCGTTTAAATTCAGACAAGGTGGGTTTGTTGTATAAAAATGTTGGCAGTAAATATGTTAAAATATTGCTCACTCCTGAAATTGAAGCACATACAAGATTACTCTTTGCTCAGTTTAACTCAGAAGACATTTACTCATACAAGCGTGAAGAAATACAAGCCACACTGAAAGCAGAAGTCATTGAGGAGGTCGAGGTTAAATACAATGAAGAAGTAGGATCTGAGCCCTTTATCTATGTACAAGATGTGCTCATAGAAAGCATCGTATTACCGAAAAATTTGCGAGATGAAATCGAGAAAAAACTTGCTCAAAAGCATTTAATGCTAAGTTACGAATATCGTTTGCAACGTGAAAAATTAGAAAGTCAACGTAAAGAGATAGAAGCACTAGGTATTCGTAAGTTTCAAAATATTGTTGGTGATGGGATCACAGATCGTTATTTACGCTGGAAAGGCATAGATGCAACACTGGCACTGGCTGGATCAAACAATGCTAAGGTGGTTGTTATTGGTGCTGGCGACGAAGGTTTACCATTAATATTAGGTAATATGGGAGGTTCTGAACCAGCTAACAATCAATCCAGTATTACGACGGAAAGACCAACGTCACTTGATAGTCAAAACTTCCAGAAGATACTAAATAGAGTCACCGACGATAATACGAATAATGCAGATTTGTTCAGGAAAAATCGTGTTGATGATGTCATTCTGCAAAGCAACGTTCCTAATGTCTCTGAAGATATTGTAAAACCGACTACGAGTGATCGTTCGAACCGGCCTGATGTTAAGAGTGAGGGTAAATAATTTGAACCCTCTGAAGTTAATATCGTGAATGGAAATAGTAGACCTTCAAGTAATTGTTTAGAACAAGAGCTGAATTTTAGACGCCATAAATCTAGTGTTAACGATGCAGACATCTTGGTTTTATTCCCTCATGCGGGTGGCTCGGCCTCGGTATTTCACTCTTATATAGAAGAGTTGACTACGGAGTGGGAAGTTATTGTTATTCAATATCCTGGTAGGGAATGGCGTTATCGTTCACCTCTTAAAACCAGTCTATATGATTACGCCGACGAAATTGTAATTTCACTCAATGCATTAGATGTTGAAATAGGGAGGATGATATTTTTTGGGCATAGTATGGGGGCAAAAATTGCTTATGAAGTTGCTTGTCGCCTAACAGAAACCCCTAAATTGTTGATCGCTTCTTGTAGTCCTGCGCCTGATGTAGCACCTAGTCATTCCTTAGCGAGCGGCTGCCCTTCTAAAGACCTGATTGCTTATTTGAAGAAGCTTGGTGGCACAGTCTCTGATGTTCTTGATAATGATGAATTGATGGAAATCATTCTTCCTGTTATACAATCAGATTTTCAGTGCTTAGAGTCTTATCTATCTTCCGTTGTTAAAATTCCACTAAACTCTCCCATTATCGGTTTATCTGCTAATAAAGATATGGCGGTATCAAGTGATCTTGTACGTTCTTGGAGCAGCTGGACGAATAAGCACTTTTTTCTTAAAGTGGTAAATGGTGGACATTTTTACTTCCATGAAGAAAGCCCTCACATATTTAAAGATAATATAAATTCTATGCTAGAGATGCTCATCGTTGCAGATAGTTAAGGTTTTTTATGTCTTTGTTTACTGATTGCCATACTGTTGATGTATGGGTTACAGCAGATGCTGACATTAATAATTTGGTTGTGTTAGCTGACTATAGAAACTTATTAAACGAAGAAGAAATAGTTGCCATGAATGTCTTTGCATTTGAGCACCTAAGAAAGCAATATCTCATCACTCGAGCGTTACTCAGACAAACACTTTCATTTTACGAGCCTTCTGTACATCCAAGTGAATGGTGTTTTGGAAAAGGGGAGTACGGAAAACCTTTTATCACCAGTCATGCTTTTGAAATGCCTCTTCATTTTAATTTGTCACATACGGAGGGAAGAGTTGTACTTGCGATCAGTCGTGAACATTCAGTAGGTGTTGATATAGAGTATGTTAAGCGAGGTATCGACGCGGATGAAATTTCTAAGTCTTTTTTTGCACCTAACGAAATTGATTATTTACAGATGTTAAATAGAAGTGAGCGGGAGTTGAAATTTTTTGAAATTTGGACTCTTAAAGAGTCTTACATTAAGGCGGTGGGGAAAGGATTAAACATCCCATTGCAGGATTTTCATTTTTCATTTTCAGCCTTTGGAAAGATCACAATAGCATTCTCAGAAAACCTCATAGACATGCCACACTTATGGGTATTCCATCAGTACCAGCTTGAGGATAACTATTGTCTAGCCGTTGCGACGAAACTTGCTAATCCATCACACAAGCCATCATGCGTAGTTCATACAATCTTGCAACGAAACCTAGAATTACTGACATTCAGCCACTAATTAGTGGTATGGCCTCCACTTTTCTAGACACCTCTGAGCTGATCTGCTGGCTATCCCATTTTAAACCAGCATCTGACAGTTTAGATCTGGGAAGTCTACCCAGACCTTACTTTATTGGTGAAAAATGACTTTTAAGGAGGATTGGTAACTGGTAAAGGTCAGTTTTTCTTCGAACCAGAACAATGTTACGCGGGTTGAGTTTCTGGGAGTCTGTGTTTGCCTTTTTGCAGGTGATCTAAAGAGACGGCTCTTGCTAATTCACTATTACCAGCCATGATAGCTTCATAAATCATACGATGCTCATTCAAACAGACATCACCTTCTCGAGAGGAGTGTATGATGAAGGTTTTAAACATGGTGGTTAAAATATTGCCAAATGGAAGATAGAAATCGTTGTTTGTTGAGTTGAAAATAAGGCGGTGAAAGCTTAAATCCACTTCTGTCCATTCTTCTTGGTTGAAGTTTTTAGAAACTCTTACCATTTCCTGAAAAATTTCTGACAATTCTATTCTTTGGCTTGCTGTTGCGTTAATTGCCGCTAAAGCACATGCTTCGGGCTCAACCGCTCTTCTTAAACCTAAAAATTTCAGGCAAAAATCCTCAGGATCACTCAATCCATCCATCCACTCGATAAGCTGAGGATCAAGAAAGTTCCAATAAGCTTTATTGACGACCCGAGTTCCGATCTTAGGCCGAGATTCTAATAAGCCTTTTGATGTCAGCAGTTTCATTGCTTCACGAAGTGCCGTTCGACTTACACCAAATTGATCACAGAGCGCCATTTCATTGGGGACGATGGAACCTTGAGCTAACTCACCAGATAAAATACTGCGTGCAATGCTGCGGGCAACTTGTACATGTAAACTTCGATTGGATGTAGATATTAAAGCAAAGTTATTCGTCATGGTGCCCTTAATTTTTGTAGTTTTAATATCGATTGTTATGACGATCTTTAGCTCAATATACGCTGATCGATGGCGAATTTTATCACATTCCCATGCTAATTTTCATCCTTAAGTATGGAATTGTAATACTTAAGGAGATCTTCTTTGAGCATATTTCATTGTATTACTTGAAGTGAATCAACTTCGAATCTATATTAGTGTTATTGTAATACTAATAAAAAGGCAAAATACAATGTTTAATGATCTAAAAGGTAAAAAAGTACTAATAACGGGTTCAACTGCAGGTATCGGGTTGGCTGTTGCTAAGTTATTTGTTCAGCAGGGTGCAAAGGTAGCAATTAATGGTCGTTCCTCTAATGAAGCGGCACAATCAGTGTTGAAAGAACTCAGTACGCTGGGAGGGGAAGGTAGCGTTATATTTATTCCTGCAGACCTAACGAAAACAAGCGAATGCGAGAAACTAGTCAATGCATTTATAGCAGAATTTGGCGGTATGGATGTATTGATAAATAATGCTGGGGGTCTAGGTGGTCGTTCAGGGCTCGAGTTGATTGATGATGAATTTTACGATCATGTGATGAATTTGAATGCTCGTTCAGCTCTTATGGTAACAAAGTTTTCCATTCCATTTTTACGTCGATCTGCTGCAGAATCTGGTAAAACAGCGTCTGTTATTAGCACCGGATCTATAGCTGCTCGTGAGGGTGGTGGTTTAGGTGCCGGTATCTATGCTGCGTCTAAGGCATGGTTACATAACGTTCATCGTAACTGGGTCAAAGAATATACTAAAGATCAAATACGTTTCAATATTGTGTCTCCAGGTACTGTTGATACGGTGTTTCATGCAGATAAAAGCGATGAACTAAAAGAGAAAATTGCTGGTAGCATTGCTTTTGGTCGTTTTGGAGAGTCTACAGAGGTGGCGCCAGCATTTGCTTTTTTTGCTTCTCACCTTTGCAGTGGTTATATAACAGGGCAGATTCTAGATGTGAACGGTGGTCAGTTATGTCCATGAAGCCTTATTTGCTTCCACAATAAAGCTTTTTACGATGAACGAATGCAGTTGCCCCAGAAACTTCTACTTTCGTGCATCGTATTCACCCTATATATTTTTCATATTAATTTTGGTCTTTTCTTACCTTGCCTCCTCCATATTTTTTTCCTATTTACGTCTGGTAAACCCCTTCAATAGCTCTTAATCGAGATTCGGTTGTTTTAACTCAATGTGGTTAGAAGGTTCTAAGCCATATGTCAGTATTTATTTTTTAACTCATAAAAACATGATAGTATTATAATAATACAAATTAACGAATGCTTATACTTTCACTAGTAATTTAATACCCAGGAGAATAAAAATGACTAAACCTATTATTGGATTCATTGGGCTTGGCCTAATGGGCGGAAACATGGTTCAAAACTTACAGAAAAAAGGTTTTGAACTTAATGTTATGGATCTAAATAAAGAAGCCGTTGCAGCGTGTGTTGCTCGCGGTGCAACTGAAGTAGCAACAGCTAAAGAGCTAGCCGCAGCAAGTGATATCATTATGCTCTGCTTAACGACTTCTAACGTGGTTGAAAAATTGGTTTATGGTGAAAATGGAATATTGTCTGGCATCAAAGAAGGTGCAGTATTGATTGATTTTGGCACATCCATTCCTGCTTCAACTCGTAAGATTGGTGCGGATTTGGCGGCAAAAGGTGCTGGGATGGTTGATGCTCCCCTTGGCCGTACCCCCGCCCATGCTAAAGACGGTTTATTGAATATCATGGCTGCAGGTGATATAGAAAACTTCGAAAAAGTGAAACCTATTCTTGATCAGCAAGGCGAAAATGTATTTTATTTAGGGGCGTTGGGTGCCGGTCACACGACTAAACTAATCAACAATTTTATGGGGATGACAACGGTTACTGCTATGTCTCA
The DNA here is from genome assembly GCA_963975045.1 of uncultured Marinomonas sp. Taxonomy (GTDB): domain Bacteria; phylum Pseudomonadota; class Gammaproteobacteria; order Pseudomonadales; family Marinomonadaceae; genus Marinomonas. The sequence goes on along the minus strand of CAXBGJ010000001.1, from coordinate 14,691 downwards.
GGCGTTTGCCGTGGCCGATCGTGCCGGTGTTGATCGCCAGCAGTTGTTTGACATTATGTCAGCAGGTCCATCTAATTCTCCTTTTATGCAATTCTGTAAAAATTACGCCGTTGATAACAACAGTGATCTAGGTTTCTCTATTGCAAATGCAAACAAAGACTTAGGGTATTTCCTGAAGATGGTTGAAGATTTAGGGACTCGCTCTTTGGTTGCTGAAGGTACTTCCGCCAATCTTCAAGCTGGTGTTGATGCAAATATGGGGAGCGGTAATGTTCCTGAAATGTTTGACTACTTCCTCAAATTAAAAATGTAATTAAATACTAATATTTCATATATGATATAGGGCTCAAGTATATTTGAGCTCTATAGTTAATTCTCCAGATTTTTTCTTTTTACTACTCTCTTTTTCTAACACCTAATGTTTTAATGATAAATCATATTTCCTTATTACATATGAATTTATAAACCAATTATTTATGGTTTATTTGTAAATGTTAAGAGCGGTACTATTTTCTATTTATATTAGTGGTTTAAATAACGTAAACACCTAGTGATGTTAATTTTTGATTTTTTAATGCGGTAGAGTTTGGAAGTAAAAGAGTATATTTAATCGGTATCTAGTGAATACTAGATACCAAGAAAATAATTAAAAGCTATTAGGTTTTCTTTCTATTTCTTCTGATTGTTGACCATAGAGAAAATATAGCCAGTGTTATAAATGCCAATGCTATCGGTCTTTCATATAAAAATGCCCAGCTACCATCAAACATGAGTAATGACTTTCTTAAGTTTGTTTCAGCCATTGGGCCTAGTATGATAGCAAGTAATATTGGTGAAGATGGGACTTCTAGTTTACCCAATATAAAGCCTAGAACACCAAATACAATGGCGATACCCACATCAAACATTGCGTTATTTATCGCATAAGCGCCGACAATGGATAAGAAAATAATGATGGGGATCATCAATGATTTTGGTACTTTAGAGATTTGACAGAAAAATCGAATGCCCAATAAGCCAATGGCTAGCATGACAATGTTAGCGACAAGCATGGAGCTAAAAATCCCATAGACAATTTCTGGATTTTGGCTAAATAGAAGTGGACCTGGTGTTAATCCTTGAATAATTAATGCCCCTAATAAAACTGCCGCAACCGCATCTCCAGGAACGCCGAGAGTTAATAAAGGAACTAATGATCCGCCTGTCACTCCGTTATTACCAGATTCGGCTGCCGCGAGGCCTTTAATTGATCCATTACCAAATTCTTCAGGTTCTTTTGAGACTCGCTTAGCTTCGTTGTAACAAACAAATGCTGATATATCAGCGCCTGCACCGGGTACAGCACCGATAGATGTCCCAAGTAAAGCACTTTTTATAGACGTAGGAAGGATCTTTTTAAGATCTTTTAAGCTCATTAATTTATTACTGAATTTCTCAGCAATTTGTGATTTCGAGCTTAATTTTTCTAATTGATTCAATGCCTCGGAAATAGCAAATAAGCCAATTAATACAGGGATTACATTGATGCCACTATAAAGCTCCATGACGCCAAATGTGAATCTAGGAACACTGCTTATCGGGTCAAGACCTACTGTTGAAACCAGTAACCCAATTGTCCCAGCTAGCAATCCTTTCAGAATGTTTTTGGATGATATGCTGGCGATAATAGTCAAGCCAAATAGTGCCAGGGCAAAATATTCTGGTGCATTAAACCTAAGTGCGAATTTTGCTAACATGGGAGCAATGGCTATTAAGATAATGGTACTAACCAAGCCACCGATGAATGAGGCCACAGCAGAGATACTCAAGGCGCGTGCCGCCTGACCTTGTTGAGTTAGATAATAACCATCTAGCACGGTGGCTGCGGATGCGGGTGTTCCTGGTGTTTTTAACAGTATTGCAGAGATCGACCCGCCATATATGCCACCAATATAGACCCCAATAAGCATAACCATTGCGGCGGTTGCTTCCATCCCAAAAGTAAAGGGCAGCAGTATGGCAACCCCCATAGTTGCTGTTAAACCTGGTAGTGCGCCAAGAATAATTCCTCCCAATACACCAAATATAAGGACAGGAAATATAGCTAAACTAAATGCAGCGCCGAGGCCACTTAATAAATAATCAAACATAGCAGCCTCTAATAGATACCTTCAGGAAGTGAAATTAAAAAGACCTCACTGAATAGATAATAAATAACGACGACAAAGAAATAGGCGAAAAAGTAATAAGATGCCTTCTTGGTTTTTAAATAAACTAAATAGAAGGTGAACATTATTAGGCTGGCAATAAGGTATCCAATAAGACTGATTAATATGGCGTAAGCGACTAAGAAAAATAAGCCAAACAGTGACATTTTTGAAAATATTTTTTCTGACGTTGTTGTCTTACATTTTTTCATTTTCCGTTGTACCAGCAAGGCAATGCAAATTAATATTTGTGCGATACCTAGTACAGTAGGGAAAAATTTCGCACCTACGCTAGCATCTTGTTGATGATAAGATGGGATTGTGAATTGAGGTATTGCCGCTAAAACCATCGCACTAATAATAATGATTAGTACAGGAAAAATGATGTCTCTATTAAACATAGAAGGAAGCCCTTTTGAAATAAGCAAAACTAAGTAACCATAAGGGGCAACAACTTTCATTGCCGACCCTTATTTATCAAATAATTACTTCATTAATGCGCTTAAAGACTTAGTATCATCTTTTACGAACTGAGTGAACTCAGCTGCATTCATGTTATGAATAGTCATTGCGCCTTTAGCCATGAAACTTTTAAAGTCTTCTGAAGCCATCGCTTTATCAAACGCATTGCCTAAAAGTGTCACTATTTCATCTGGAGTATTTTTTGGTGCAGCAATTCCGCGCCATGTGCCACTAGTCACATTAACGCCTTGTTCCATCAGAGTTGGAACGTCAGGAATATATGAGATACGTTCTTTAGACATAACGCCCAATGCTTTCAATTGCCCTGATCTAAGTTGGGAAATTGCCTCGCCTGGTGTAACCATAGTTACTGCTGTATGCCCACCTAATACAGAAGGAATTGCTTCTGAAGAACCATTATAGGGAATGGCATTAAGCTGTATGCCTTGATTTTTTTGAAGGGCGATCAAATAGAAGTTAGGAGCCGCTGTTGAGGCGAATTTTACGGCCCCTGGGTTTGCTTTTGCTTCTTTGATTAAATCATTAATGTTATTGAATTTACTGTCTTTATTGACAAGTACAACCGCTGGATCGAGGTTGACCATGCGAATGAGTTTGAAGTCATCAGCAGTATGTTGCATTAGCCCCATTTGCGGTAATGACGCAATTTCACGAGTAACCACTGTTAAAGTGTAACCATCGGCGCGCTGCTGTGCACCATAGCTCATGCCTACTGCACCAGCACCGCCAGTTCGGTTCATTACGGTAATGTTTGTTCCAAGTATGTCTTTAGAGCTATTTGCAATGGTTCGACCTACTGAATCTGTACCACCACCAGCACCGAAAGGCACAATCAAGCGTATATTTTTGCTTGGATAGTCAGCAGTAAAGGCAGAGGCCGAGGCAAAAATACCGGCCATGACAATGACGTTTTTCATTATATTTTTCATAATCTTAATCCTATTTTTATATTTATTTTTTAACTACTTTAAACTATTTTTTGTACGCTTTAGTTGGGTTGTCTATTTTAGTTTGCTGATAATCATTGATGGCTAATTGTTCAAATGCCAGAGCAATCCATCCACTCACGAGCATATCAAACCATTGTTCGACACCACTACAGGCGACAACAACATCTCCATAGACAAAGGAGCCATAAAACAGCACATCATCATCGCGTAGAGAAGATGGATGTATAGTTTGATGGTTAATATTGGCCGTTCCATCGCGCCAAGCTTGAACTGCTTTTTTTCTAGCAAAAACATCGAATGGAGCGCTCCATTCCGAGTTCTTAATAGATTCTTCATACAAAATAGCGTCTTCAAATGAAGACTCCCAAGGTTTGATCCTAGGGTCCATAACCACAATATGCAGTTCTCGACGATTGGTTTGATCAAACAGTTTTTCTATTGCAGGTTTCACCAATTCGACAGCATCTTTAGCAAGCTGCTTATGATCTATTCCCATTTCACACTCCCACTTAATTGTTCACTCAACGTTCCTTGGAGTTTCATAAAAAGAGCGCGTTATTTGCTAGCATTCTCAATACGATAATTTGAGTGTTCTGTCTTAGCTGTCTGGAAGATTACTAGGCCGTTAACTTGATGTAAAGTAAAATACTATAATACTACAAATGTGTTTTTTTAGTAAAACCATAGGACATTTTCATAGACATCAAAAAGCCAGTGGGACGGCTTATTTCGAATTAAACGGAGGCGTATCGGCTTAAGTTGTGACGTATCGGGAGTTTGTCTCTCGAAATAGAAGTGTCTGGATTAGCAAATAAAGGGGTTTACTTTGTATGGTTACGTTTCTTAGAAAACTATGTCACGGCTTCAAAACTACATAATTTGCCTACATTTTCTGATTAGTCTACCTATAGTTATTTCTATATTGACTCTTAATTTGGTGGAGTACTGCGTGATGGAACAAAAATCAGTGTTTTTACTGGCTACTCTATGTTTTTTTGCCTTGAGTGGATGTGTTGAAGAAAATAATAAGGTTGAGCAGGCATCCAATGTTGATGGGTTTGTTTTAACCAGTCCTAAAATGCTCGATGGTGGTCATTTACCTGTTACCTACAGCTGTGATGGAGAGAGTGTGAGTCCTCCATTTAGTTGGAGTGGTGCACCTGATGAAACACAATATTATGCGTTGGTTATGCATCATAATGCGCCTGAGGGCATTCATTGGTATTGGACCATGTATAATATTCCATCAAGTAAGAGCCAAGTAAACAGTGGTGAAACACTGGGTGAAATAGGTGGTAATAGTGTTAACAATTTACTTCAGTATGCGCCACCTTGTTCTAAAGGACCTGGTGAAAAGGTCTACCAGTTTACTCTCTATGCTTTATCGTCACCCGCAAAAATAAGTGGTAATGAGCCTGTGGATAGGGCCACGTTGCTTGCTGCCATAAAAGACATCACTCTTGGTTCTACTACTATGACGGTGACTTATGAACGTGAGTCTAATGAGCGCAGAAATCAGTCAGAAGATAGAGCTAGATCAGCGGAGCCGGTGAAACTCAATCCGCCAACGCTCACTGACAGTTTTGATTCTCCTCGTTGTGATGATATTAGAAGTTCGGTGACTGAGGCCGGCTTTTCATCTGATGTCTCGGTGACTTGTGATAAGGATTACGCTTATGTAGCGTCCTCGACTTATCCAGATCATGAAATGATGACGGGCATTACAGGCACTAATGAGCAAATACCCGTTCCAGCAGAAGGCTATGCTGCCCCTATTAAGCTTAACCCTAAAAAAGCAGAAAACTTTACGACGATAGACGCTGCCGTAGGTGTCGCAGTAAATGGTGTACCTATTTACGATTATTCATCTCAAGGAGAGTTGGATGTTGATGAATACGATGAAACACACGATACCTTAGCGCTTGGCCAGCTAGATAACTGTGGTGGGCATGCTGGTCGAGGTGACGATTACCATTATCATGCGTCGCCAACTTGTATGATAGATACCATGAAAAACCAAGGTGATGACGCCATCATTGGTTGGGGTTATGACGGTTATCCTTTGTATGGTGAAAAGAACCCAGATGGCAGTGATATTCCATCAGGTACATTAGATGTGTGTAATGGCCAAGCAGATGGGAACTACGGTTACCGTTACCAAACATCTGCAACACCACCTTATATTATTCAATGTTTAGTCGGTGAAGTGGACACGCAGAAATTACCTCGAGTTGCTCCTTTGAGTGGAGACTCTGAAGGTATAAGAGCGGATCTTCGCCCACCACAAGGTGGCGTAGAGAATTTAATCCATACCGTTTCTGAAGATGGCGGTCGTACCATGCGTTATCAATATCTAGGTGAAGACTATTTCACCACTTATACGCCTTCTAGTCAGGGTAAGGGGTGTTATGATTTTCAACAAAAAACCATTAGCAATGGCGGCAAACTGGAATCGGGAACATTTTGTCGAGGTGAACAACCGAGCCAATCCAAATCCACTACAACAACAGAACACAATGCAATCACTACAACGCAGCACAGCGTCACCTTCTCTGGTGAACATAATTTTAAACTAGATACTTGGGCGGATAATTGGTTCGCTGCCTATATTGGCGACACACTGCTGGTTGAGGATTCCGTGCCTATTACGACTGAGCGTTCTTTTAATGCAGAGAGTATCTCGTTTTCGGCCGATTATCCGCTTGAGCTAAATGTTATTATGAAAGACTTTAAGCAGAACGATTCAGGCTTAGAGTACATAGGGGCTCGGAATCAACAAATGGGAGATGGTGGTTTTATCATGCAACTCACTGATACAGACACAAATAAAGTGGTTGCGGTGAGCAATAGCGAATGGAAGTGTGAGGTACTGCATAAAGCACCTCTTAATAAACTGTGTGAGAGCGAATCGAATCCAGTTGCAGGGCAAGGCTATTGTACTTTTATGTCTAAAGAAGCACCAACAAACTGGTTACAAAGTGATTTTGATGATTCTAATTGGGCACATGCTACTGAGCATCTAGCTTCCTCTGTCGGTCCTAAAGACGGTTATAACGATATTAACTGGGACAGCAGCGCGCAATTTATTTGGGGTGAAGATCTAGAAACGGATAACACTATTATTTGCAAAACCACCATAGAAGAGCCCCAATAAGGAATCTAAAATGCAATCCATCGTTAAGCTTAAACTATTTAAAAGTACTTTATTGGTTGTTCTTGTGAGTGCGTTTAGCATGATGATATTACCTGCTAAGGCACATACCTTAGAAGAAACAAGTGCTCAAGTAATATTAAGAGACGGGCAAGTTGAAGTGAGAGTTCTCACGGATTTGCCGCATTTAATATTAGCACTGCAAAATAACCAAGCTTGGTTAATGGGTGATATAAATGAAGTGATGCCAACTGATTTGAGTGCTGATCAACAAGTGGACTTTATTAAAGATGCACTGAAGCAAACTTTCAGCCTGTCTATAAATCAACAGCCGCTCACATTTGAGCGCGTGGTGATTACCAATACGCATCATGAACATGGCACTGAAATTGTTTTTCAGGCTCGGCATTCGTTTGCTAGAGTTACGGACATCTCTGTCTCTTTTCCAAAAAGCTTAGGTGACGTACACGCCAGTTTTGTGAAACCTCAATATAAACTTTTGAATGCCGGCGATACCGCTAATATCGCCTTTTAACGGTCTTTAATTATGCTTGTGTGCCTGTGAAATTAATACATAAGTTCTTTTTCGCGTTTTTTATCACCAGCATGGCCCTTGTGGGCTTAATGTTTGCGTTTATTTATCTGACGTTTTCGACTGGCTTTAATCAGTTTGTCGAGCAAGAAGAGCAAAAACATGTGGATGCGGTTAAGCAGCAATTGATTGAGTTGTATAGCCAATCCAATAGCTGGCAACCGATTGAGCAGAACACTCTATTGTGGCGCTCAATTGTTGAGCAAAATGTAGAGCCAGGTGTAGAGAAAAATCCGAGCCTCAATGGTGGAGGCGAATCTGCGAAAGACAGACAAGCTAAAGGTAAACAAGACAGTCCATCTCCCGCTTTTTTATGGATAAACCTTCCGCCAGGGTCATTGAAAACAGGCCAAAGGATCAGTTTATACGATGTCAATAAACAGGTAATCGTCGGTAGGGCGCATTTAAGCGACAGTCCACAAGTAGAGTCTATTTTACTGAACAATAATGTTATTGGTTGGATAGGGTTTGCGCCTTCCCGTTTAGTTGAAAGCAGCCCTGCCAAGGCGTTTTTAACAGCACAGTTCTATAGCTATTTTATGATTACCCTGTGTGTGATGTTGGTGGCTTTTATTGTCGCGATTGTCTTGTCTCGACATTTAATGAAGCCAATAAGGCAGATCGTCGCAGGGACAAATGCATTAAAAAAAGGGGATTTTGCCAATCGAATTCCGCCTCTAACCCAAGATGAGCTTGGAACCTTATCAATGAACGTGAATGAACTTGCTCAAACACTAGAAGAGAATCAACAAATGCGTGCCCAGTGGGTGTCAGATACATCGCACGAATTAAAAACACCACTCACCGTATTGCGCTCTCATTTATTGGCGGTACAAGATGGGGTATTTGTTCCTGATGAAAAACGTATTGCTTTACTGATCAAGCAGGTAGATAACCTTAATCATATTGTTGATGATCTTACTCAATTAGCTCATAGCGATACGGCTGTTTTTACGTATAATTTAGAGCATGTGGATATCATTAACGTCTTTAAAAGTAGCCTAGACGATTTTTCCATGCGTTTTGAACAGCAAGGGCTGGTGGTTCATAGTCAATCGTTACAAAAAGCAGGGCAATGTATAATTAAGGGCGATAAAGATCGCTTACAACAGTTGTTTTTGAATTTGTTGGAAAATGCCTGTAAGTACACCAACAAGGGAGGACAGCTCAATATAGAGGTCAATAAAACCGCTTCCGATATTGAATTGACGTTACAAGACTCGGCTCCGAGTGTGTCCCCAGAAGATCAAGAGAAGTTATTTGAGCGTTTTTATCGAGTGGAGAAATCTCGTAATAGAGCGTTAGGCGGTTCGGGTTTAGGGTTGGCGCTTTGTAAACAAATTGTCGACGCTCATAAAGGCGATATTTATCTTCAAGATTCACCACTTGGCGGATTGGCCGTGCAGATGCGCTTTCCGGTATTAGAGAAATAACAATGGCCAAACAAACAATACTTATCGCAGAAGACGAAGAAGATATTGCCGAAGTGCTAATGGCTTATAGCCATCAGCAAGGCTACAACACGGAATATTTTAAGAGCGGAAAAGGTGTTGTTGATTTTGTGAAACAGAATCCGGTGGACTTAATTCTTCTCGATATTATGCTTCCAGAGGTGGATGGAATTGATATTTGCAAACAGATTCGGACATTCTCAAATGTTGCCATTATTATGGTGACAGCAAAACGACAAGAAGCGGATAAGTTGTTGGGTCTAGAGTTAGGCGCAGATGATTATATTTGTAAGCCATTTAGCCCAAAAGAAGTCATGGCTAGAATAAAAACCGTATTAAGAAGAGTCTCTCAGCCTAGTCATGATGTACTGGAATATTCAGGTTTTGAGCTGCATAAAGACAGCTATCTCGCTTTATTGAATGGTAAGCAAATGAACCTGACAGCGGTAGAATTTAAAATATTGGCTCTATTATTGGGGAAAGTTGATCGCGTATTTAGCCGAGAAGACATCATTCAGCATGTCTACAGAGAAACAATCGACATATCGGATCGTAATATCGATAATCACATAAAAAATATCCGTAAAAAAATCCAAGAAACTGAAAGTGGCCTTAATCCTATCGACACGGTTTATGGTGTGGGCTATAAATTCCATAAAGATTGGCTGAGGGCAAAGGAAAGTATAGGAAACTGAGGGCATATTAGACCTATAAAGTACGTAAACTACTTTTTTTAAAAAAGATTAGACAATATATTTTGTTGGTGTACTATACGCCCCGTCTTCAAGCAAAGGTCATTTTTACCCGTTCGTAACTTTGTACTTTTTTTAAGATATGTGACTAGATTTTTGTATTATTCTCTTGGAAGTTAAACATGTTCAATGTTTCTCTTTTGATATAAGAGAAGCATCATAAAATATTTTGTTGATTTATAAGGTTTTCTTGTATCTTTACATTTTAGGTTATGTTCAGTTGGATAAGATAATTTAAGCTTTTCGCTCTTAAAAGACATTATTTTATCCCCGCCACTAACTAGACAGTGGGCTTGGTCAAACAGGCAAAAGAGCTAGATCGTGTTGGAGTGGTAGTTCAGTTGGTTAGAATACCTGCCTGTCACGCAGGGGGTCGCGGGTTCGAGTCCCGTCCATTCCGCCATTCATGTTGCTTTTAGAGCAATGTGGTCAATGGCAAAGAGTTGCTGTGTTATAAGCCTTTCATTTTTTCAATTCATTCCGTATATATCAACTCTCTGCCTTAGAGCGAAATTGTCTGAGCAGACAATTTAATTCATTTGTATTCTATATTTTCCTCATTTTCCTCATTTTCCTCATTTTCCTCATTTTCCTCATTTTCCTCATTTTCCTTGTCTTTTATTGTTTCTCCTTGTTGTTTTCGGCCTATTTTGTATGTTTTTTATCCAAATTAGCATGATTTTTTTTCAATATTGTATTGCGGAAGAAATACTTACTGGTAATATCAGCTTGTGTGCTTCTATAATGTAAGCGTATAAGTGATTTAGTAATAAACAATAAAATTCCCAATAAAAATAACAACGGAGCTTATTATGACTACCTCCTCAAAATTCTTGTTTAGAGCAAGCCTTGTTGCAGCCTCTGTGGCGGCAGCGTCTTCCGCGTATTCAGCGGGTTTTGCTTTAAATGATCACAGTGCAACAGCTTCCGGTACTGCACTAGCGGGTGCGGCGGCGTCTAATGCCGACATCTCTTTCAGCTTCTGGAACCCTGCGCTCTTTGTGAATGCCAAAGAAACCACGGTTTACGTGTCTGGTGCTTACGTTATGCCGACGATGGATGTGACAGTGAATTCTGCATCTGGCGCCGCTGGCTCTTCTTTAGGTACCGATTCAACGAATGATTCTGTCGACAATACGCTTGTTCCATCTTTCTATTTAGCTAAACCGCTTTCGGATAAAACAGTGGCGGGCATTTCATTGAATGTGCCCTTTGGTTTGTCAGGTGATTATGGTGATGACTGGGCTGGACGTTTCCATGCGACAGAAACGGCGGTACAAGATATCGCGTTAAGTTTTGCTTTGGCGCATCGAGTTAATGATTGGGCTTCGGTTGGTGCTAGCGTTCAAATACATAAAGCGGAGATTGTTCTAGGATCAGCTGTTGGGTTTGTTGGGGCTGAAGGTGATGGGAAAATTGAAGCGGATGATGTTGGTTACGGTTATAGCTTTGGTGTTGCACTAGAGCCTATAAAAGGAACTCGAGTCGGCTTGGGTTACCGTAGTGAAGTGGATTTTGATTTTGAGGGAGATGTAAAGTACACAGATGTTACGACGTTAAATTCTGTATTAACAAGCCGATCAATGGCTAACTTGGTTAATACTACTGTAAGTGATTCTGTAACTCTCCCATCAGTTTTAACTCTAAGTGTTGAGCAGGATTTAACTCATAAATTAATTCTTGGTCTAACGGCAATAAAAACGGGCTGGGGTTCTCTTGATGGCCTAAATATAGACTTTGATAGTTCTCAATCCAATTCAGTGCTTACCTTTGGTTTTGAAGATCAGTGGATGTACTCAGCGGGTTTGACTTACGCTTATTCGAATAAATTGACCTTGCGTACCGGTGTCGCAATGGATAATTCACCAGTAACCGATGAATATCGCTCTGCTCGTACCCCGGATGGGGATCGTAAATGGATTTCTGTTGGCGGGACCTACGACTTCAATGACATGACATCTGCAACCTTTGCCTTTACTCATGTGATGATTGACGATGTGTCGGTAAATCGTACAAATTTAACGGAAGATGCAAGCCGAGGAAAGCTACAAGCTGATTATGAATCCTCTGCGAATGTAATTTCTGTTGCTATGAACATGGCGTTCTAAATTCGTTAATCCATTTTTCAATAGAAAAAGCCCGCTTGATGCTATCAAGTGAAGTGACCCCCAATCATTGGACAACCAACGTTGGGGGTTTTTTTTATGGCAAAGCACAATCGAAATTTCAAAGGTAAACTGGTTCGACAGGGCTTAGATGACGCATTATCAGGCGCTATTGGAAAACTATATTCTATAGTGCTTCCTTAAATATGTTATTGGACTCAAGTGTCTCGAATCCATGGCTCGTATTCTTTCGTATCCCCCCCCCCAATCAATCCTATTCAGTAAAAAAGCAAAGCTGACGTACTTTCTAAAATATAGTCATTGGCACACCTGAAGGTGTCGCTGTGAAATCGAAGGATTGAGTTTGATCAATAGAGTGAAATGGTAAAGTCTGGGGAGTTCAACGAATTAATTAAGCAAGGATCTCAGGAGGAGTATCCTAATATCCGCTCTTTTTGGCTATTTCCAAGTGATGATGGCAGTTATACTGCTGTTTTAAAATCGCAGAGACGCATTAAATATGAAAGATCAATCGTCGTTGGACGCTAAGCTCATGGTGAAAGGCTACGCCTTGGCTTTAATTGCGATCATGGTATGGACGGGTTTTATTCTGATCTCACGGGCTGGCGCATTGGCTTCACTGTCTTTACCAGACATGATGATAGTGCGATTTGGTACGGCGTTTGTGCTATTTTTCCCTTTTATTTGGATTCACCGAAAAGTGATTTTTCAATGGCGAATGATAGCGGTCGGCGCTACCGGTGGATTGGCTTATTCGCTTTCCGTATTTAATGGTTTTCAATACGCCCCTGCAACTCATGCGGCTTTATTATTACCAGGTTTGATGCCAATTATGATTGCTGTATTGGCCTATTTTCTGGCTGGAGAAAGGCACTCTCGATTTGCTTGGGCAGGGATAGGAATCAGCAGTTTGGGGATTTTGGCCTTACTGTTAGAGACCTTATTGTCAGGTGTTTCTTATTGGTTGGGTGATATCAGTTTTGTTGTTGCGTGTTTATTTTGGGGTATATTTACCGTACTGCTAAGGCGTTGGAAATTTGCTCCGTGGCACGCCACCTTGGGTGTTATTACAGTGACGACTTTACTTTATACGCCTTATTACTTCACTCAGATGTCTGATGCGTTTCAGGACGTTTCCTATGGCATGATTGGGCTTCAGGCCTTTTATCAAGCGGTTATGGCGATTGCGGTGCAGTTTGTTTGCTATGGTAAGGCGGTGCATATTTTAGGTGCTACCAAAATGGGCGCGCTGATGGCTATAGTGCCGTTACTTGCTAGTATGTTCGCGGTTCCTTTATTTGGAGAGCAAGTTACTGTTGGGCTTATTATCGCTCTGGTTTGTATTTCGGTCGGTACAATAGTGGGGAACGTGTTGCCTATTAAGCGACCTCTACTGAAGATTTGACGTTTCAATGATTGAGTAACAATAAAACGGTAATAAAAAACGATTACCGTTTTATTTAGTGCGTTTTAGTCTTTTTTCTCGATGGTGATTTCTAGTGTTTTAGAGCTGCCGGCAAACCATTTTTGAACATAAAGCGTTCCCATAATAGGCGCTTTCCCTTCCTCTGGAATTTCTTGATAGCGTACGCTGTTTTTAGTTTCTTTCTCGTATTCAAATGTCACTGTCGTTTTAGACATTGTGCTTTCCTTTGTTTTGTTAGTGTTCGTTATGGGGCATTTTTTGGAAAATAAGTGCTTTTAAGCCGCTTTCTACATCAATGTCGAGAAACTCTGGCGGATTATCAAGTCGATATTGATATTCTAGATTGGGTGCTTCTTCTCGCATGCCATCAATGAGAAACTGTGCTGGAATGGTTGGGTCGTTTACACAGGCTAGAACTTGGCCATTGTCGGTGAGTAGTTCTGGTAGTCGGCGTAATATCTTCTGGTAGTCTTTCGTCAGGGCAAAACTACCACGCTGAAAAGTGGGAGGATCGATGATCACTAAATCGTATTGCCCATATTTTTTTATCTTTCCCCATGACTTGAAAATATCATGAGCAAAGAACTTAACGTTGCTTAAGTCGTGCTGATTGAGTCTATGGTTCTCTCTTCCTCGGCTAAGTACGGCTTTTGCCATGTCTAAATTGACAACAAAATCGGCGTCGCCAGCGATAGCCGCAACGGAAAAGCCACAAGTATATGCGAATAAGTTAAGTACTCGTTTGTCTTTGCTGTTTTCTTTTACCCAGCGTCGACCATATCGCATGTCTAAAAAAAGACCGGAATTTTGGTTCTTTCCTAAGTCGAGCTGAAAAAGTAGCTCTTCTTCGTTAACAATTTGGTGTTCTTGATAATCGCCCCATAAGCACTCAGTAGGACTTCTCTCTCGACTTCGGTGCTGGAGTAGGAGTGATTGCACTTTGCTGGCGCCCCATTCTTTTTTATTCGTCCAATTGATAAATTCAGTATTTAATTTATCTAATGAGTCAGGAGAAGGTTCTTTGAAGAGAGACACTAATAATTGACCTTCAAGCCAATCTACTGTGATGTGTTCAAGTCCTGGAAAGCACCTGCCTCGCCCATGAAAAAGTCGTTGAGCGCCTTGCGGTGACGAAAGGAGTTTGAATAAAACCTGTTCTGAGAGTGTGGCGAGAGCTTGTGAGTCCATAAAAATCATTTTCTGGCGGTAATTTAATAAGCCTCGTATTTTACTGATAACAAGGCGAGAGACCAGAGGAAAGCCTAAAGAAAAGAGTTTATGGAAAGAGTAGGGCGTAAATAAAAGGGCTCACCGAGCGTTATAAAAAAGCTCGGTGAGCGATTGATTATTTTATTGACGTTTCCAGCGCCAAATATCAATCAATAGGAAAATCAGTAGGCTGACGCCCATAACTGGTAAGCTGACGCCCAAAAATAGAGTTACGAGAAGGGTCAGTGTTTTTTGAATGGCCGAAAGCTTCATCCATGCTTGAAGCAAAGGCTTAGACGTTGATCCTGCGGATGGGCGACGAATCCACCACATTTTATAGCCCCAAATAATCATTAAGCACAAAG